>NZ_JBFTHX010000032.1:0-66128 GCF_056394465.1 Variovorax sp. 10N432
CACATCAGCATGTGCGTTGACTCCGGCATCAGCGAGACGAAATCCCAGAACGTGTCGTGGGCGCTGGCCGCCTGCGGCATCTGGTGATGCGGCTCGGGCTTGACCGCATGCACCAGGTCGGGAAACTTGATCGCGTCCTGGATGAAGAAGACCGGCATGTTGTTGCCGACCAGGTCCCAGTTGCCTTCGTCGGTGTAGAACTTGACCGCGAAGCCGCGCACATCGCGCGCCGTGTCCTTGGAGCCCCTTTCGCCCGCAACGGTGGAGAACCGCACGAACACCGGCGTGACCTTGCCAGCTTCCTTGAAGGGCGCGGCCTTGGTGTATCGCGTGAGCGGCTCGTAGCATTCGAAGAAGCCGTGTGCGCCGGAGCCCCGCGCATGAACGATGCGCTCGGGAATTCGCTCGTGGTCGAAGTGCGTGATCTTCTCTCGCAGGATGAAGTCCTCGAGCAAGGCCGGGCCCCGCGCGCCTGCCTTGAGCGAGTTCTGGTTGTCGGCGATCGGAACGCCCTGGTTGGTGGTCAGTTGCTGTCCACCGGCGTCCACGCGAACGCGATCGAGGGTGTCGATCGTGGCGTTGACGCCTTCCAACGCGACAGTGCCGGTCTTGCCGGAGAAGTTCCGTTCGGACAACGTGCTGCCGGTAGGCAATCTCGAAGGCGGGCTCACTCTGGCGCCGACGGGCGGCGTCGGTGCGTTTGCTTCACCATATTCCAGGGACTTGTTCGGATTGGCCGGCATGCCGTCGGCGAGAGCCTGGGTGTCGATCGCCCTCTGGGCTGGCGGATCGCCCTTGCCCGCAGCGGGCGGAGCGGGCGTGGCAGGACCGCTGTCGGTGTTTCGTGCCGCGGCGCGCGCGGCGTCGAGTTCGGCTGAGGGGGAGGGAAGTTTTTTGGCCATGGCGGTCTCGTTCAATGAGAGCGCGAGCCTAGGCGCCGTCAAATCCCGTTCCCGTAGGAGAGCGCCGCATCACCGGGTCCTGCGTGGCGGCGGGACACGTATTCCGGGATCGGTCACCACAGCGCGCGCCGACCGGGCAACCCTTTCAAGAAACCGGCCGGCCGCTTGCGGCAAGGCCCTTGCCGCAAACGGCCTGTCCCTACTCCAGCCGCGGCTCCGCCCGCTCCTCGCCCACCGGCGAGGCCGCCTCCGCGATCGCCAGCAGTGCCGTGGCGGTGCGTTCGGCCGCCCCGCGGTTGGCGTTGGCGAAGGCCAGCGCGGCCTGCGACATCGCCTCGCGGCGCTCGGGGTTCTCGGTCAGCTTGAGCGCCGCCGTCACGGCGTGCTCCATGTCCGGCACCCGCTGCGAGGCACCGGCCGCCAGCGACAGCTCGGCCGCCTCCGCGAAGTTGAAGGTCGACGGACCCATGATCACGGGGCAGCCGCAGGCCGCGGCCTCGATCAGGTTCTGGCCGCCCAGCGCCTCGAAGCTGCCGCCAAGCAACGCGACATCGGCCAGGCCGTAGTAGAGCGCCATCTCGCCCAGCGAATCGCCGAGCCAGATCTCGGACTCGGCCGGAGCGCCGGCGGCGCTGCGCCGCGCCACCGCGAAGCCATGCGACTCGACCAGCGCCGCGACTTCGTCGAAGCGCTGCGGGTGCCGCGGCACGATCATCCACTGCACGTCGTGCACGCGGCGGGCGATCGAACGGACGGCCTCCTGCTCGGGCGGCACCGGCGCCAGCGCGCCGAAGCGCTTGAGCACCTCGAGCAGCTGCCGTTCCTCGCCATCGCGCGAGCTTGCGAAGACCACGATCGGCTTGGGCAGCTGCCCGCGAAGCTTGGCCGCTGCGGCGAGCTGCCGCATGTCCGGCGTGGCGTCGAACTTGAGGTTGCCGTAGACGCCCGCGACCTTGGCGCCCAGCGACACCAGCCGATGCGAATCGGCCTCGGTCTGGGCCCACACGGCGGCCAGCGCCGAGTAAGCGGGCCGCGCCAGCCAGGCGAGCCGCTCGGCCCCGGCCAGCGACTTCTCGTTGAGCCGCGCATTGGCCAGCACCAGCGGAATGCCGCGTTCGGTGCAGGCGGCGGTCATCTCGGGCCAGACCTCGGTTTCCATCAGCACGCCGATGCGCGGCCGGAAGCGATCGAGAAATCGGGCCACGGCGCCCGGCGAATCCCAGGGCTGCCAGACCTGCAGGTCGCCGGGCTGCAGCAGCTTGGCGCCCTCCTCGCGACCGGTGGCGGTGCCGTTGGTGAGCAGGATCGGAATGCCCGGGTACTGCCGGCGCAGTTCCTCGATCAGGATGCCGGCGGCCCGCGCCTCGCCCAGCGACACCGCATGGATCCAGCACCAGCCGGTGCCGACGGCCTCGGCGTCGTAGTGGCCGAAGCGCTCCTCGACGGCGTGCGCGTAGCCGGGCTCGGCCGCGGCGCGGCGCCGCAGCTTGCGCCGCACCAGCGGCTGGGCCAGGGTGGTGAAGGCGCCGTAGAGGCGCAGCAGCAGCGAACGCACGCTCGGGCCGGCCTCAGTGCGCGGCCTCGGCCAGCTTCGCGTCGGGCTTGACGCTGCGCAGCAGCGCCAGCATCTCGCCCTCGATGCGGTGCAGCGCGGCCTCGGTCTGGCCCTCGAAACGCAGCACCAGCACCGGCGTCGTGTTCGATGCCCGGACCAGGCCGAAGCCGTCGGGCCAGTCGACCCGCACGCCGTCGATGGTCGAGACCTGCGCCGGCGGCGCGAACTTCGCGCTCTCGACCAGCTTGGCGACCACCGCATGCGGCTCGCCCTCGGCGCAGGCAACGTTGAGCTCGGGCGTCGAGAAGCTGGTCGGCAGCGCGTTGAGCACGTCGCTCGCGTTCGGGCTCTTGCTCAGGATCTCGAGCAGCCGGCAGCCGGCATAGGTGCCGTCGTCGAAGCCGAACCAGCGCTCCTTGAAGAAGATGTGGCCGCTCATCTCGCCGCCCAGCGGCGAATCGATCTCCTTCATCTTGGCCTTGATCAGCGAATGGCCGGTCTTGTAGATCAGCGGCTGGCCGCCCGCGGCGGCGATCGCCGGGCCCAGGCGCTGCGAGCACTTGACGTCGTAGACGATGGTGCCGCCCGGCACCCGCGACAGCACGTCCTGCGCGAACAGCATCATCTGGCGGTCGGGGTAGATGTTGCTGCCGTCCTTGGTGACGATGCCCAGGCGGTCGCCGTCGCCGTCGAAGGCCAGGCCGAGTTCGGCGTCACCGGCCTTCAGCGCGGCAATCAGGTCCCTGAGGTTCTCGGGCTTGCTCGGGTCGGGATGGTGGTTGGGGAAATTGCCGTCGACTTCGCTGAACAGCTCGGTGACCTCGCAGCCGATGGCACGCAGGATCGCCGGTGCCGACGCGCCGGCGATGCCGTTGCCCGAATCGACCACGATCTTCAGCGGCCGCGCGAGCTTGATGTCGCCCACGATGCGCCGGGTGTAGGCCTCGGTGACGTCGACCTTGCGCACGCTGCCGCCATCGGCCAATGCCGCGCTGCCCGCCTCCATGACCTGGCGCAGGCCCTGGATCTCGTCGCCGTAGATGGCGCGGCCGGCCAGGACCATCTTGAAGCCGTTGTAGTCCTTCGGGTTGTGGCTGCCGGTCACCTGGATGCCGCTGCGGCACAGCGTATGGGCCGCGAAATAGAGCATCGGCGTGGTCACCGCACCGACATCGATGACTTCGATGCCCGTGGCGACCAGGCCGCGGATCAGTGCCTGGGCCAGCGCCGGGCCCGACAGGCGTCCGTCCCGCCCCACCGCCACCGTCGTCTCGCCGGCCGCGCGCGCCGCACTGCCGAAGGCCCTGCCGAGGGCCTCGGCGACTTCCGCGTCGAGCGTGGCGGGCACGACGCCGCGGATGTCATAGGCCTTGAAGATCGACGCACTGAGCTGCATGAAGGATATCCCCTGAAAGTTCCTAAAACGTCGAACATTGTAGGCATGGCCCCAGCGAGCCAGATGTCCGGAAACGGCTACTCTTGCTCAAAGCGCAGCCCTATCATCTCCGCATGCCAGCCGCCCCCGCCCCTTCCGCCGGACTCGAAAGCGATGCCTGCTACCTGGCCATGAAGGCGCACGATGCACGCTTCGACGGGTCTTTCTTCACCGGCGTGACCTCGACCGGCATCTATTGCCGGCCGGTCTGCCGGGTCAAGCTGCCGCGGCGCGAGAACTGCTGTTTCTTCAGGCATGCCGCGCAGGCCGAGGCGGCCGGCTTCAGGCCCTGCCTGCGCTGCCGTCCCGAGCTGGCGCCGCGGGCCGCGAGCTGGTCGACCGAGGACGCCTCGCGCATCCTGGCGCTGCAGGCCGCGCGCCTGATCGACGAGCCCGACGCCTGGAGCGACGACGGACCGGGCGCCGCGCGCATCGCGGCCCGGCTCGGCGTCAGCGATCGCCACCTGCGCCGCATCTTCGAGACCCAGTTCGGCGTCTCGCCGCTGCAATACCTGCAGACCCGCCGCCTGCTGGCCGCCAAGCAGCTGATCGCCGACACCCGCCTGCCGATGACGCAGGTGGCGATGTCCAGCGGCTTTGCCAGCGTGCGCCGCTTCAACGCCGCCTTCGTCGCCCACTACGGCCTGAACCCGAGCGCCCTGCGCCGCGCCGGCGCCGCCAGCGCCGGGCGCGAAGGCGATTCGGTCAGCGTGCGGCTCGGCTACCGGCCGCCCTGCGACAGCGAGGCGATGCTCGGCTTTTTCGGCCGCCGGGCGTTGCGCGGCGTCGAGCAGATGACCGAGCGCGCCGGCCAGTCCCAGTTCGCGCGGACCCTGCGCGTCGCCCAGGCCGGCCGCAGCCACGCGGGCTGGCTTCAGCTGCGCTTCGACCCCGCGCGCGAGCAGGTCCTGCTGCAGGTCGGCGAGTCGCTCGCCGCGGTGCTGCCGACGGTCATCAGCCGGGTCCGAGCGCTGTTCGACCTCGATGCCGAGCCGATGGTGATCAACAGCGTGCTGCACGCCAGCTTTCCCGACGGCGACGGACTGCGCGTCCCCGGCACGGTCGATGGCTTCGAACTCGCGGTGCGCGCGGTGCTGGGCCAGCAGATCACCGTGGCTGCCGCGCGCACGCTGGGCTCGCGCCTGGTCGAGGCCTTCGGCGAGCCGATCGCGACGCCGATCGACGGCCTCGACCGCCTGTTCCCCACGGCGGCGGCCATCGCCGGCGCCAGCGGCGACGCACTCGGCCGGCTCGGCATCGTGCGCCAGCGGCAGGCCGCGCTGCTCGCGCTGGCGCAAGAGATGCTCGCCGGCCGGCTCACGCTCCACGCCGGCGCCGACGTGCCGACCACGCTGGCGGCGCTGCAGGCGCTGCCGGGCATCGGCGACTGGACCGCGCAATACATCGCGATGCGGGCGCTGCGCTGGCCCGATGCCTTCCCGGCCGGCGACGTGGCGCTGCAGAAAGCCCTCGGCGTCGGCTCGGCGCGCGCCGCGGCCGACGCCTCGCAGGCCTGGCGGCCGTGGCGCGGCTATGCCGTGCTGCGCGCCTGGCACCGCCCCACGTCCGCCCCGAAAGCCGCTGCGCCCGCCGAAGAACCCCGAACCCGCACCGGCGCCATCGCCTGACTGCCATGAAGTTCAAGACCTCGACCCTCTTCACTACCCACATCGACAGCCCGCTCGGCGGCATCACGCTGGCGGCCACCGACCAGGGCCTGGCCGGCGCCTGGTTCGATCACCAGCGCCACTGGCCCGACACCCGCGGCTGGGTGACCGACGATGCCCACCCGGTGCTGCGCCAGGCCGCGGCCCAGCTCGACGACTATTTCGCCGGCCGCCGCGACAGTTTCGAGTTGCCGCTGGACCTGTCGCACGGCACCGCCTTCCAGCAGTCGGTATGGCAGGCGCTGCGCGCGATCCCGGCCGGCCAGACCACCAGCTATGGCGCGCTGAGCGCCGGCGTCGGCAAGCCGGCCGCGGTGCGCGCGGTCGGCGCGGCGGTCGGGCGCAACCCGATCAGCGTCATCGTGCCCTGTCACCGGGTGCTCGGCGCCGACGGTTCGCTCACCGGCTATGCTGGCGGGCTCGAGCGCAAGACCGCGCTGCTGGAACTGGAAGGGGCTCTGTGAGCGAAGGCGAATGCACGGCAGGCGGAACGACCGCGGCGACTCCCACGATCAGCCAGACCACCAGCCCCCCGACCGCGAGCCGTGCCTGGCTGGTCGACCTGCTGCTGCTCGGCGCGCTGTGGGGCGCATCGTTCCTGTTCATGCGCATCGGCGCGGCCGAGTTCGGCGCGCTGCCGACCGCCGCGGTGCGGGTCGGGATCGCGATGCTGTGCCTGCTGCCGCTGATGTTCCTGCGCGGCCAATGGCCGGCCTTCAAGCAGCACTGGAAGCCCGCGCTCGGCATCGGCGTCCTCAATTCCGGCCTGCCCTTCGCCTTCTTCGCCTTCGGGCTGCTGACCCTCAACAGCGGGCTGGCGGCGGTCATCAACGCCACGGTGCCGATGTTCGGCGCGCTGGTCGCCTGGGGCTGGTTCAAGGACCGGCCCGACGGCTCGCGCATCCTCGGCCTGGTGATCGGCTTCGCCGGGGTGGCGATGCTGGCCGGCCGCACCGCCGGCTTCCATTCCGGCGCCGACGAGGGCGCCGCGCGCTGGGCCATCGCGGCCTGCCTCGCGGCCTGCATCTGCTATGCCTTCTCGGCCAGCCTGACGCGCAAGTACCTGACCGGCGTGCCGGTGATGGCGACCGCTGCGGGCAGCCAGGTCGGCGCCACCCTGGCGCTGGTGCTGCCCGCAGTCTGGCTGTGGCCGGCGCAGATGCCGAGCCTCAAGGCCTGGCTGGCGCTGGTGGCGGTCGGCACCGCCTGCACCGGCCTGGCCTACGTCCTGTTCTTCCGCCTGATCGAGCGGGCCGGCCCGGCACGCGCCCTGACCGTGACCTTCCTGGTGCCGGTGTTCGCGCTGTTCTACGGCGCGGTGTTCCTGGGCGAGCGGATCACGCAGTGGATGCTGGTCTGCGCGCTGGTGATCGTCTGCGGCGTCGCGCTATCGACCGGACTGGTCAAGCTGGGCCGTCGCCGCGTGGCCGCCGGTTGACGCGGCGTCACCCCGCGCCGGCCTGCATCGACGAGGCCACGACGTTGATGGACAGCGCCAGCACCAGCATGTTGAAGCCGAACGACAGCACGCCGTGCACCAGCGTGATGCGGCGCATCTCGTGCGAGGTCACCTGCACGTCCGACACCTGCGAGGTCATGCCGACCACGAAGGAGTGATAGAGGAAGTCGAAATAGTCGGGGGGCAGCTTGCCCGGGAACTTGAGGCCCGGCCCCTGCGGCTTCGGCGCGAGTTCCGCCTGGTAGTAGCGGTGCGCGTAGTGAAAGGCGTAGATCGTATGGATCATCAGCCACGAGCCGGTCAGCGCCACCAGGCCCAGCGCGATATGTCCGATGCGCTGGGCGCCGCTCAGCTGCGGCACGCTCTGCAGCAGCATGGCGATCACCACCATGCTGACGCCGATCACGCTCACCATGATGGCCAGGATCAGGGCGCTGGGCTGGTCCTGCGCCTGGGCCCGCGCGCGGGTGCGATCGGGGTCGCAGGTCTCGGCCAGCCACCAGGCGGGCAGCAGGTAGGCCGCGGCCCCGACGCACCAGCCCAGCAGCCCCCGCGCGACGCCATCGATCGGCTTCGGCAGCAGGCCGAGCCCGAAGCCGACCGCCACGCCCACCGCGGCGCCGCACAGCAGCCGCAGCCACCCTGGCATCTGAAGGTATCGCCATTGCATGCACCGACTGTAGCGGCTCAACTGATCCCATCGATTGGCGTCGCACTGAGCCTGTTCTTTTGGGCGCCGATCGCCGACAGTCGGGGGCTGAGAATCAAAGCGCCACGCATGAAAATCCCCCGCCTCCTGCAAAGCCTGCTGCTTGCCGCCTGGAGCCTGGCGGCATCCGCCGCCACGCCCCCGATGCAGGTTCCCGACACCATCGCCCAGCGGGCCGCGGCCTGCATCGCCTGCCACGGCCGCGAGGGCGCCAGCGCCGACGGCTATTTCCCGCGCCTGTCGGGCAAGCCCGAGGTCTACCTGTTCAACCAGCTGCGCAGCTTTCGGGACGGCCGCCGTTTCAACACCGACATGACGCACATGGTGCAGCACCTGTCGGACGCCTACCTGCGCGAGCTCGCGGCCTACTTCGCCGGGCTCGACCTGCCCTACCCGCCGACGCCGGCCGCGACCGACGCCACCCCCGCGATGCTGGCGCGCGGGCTGGCGCTGGCCTACCAGGGCGACGCGACGCGCGGCATCCCGGCCTGCGCGCAATGCCACGGCCAGGCGCTGACCGGCGTCCTGCCGGGCATCCCCGGCCTGCTCGGCCTGCCGCGCCTTTATCTTTCGTCCCAGCTCGGCGCCTGGCTCACCAACGACCGCCACGCGCTGGCGCCCGATTGCATGGCCGAGGTCGGCAGGAAACTCACGACCGCCGACATCAATGCCGTGACCAGTTGGCTGGCGCTGCAGCCGGTGCCGGCCGACAGCCATCCGGCGGCCACCCTCCCGGGCCCCCTGCCGATCCCTTGCAGCGCCCTGGACCGATGAAGCCCGCCATGCGACGTCTCCTCATCCTGCTGGCCGTCCTGGCGAGCCTCGCCCTGCTGTGCGTGGTGGCCGTGGTGGCACTCAACACGCGCGGCGAGGATCCGCTGCCCGCCGATATGGCCGCCGCCCCGGTCACGCCAAGCGCGGCGCAGGTCGAGCGCGGCCGCTACCTGGCCCTGGCCGGCAACTGCGCCGGCTGCCACACGACCCGCGGCGGCGCCGCCTATGCCGGCGGGGTCGGCATCGAGACGCCGTTCGGCACGGTGTTCTCGAGCAATCTCACGCCCGACCCCCAGGCCGGCATCGGCAGCTGGAATGCCGCGCACTTCTGGCGCGCGATGCACAACGGCCGCTCGAAGGACGGGCGCCTGCTCTACCCCGCCTTCCCCTACCCGAACTTCACGCGGGTGACGCGGGAGGATTCAGACGCCCTCTTCGCCTACCTCCGAAGCGTCGCGCCCGCCCCGACGCCCAACCTGGCGCACCAGCTGCGATTCCCCTACGACACCCAGGCCGCGCTGGCGGTCTGGCGGGCGCTGTCCTTCACGCCGGGCGGCTTCGTCGCCGATCCGGCGCGGCCGGCCGAATGGAACCGCGGCGCCTACCTGGTCGAGGGCCTGGGCCATTGCATCGCCTGCCACGGCACGCGCAACGTGCTCGGCGCCACCGAAGAAAAGCTCGGCCTCTCGGGCGGGCTGATCCCGGTCGAGAACTGGTATGCGCCCTCGCTCACCTCGAAGCGCGAAGCCGGCGTCGCCGACTGGGACCCGCGCGACATCGTGGCGCTGCTCAAGACCGGGACCTCGGCGCGCGGCTCGGTCATGGGGCCGATGGCCGACGTGGTCTTCCGCAGCACCCAGTACCTCGACGAAGCGGATCTGCACGCGATGGCCGTCTACCTGAAGGCGCTGCCGGCGTCGGAGGCGGCAACGGCGGGCGGGGCGCCGATCCGCCGCGACGCCCGCGTGATGGAACGCGGCGGCAAGATCTACGACCAGCGCTGCGCCTACTGCCACGGCGACGTCGGCCAGGGTGCCCTGGGCGCCTATCCCCCGCTGGCCGGCAACCGGGCCGTGCTCATGGCATCGACCGCCAACCTGATCCAGGTGGTGCGCCACGGCGGCTTCCTGCCGGCCACCGCGGGCAACCCGCGCCCCTACGGCATGCCGCCCTTCAACCAGGCGCTGGACGACGACGAGGTCGCCGCGGTGCTGACCTTCGTGCGCGGCTCGTGGGGCAACGACGCGCCGGCGGTCGGCGGGCGCGAAATGCTGCGCCGCTGAACCCGCTCAGAACGAGCCGGGGGGCGGCAGCTCGCCTCTTTTCTCGGGCTTGCGCAGCTGCGTGAGCTTCCAGCGCGTGGCGCCGACCAGCCTGCCGATCGGCGCCTTGATCGCATCGACCCGCGGCGACTCTCCGGGATAGCTCGGCGACAGCCCACACTTGCGCAGCAGGCGGTTGACCTGGTGCAGGCGCGCCGTCCGGCGCGTGACCGAGGTATAGAAGTTGACGCCGACCGAAACCGCAACGCCCTCCCCGGCCTCGGCCCAGCCGGGATCGGTGCGCGTCATGTGTGGCGACGTGCTCGGGAAGTAGACGCCGTCGCCCGGCCGGGTCTCGAACTCGTGGCTGCGCTCGGTGAAGCCGTCCTTCAGGCGAACGTCCCGCGCCACGTGGGCGACGATGTAGTCCTCCACCGTCTTGGCCGGCACCACCACGCGGTCGGTGCGGTCCCAGACGTTCATCACCTTGCGTCCCCGCAGCATCAGCCAGAAATTGTTCTCGCGGTCGATGTGGAAGGGCACCACCGAAGGCGGCGCCGAGATGAAGATGAAGCCGGTCACCAGGAACATGCCGGGCTGCTCCCGGTCGATGACCGATTGCACATTGCCCAGGATGTTCTCGAGCAGGGCCTTGTAGCGCGGAATCACCTCGACGTTGTAGAGCGCGATCCAGGAGCCCGGCTCCTCAATGCGCCGGAAAACCTCGGCGATGCTGCGCCCCTCAGGATGCTCCGGCGCATGCGCGAAGGCCGAAGATTGCTTGATGCCCGGCCTGATGAAGCGGCACTGCTTCAGCGGCATCAACTCCTCGGCCAGCGCCTCGAGTTCGGGGAGTTGGAACAGCGGATGGTGGTGGTAGGTGTGATGCAGCCTGCCAACCTTGCTGGTGGTGAAGCCGGCCGGATCGTCCACCCACAGGCGGCAATCGGTCGTCAGGTTGGCCATCTTGTCGATGTCGCTTGCGCCCATGGGGAAACCTCCGGATCGAGACGCAAGCAGGATACGTCCTGTAACTAAAACCTACTAGTTTCTGTTTGGACTACGCCAAAAGGCAGATATCCGCACGCCAGTCGCTTGACCCTCCCATCATGGTAAGGTTGACACTTCCTTTCATTCCGCGAAGGCGGCTTGTGAAGGACAGGATTTCCGAATGAACACCACCCTGGCGATGCCGGCCGCCGCGACCGGCCTGCAGGCATGGTCGCTGCCGATCGAGGGCATGAGCTGCGCATCCTGCGTGGCACGGGTCGAGAAGGCGCTGGGCGCCGTGACCGGCGTCACCGAGGCCAGCGTCAACCTGGCGACCGAGGAGGCGAGCGTGCACACCGACGGCTCGGTGGCGCTCGCCAGCCTGCGTGCCGCCATCGAGAAAGCCGGCTACGGCGTCGGACAGGCGCATCTCGAGGGCGAAGCGCCGACATCCGACGATGGCGGGGACGCGGCCGCGCCGCCGCGCCGCAGCAACGAAGGCTGGCGAGTCGCCACCGCGGCGATCCTGTCGACGCCGCTGGTGCTGCCGATGGCCGGGCTGCTCTTCGGCGGCGACTGGATGCTGCCCGCCTGGATGCAGCTGGTGCTCGCGACACCGGTCCAGTTCTGGCTCGGCGCCCGCTTCTACCGCGCCGGCTGGAAGGCGCTGAAGGCGGGCGCCGGCAACATGGACTTGCTGGTGGCCCTCGGCACCAGCGCCGCCTACGGGCTCAGCATGTACCTGCTCTTCGCCCATGCCGGCCATGGCATGCCGCCGCACCTGTACTTCGAGGCCTCGGCGGTGGTCGTCACCCTGGTCCTGCTCGGCAAGTGGCTCGAGACGCGGGCCAAGCGCCAGACCACCGAGGCGATCCGCGCGCTGCACGCGCTGCGCCCCGAGCACGCCCGCGTGCGGCGCGGCGGCGTCGAGCAGGACGTCGCGCTGGCGCAAGTGCGCATCGACGACCTGGTGGTCATCCGGCCGGGCGAGCGCGTGCCGGTCGACGCCCGGGTGGTCGAAGGCCGGAGCGACGTCGACGAATCGCTGATCACCGGCGAAGGGCTGCCGGTCGCCAAGCAGGTGGACGACCGCGTGACCGGCGGCTCGGTCAACGGCGAAGGTCTGCTGCTGGTGCGAACCACCGCGATCGGCGCCGAGACGACGCTGTCGCGGATCGTCCGGCTGGTCGAGTCGGCGCAGGCGAAGAAGGCGCCGATCCAGCGCCTGGTCGACCGCGTGAGCAGCGTCTTCGTGCCGGTGGTGATCGGCATCGCGCTGCTGACCTTCCTGGCCTGGGGCCTCGGCACCGGCGCGTGGGAAAGCGCCATCCTCAACGCGGTGGCGGTGCTGGTCATCGCCTGTCCTTGCGCGCTCGGGCTGGCGACGCCGACCGCGATCATGGCCGGCACCGGCGTCGCCGCCCGCCATGGCGTGCTGATCAAGGACGCCGAGGCGCTGGAAGTGGCGCACGGGGTCGGCATCGTCGCCTTCGACAAGACCGGCACACTGACCGAGGGCCGGCCCGAGCTCGTGGCCTGCGAGGCGGTCGACGGCAATCGCGATGGCCTGTTGCGGGCCAGCGCGGCACTGCAGTCGGGCAGCGAGCATCCGCTCGCCCGCGCGGTGCTGGCGGCGGCCCGCGAGGCCGGCATCGAACCAGGGCGCGCGAACGCGGTGCGCGCAGTGGCCGGGCGCGGTGTTTCGGCCGAGGTCGGCGGGCGCGAACTGCGGCTGGGCAGCGGCCGCTACATGCGCGAGCTCTCGGTGCCGCTGGGCAGGCTCGGCGAGCGGGCGCAGCAGTTGCAGACCGAAGGGCGGACCGTGTCCTGGCTGGCCGACCTGAGCGACCGCCCCACCCTGGTCGGCCTGCTGGCTTTCGGCGACCAGCCCAAGGCCAGCGCCGCGGCCGCCATCGCGCGGCTGCATGCGCAAGGCATCCGCACCGCGCTGGTGTCGGGCGACAACCGCGGCAGCGCCGAGGCGGTGGCCCGGCTGCTGAAGATCGACACGGTGCGCGCCGAGGTGCTGCCGGAGGACAAGGCCGCCATCATCGGACAGCTGAAGGCCGACGGCACGCGCGTCGCCATGGTGGGCGACGGCATCAACGACGCGCCGGCACTGGCCGCGGCCGACGTCGGCATCGCGATGTCGACCGGCACCGATGTCGCGATGCACGCCGCCGGCATCACGCTGATGCGCGGCGACCCGGCGCTGGTCGCCGATGCGATCGACATCTCGCGCCGCACCTACGCCAAGATCCGCCAGAACCTGTTCTGGGCCTTCGCCTACAACGTGGTCGGCATTCCGTTGGCGGCCTTCGGGCTGCTGAACCCGGTCATCGCCGGCGCCGCGATGGCCTTCAGCAGCGTCAGCGTGGTCGGCAATGCGCTGCTGCTGCGGCGCTGGAAAGGACAGGTCCGGTAGCCATGGAACCCTTCAACATCGGCGAGGCGGCGGCCCGCTCGGGGGTGTCGGCCAAGATGGTGCGGCACTACGAGTCGCTCGGCCTGCTGCCCGACGTGGCCCGCACCGACGCCGGCTACCGGCAGTACACCGACAGCAACGTGCACACGCTGCGCTTCATCCGGCGGGCGCGCGACCTGGGCTTCAGCATGGGCGAGATCGCCGAGCTGCTGAAGCTGTGGCAGAACAAGGGCCGCGCCAGCGCCGACGTCAAGCGCATCGCGCTCGACCATGCGGCCGACCTGCACCGGCGGATCGAGGAGATGACGGCGATGAAGCGGACGCTGGAGCGCCTGGCGGACTGCTGCCATGGCGACCATCGGCCCGACTGCCCGATCCTCGACGAACTGGGCGCTAGCGGTTCTCGTAGCGATTGAGGTCGAGCACGCCCGCCTGCAGCGGCTGGTCGCGCCGGTAGCGCTCGACCAGCCCATCGCTGACGGTCCAGAAGCCGGGGTTGGTGCGCCGCACCGCGAAGCGCTCGGCGAAGGCCGCATAGTCCGCCTCGGACTTCAGGCCGCGGATCGCCTCGGCCATGGCCGGCAGCTGCGCCGGGCTGGCGCGCAGGAACACGTTCGGATAGGCGCCGATCACGCCGGGCACCAGCGTCAATGCGTTCTCGTCGGGACGAAGCTCCTTGCGCTCGCCGAGCAGGTGCGACACGCTTGCATGCCCGGTGTCGCGCAGCAGGCTGAAGGTGGCCGGCGCGCCGCCGGGCGCCTCGACCACCAGTGCGGCATCCTCCGGCAGCCATTGCAGCGACGCGCCGCGCACCGCGCCGAGTTCCTGCAGCGGCGCCCGCCAGTCCGGCGGCGCGCGGTCGAGCTCGAAGCCCCGGTCCAGCACCGGCGCCAGCCGCGCCTTGATCATGCCGAGCAGTTCGAGCCGGGCATCGGCGCTCTGGTAGCGGATGCCGGTGTCGAGCGCCAGCGTGGTCGACGGCCCGCCATAGACCTGCTCGCGCGTGGCCTCGCTGTCGGCGCGGTACCAGAGGTCGCGGGTCGCGATGCGCTGTGCCTGCGGCAGCAGGACCAGGAAATTGAACTCGCCCTCCATCCGCAGGAAATCCATGTAGAGACGCGAGTTGAGCTGGTGCCCGACGTTGCCGAAGACGTCGTAGTCGGCGACCAGCAGATAGTGGATGCGTTCGAGCAGCGGATAGCCGATGACCCAGGCGGTCTTCGGCGCCTCGCCGACCAGCCCCTTGACCACGCTGGCGCTGTCGAAGTGCCGGAACACGGTGAGCGCGGCGTTGCCGTTGCGGCCATCGCCATCCCACAGCAGGCGCAGGTCGAGGTTCTGCGGGCTGCCCAGGCTGCGGGCCAGGAACGCCGACTTGGCGCGCAGGTACTCGTTCTCGAGCCGCGCATAGTGCAGCCACGGCGTGACCACCTCTTCGGTGCTGCGGCCGGTCGGCAGCCGCAGCAGGTTGGCGTCGCGCGTGAGCAGGTCCGCCTGTGCCTTGTCGTTGCCCTCCGAGGGCGCGAGGAAGGTCACCCAGAAGCGATCCTCGATCACATCGAGCGCCATCTGGCCGCGGCACACCGGACCCTTGATGAACCCCATGATCGTGAACTCCGCCTCGTCGAGCATGAAGCGGTAGCGCGCGTTCACCGGCAGCGCGGCGAAGGTCGCAAAGGGATTGGCCGCGGTGTCGGCGCTGTAGCCCGGCAGCCGATCGACCGTGTAGGGCACGTCGAGGAACAGCGAGCGCCAGCGGGCCATGCGCGCCGCCCCGAGCGCGTAGGGCATGTGGGTCTTGGCGACGATGGTCTCGCGCTCGGGCACGAGGCGGTAGTAGACGCGCTCGACGCCCGGGTCGTCGACCGGGCGTCGGGTCGCGATCAGCTGCACCGGCGCGCCCGGCGGCGTCGCCGATCGCACCAGCTTGAAGTACTGCCGCTGCGGATCGTCGTCGAAGTACAGGTGGGCGAGAAACAGGTGCTCGTAGGCGTAGCGGCTGAACAGCCGCTCCTTCAGCGAATCGCCGTTCAGGAAGCGCTCCCACATCGCGATCCGCTGCCGAGCCGGCGGCGGCAGCGCCGGCGCGCCCTCGAAGGGTGCGCCGCGCTCGATCCAGCGGGTCAGCACGCCCAGCTCGGACGGGCTCAGCCCCGGCAGGCCGAAGGGCATGCCGCCGAGCGGCGTCTTGCGCTCGTAGTCGTCGATCTCGGCGCCCGCCGGGCACATCGCGGCGCGGTCGATCGAGAAATCGAGCCCGCCACCCACCGTGCCGCGGGTCGGCAGCGGGTGTTTTTCCTTCAGCATCAGCAGGCGGTGCATCAGGCCCGCCGTGCGATTGACCTCGGGCGTGGGCGTGTGCTCGTTGAGCACCGGGAAAAAGCCCAGGTCGCGCCACTCGGAGGGCTGCTGCGCATCGACGAAGAGCCGCGTCGGCTGCGCCGCCAGCAGGCGCGAGGCGTCGTACACCGGGGTCTTGCTGGCACCGCGCGCCAGCCCCTCCCAAGCTGTCGCCTTGAGCTGGCAGGGGCCGTCGTAGCAGGCATGGCAGACCACGCAGCGGCGGTCGAGGATCGGCTGCACGGTCTGCGCATACGACTCGCCGGGCGGCGGGGCCAGGGGGTGGTCGAAGCGTTTCGGGTCGGCCGGCCCGTAGAGTTCGTCGAAGCGCTGGAGGGCGACGGTCGTGCAGGCGGCGAGCAGGACGACCAGCAGGATCAGGGACGCGACACGACGCATGCGTTGGCCTTCGGCTTCGATGGTGGATCACGCAATGTACCCGCCGACCTGCCTGCGTGGGCCGCAATGGCTAGGGTTCGCGGGCCTCGATCCAGCGCCGCCACTGGGCCGCGGCGGCGCTGCGCGCGGCGGCGTCGGGGTCGTTCGGGTCGAAGGCGCCGAGCGAGCGCCAGAGCGGGCCCCATTCGTCGACGCCGGGCAGCATGGGGACCACCGCCTGCAGCACCGCGAAGGCGCGCTGGCGGGTCAGCGGCGCAGGCGCATCCAGCAGCGGGGCGATCACCGGCAGCGCATCGGCGCCGCGCGCCATCAGCACGTAGGTGGCGAGCGTGTGCGGGGTCCGCAGTTCGTCGGGATGGTCGTCGAAGGTGCGGGCGAGCGCGTCGAGCGAATCGGGCGTGCCGATCGCGGCCAGCGCCTGGGCGGCGCGACCGCGCACCAGCGGATCGCTGTCGGCGAGCGCGGCGCGCAGGGCGTCGGCGGCCCGCGGGTCGGCGATCTCGGCGAGGCCCTGCGCCGCCTTTTCGCGCACCCGGGCATCGCCGCTTCCAAGCGCGTCGAGCAGCACCGCCGTCGACGCCCGGCCGGCGACCACCAGCGTGGCGAGCGCACGCGCGCGATCGGTCGGGTCGGGCGCATCGAGCCCCCCGAGATCGCCTGCCGCCGCGCTCATGGCCTGTTCGACAGCGCGCGGGGCGCCGCACAGTGGTCCCATCCGTGTCTCATCGACTGGCCTCCTTCGAACGGCATCATCCGCCTGACGGCGCGCCGCAACAACGGTGCGCCGTCGAATTCTCCCGCGCATCGCCGGTGTCCGCGCCCGGAGGTAAATTGCGCTGTTCGCGCAAATCCTTGCGCACGCAACCTGAAAGGCAGACCCGGATGACCCGACCCCACCCGATCGCGGCCTGGACCGCCGGCGCCCTCCTTTCGCTGGCGGCGAGCCTGCATGCCGAACCCGCGCACTGGCGCGGCGACCTGGTCTACTTCGCGGATGCCGCCCTGTTCACCGATTGCGCCAGCGGCCAGCGCTGGCCGCTGGCGATGACGGCGGACGCGGCCGCCCTGCAGCGCAGCTATCTCGCATGGCGCAAGGAGCCCGCGGCCCCGCTGCTGGTCAATTTCGACGGCCGGCTCGAAGTGCGCGAAGCCATGGAAGGACCGGCGCGCGAGCAGATGGTGGTCGAGCGCTTCCGCTCGGTCGAGCCTGGCTACACCTGCGCCAAGCTGGCGGCGGCGCCGACCCAGTGAGCCGCCGCGCCACCCTGTCATTGTTTCTATCGAGCGAACACTGCTGTTCTCTTTGTGCCGTTTCAGCGCCGGTTGCCGGTCGCACAATCGATGCCTACAGAGGCAGCAATGAACACGACATGGAACTTCATCTTGGCCGGGGCAGTGACCCTGGCATCGGCGGCAGGCATCGTCAGCGGTGAGGCCGCGAAAGGCGAGCTTCGCCTGGTCGAGGCCGTGACCGCCGTGGCGGACGCCGCGGCACCCACCACGCCGACCGGCGGCACGACCTCGGTCGCGTCCGCGCAATAGGCAGCGGCCGACAGGGGCGCCGATCGGCCCCTACTCGACCCTGCCGATCCGCTGGACGACCTTGGCCATCGACTGCGCGTCCCGGGTCACGAAGGGCTCGAATTCGGGCGCATCGAGGTACTGAAAGTAGGTCCCGGCGGCTTGCAGCGACTGCGCCGCACGCGCATCGCCGGCGGCGAACTTCGCCGCTTCCCGCAGCCTGGCCACCACGGCATCCGGCGTCGACGCGGGAACGAACACACCGGTCCATTGCGAGTAGCTCACCGGAACCCCCAGTTCCTTGAGGCTGGGCACGTCGGGCAGTGTCGGGATGCGCCCTTCGCCCCACTGCGCCAACGGACGGAGCTTGCCAGCCTGGATGTGGGCCGCCACCGTCGATGGCCCTGTCGCCACCGCATCCACCTGCCCGCCGAGCAGCGCCACCACCGCGGGACCGGCGCCGGTGTAGGGGATGTGCAGCATGGAGGTCTGGGTCGCGGCCTTCATCTGCTCGACCGGCACATGCATGGTGCCGTAGTTCCCGGACGAACCGAAGGTGTAGCGGCCCGGTTTCTGCCGCAGTGCCGCCGTGAATTGCTTGAAGTCCTTCCAGGGGCTGTCGGCCTGGACCACCAGCACCACCGGGTCCGCGGTGAAGCGCGCCACCGGCCGCAACTGCGACAGCTCGAACATCGGCCGCCGCTGGAGGATGGCGTCGGCCTCGGGCAGCACCACGATCGAGGACAGGGCCATCAGCACGGTGTAGCCGTCGGGCCTGGCCTTGGCGACCTGCGCCATGCCGATGCCGCCGCCCGCGCCGGCCTTGTTCTCGATCACGATCGGCTGCTTCAGGTAGCGCCCCATGGCTTCCGCCACCGGCCGCGCCGCGATGTCGGCGGCGCCACCAGGCGGAAAGGGCACGATCATCGTGATCGGTTTGGCGGGATAGGCTTCCTCGGCGCCGGCCGGCGCGGCCGCCAGCAGTGCTGCCGCCGCCAGGGCGAGCAGCCCCCAGGGCTTCTTGGAATCGGTCATCGGTTGTCTCCGTTGTTCTTGGAATCCGCCACTCAGCGGGTGCGCACGCGGTTGTTCAACTCACCCAGTCCGCTGACCGCCACCCGCACCAGGTCGCCGTCCTGCAGGAACTTGGGCGGCGTCTGGCCGATGCCCACCCCGACCGGCGTGCCGGTGGCGATGATGTCGCCCGGCAGCAGCGTCATCGCCCTCGACAAGGTCGCGATCAAGGTCGGGACGTCGAAGATCAGGTCGGTCAGCACGCCGGTCTGGCGCAGTTCGCCGTTCACCCAGGTGCGGACTTCGAGCGATTCGACCGGCGATTCGTCCGCGGTCGAGATCCATGGCCCCAGGGGGCAGAAGGTGTCGAGCGACTTGCCCAGGAACCATTGCGCATGGTTCTTCTGCAGGTCGCGCGCCGTCACGTCGTTGAGGGCGATGAAGCCGAAGACCTTGCCGAGCGCATCGGCCGGGGCGACGTTGCGGCACTCGGCGCCGATCACGACACCGATCTCGCCCTCGTAGTCGACCGACGCCGTGTGGGCCGGATCGAAGCGGATGTCGTCGGTCGGGCCGGCCAGCGAGGTGGTCGCCTTGGTGAAGATCTGCGGGAACGCCGGCACGGCGGCGGCGCCGCTGCTGGTGGCGTTGAAGCCGCTCTTGTCGAACTCCGCCGCATGCTCGGTGTAGTTCTTGCCGACCGCGAAGATGTTGCGCACCGGCACCGAGATCGGCGCCAGAAAGCCGACTTCCGAGAACGAGGCCTCGCCCTCCTTGAGCGCGTCGAGTTCGCTCGCCGTGATGCGGCGCTCTATCACGGCCTGGACCGGATTCGGGTGGTTCGACAAGCTGCCGCCGATGAACGCGACCCTGCTGCTCGCCTCGTCGACCACCACCATCCGCACCCGACCCTGATGGGAAACACGTCCGATTTTCATGACACTCCAATTGGTTGAGTGAGCCGACCCAATTCGGCTCGATTGGTTGATTCTAGAACCAAATTGGTCTTGGATTTTGCCGAACTTTATTGACAAGGCACTCGAATAATTGGGCTTAATTGGTATGATTCGCCGATTCAAGGGAACGACGATGGACCACGCGGCGGTATTGAGGGACGCAATCCTGGGCAAGCTCAAGTCCGGCGAATGGCGCCAGGGGCACCGGATCGACACCGAGCGCCAGCTCAGCGAATCATTCGGGATCGGCCGCTCGACCGTGCGCCGCGTGCTGGCACAGCTCAAGGCGGCCGGACTCATCACCCAGACCGTCGGCAGCGGCACCTACGTCAGCGAAGACTTCGCGCCGGACAGCCTGGGCCACGGTTCGCCCCTTGAAGCGGCCGCGGCGCTGGCGAACGGTTCGGGCTCGGTCAGCCCCGCGGAACTCATGGAGGCCAGGCTCGCCATCGAGCCGAGCATCGTCGAGATGATCATCCGCAACGCCTCCCAGAGCGACTTCGCGAAGATGGCGCATTGCTGCGACATGGCGGAGGCCGCGGACAGCATGGAAGCGTTCGAGCTCTGGGACGGTCAACTGCACGAAACCATCGCGCTGGCCGCCCACAACTCGCTCGTCACCCACATCTTCCGGCTGATCAACCAGGCGCGCGCCCAGGACGACTGGGGTGCGCTCAAGCGCCACAGCCTGACGCCGGAGCGGCGCCGCTCCTACCAGATCGAACACCGCCGGCTGGTCGGTGCGCTGACCGACCGCGACCTGGCGCGGGCCGTGGCCTGCACCCGGGATCACCTGCTGCACGTGCGCCGCAACCTGCTGGGTTCGTAGCGCCCGAGCGCAGGATCACAGCCGATTGCTACCACCGGCAGCCTGACCTTCCCAACAATGGCGTCTCCAGAATCCCTGATGGAGACAAACGATGACGCGCAAGATCCTCATGCTCTGCGGCGACTACGCCGAGGACTACGAGACCATGGTGCCGTTCCAGGCGCTGCAGGCGGTGGGCCACACGGTGCACGCCGTCGCTCCCGACAAGAAGGCCGGCGACTGGGTCCACACCGCGATCCACGACTTCGAGGGCGCCCAGACCTACAGCGAGAAGCCGGGCCACCGCTTCACGCTCAATGCGAATTTCTCGGACGTCCGGCCCGAGGCCTACGACGCCCTGGTGATCCCCGGCGGCCGCGCCCCCGAATACCTGCGCCTGAACGCCCGCGTGGTCGAGATCGCTCGGCACTTCCTGGCCGCCGACAAGCCAGTGGCTTCGGTCTGCCATGGCGCCCAGCTGCTGGCGGTCACCGGACTGCTGAAGGGCCGCAAGGTCTCGGCCTACCCGGCCTGCCAGCCCGAGGTCGAACTCGCCGGGGCGGAGTACATGAACATCCCGGTCGACCAGGCCGTGACCGATCGCAACCTGGTCAGCGCGCCCGCCTGGCCCGCGCATCCGGCCTGGATCGCCCAGTTCCTTCGGGTGCTCGGCACCCGCATCGAGGGCTGAGGGCACTACAGTCCCATCCGATACGCGTTCCCCACCACCAGGAGATGGCCATGTGCGAAGTGTTCATCAGCGCCGACCCGCAAAGCTACGACAGCCGCACCCGCTCGATCCGCCTGCATGGCGTGGTCACCAGCATCCGGCTCGAGAACCTGTTCTGGCAGGTGCTCGAGGAGATCGCCGGGCGCGACGGCATGGGGGTGGTGCAGCTGATCGAGAAGCTCTACGACGAGCTGGTCGCCGCGCGCGGCGAGGTCGGCAATTTCGCGTCCTTCCTGCGGGTCTGCGCGCTTCGCTATGAAGCGCTGCTGGCCCAAGGCCGGATCCCGGCCGACACCGGGGTGGCGATCGCCTCGCTGGATGCGCGGGCGGTGCTGCATGCGCTGCCGCGCGGCTGGGGCCGGCCGGCCCGGGTCGGGGCCGTGATCTGACCCGCGCCCGGCGTCCCCCTAGTTGACCACCACCGACAGCGTGGTTCCGGCCGGCACGCGCACCGTCTCGGTGTAGGTGCCCTTGACGTTGGGGCGCGCCACCGGAAAGCTGCCCGTCTTGCGCAGCCAGTCCGGCACCGCCTGCGGCAGGGCCCGCTTGTCGCGGCCGAGGCTCGACGGGTCGATCGCCGGCAGGCTGAAGCCGCCTTCGCTGCGCGCCGGCATGCTGTACTCGGCCAGGCCCGCGCCGAGCGGAATGACACCGGCCGCGGTGGCCGAGAACCGGCGCAGTTCCTGCCCCGTGCCGGAGGCCGGGCGCGTCGACTTGATGGCCGCCTCGAGGATGGCGGTCGAGTCCTCGATGCCCGTGCTGTTGAGCAGCGACTTGTAGAAGTCGAGGCCCAGCTGGCGATTCAGGAAACCGCCGAACGACCCGTTCAGCGCATAGCTCTCGCAGTTGGCGCCCATCGGCGTCCACTCGGACAGCATGCAGTTGTAGCTGCCGGCGCCGTTGTAAGCCAGGTAGTACGGAAAGCGCGAGTCTCGAATCGCGTTGTGGCTGGGGTCGATATTGAAGCTGGCCCAGTCCTCCATCATCAGCGCCGACATTTCTTCCAGCCAGGTGGCGAAGGCGTATTTCGAACCCATCTTCACGCTGCGGCGATAGAAGTTCTGCATGTGCATGCCCTCGTGTGCCATGGTCGTCGCGATCTGCTTCACGCCGGCTTCACCGTCGAGATAGAGCGACTCGGTATCGAGGTAGAGGCTCAGCGATTCATTGCTCCAGGCCCGGTCGCCGGCGTCCTTCTTGAAGTTGTTCATGCCCCAGAAATAGCCGATCGTGCCGTAGGGCTTGCCGTTGCCGTCGAAGTTGACCAGGAAGATGTCCACCGGCTGGCCGCTGCCCGCGATCAGCTCGCCATAGGGATGCTCCCCCCACAGCGGACCACCGGTGCGCACCAGCAGGTCGTAGATGCCGCCCGGCGCGGCGAACTTGTCTTCCATGCGCTGGGCCAGCTCGGCCGTGATGCGCGACGGGCTCAGTTCGCTGACTTCGACCCAGAGGTTGACCATGGTGCCGTCGCTCGCGCTGCGCTGGGTCACCAGCTTCACGGTTCGCTGCGAATGGTCGTACAGGTAGATCTGGCGCTGGTCGGCGACGGCATAAGGCGGGGAAGCCGCCACCGACTTCGACAGCGCCATCGCGTCCTTCGACGGCGCACCGAGCAGTTTGTCGAAGCCGGTCCGATTGAACTCGCCGATCGCCATGTTCTGCGCTTCGGCGCCATCGTCAGCCTGCACGACCGCCTTGCTGGCCACGATGCTGCGCTCGCTGTTCGATCGCACCACAAGGCCGCCCATCGACTGGTCGGCCGCACTCTCGTTGGTCAGCACCAGCGTCACGGTCTGGCCGTCCAGGCCCGAAATCGACACCGGGACGTCCGCCGAGACCTGCGACTTGTTGACGCCTTGCCAGATGCTGGTCCCCGAACCTGAAAAGGTGGCGACCTCCACTTGGCTGCAGGAACTGCAGGAGGTCGAAACCGGTGCGCCATCCGCGGGCTTCGCGGGCGGCGCGGCCGCGACCGGCAGCGCGATGCCGCCACCGCCCCCGCCTCCGCCACCACCACCGCAAGCGGACAGGGACATGGCGACCGCCAGCATGGCGGCCGCACTCCACGGCGATTCCGCCCGTGATCTGCAGCGCATCTTCTACTCCTCGTTGCACGGTTCTGCGAGGAGGAACGCTTCGACCCCGCACAGCCCGAGGACCGGACGCCACGTCGGCGCTCGATATCTCGGGTTGCAACTGGATATCGACCGTCGAACGGAAAACTACAGTGAGGCGAAATGCTTACTTTCGCCCGCGATGTCTCATTGCAGCGCGCCCCAACGCGCCACCGCGGGCTCCGCTGCCGCCCATTTCCAGCCATGGTCGCCGCGGCAGACGGTGGTGACGAAGCGCGGCGACGCCGCCCCGGCGGCCTGGGCAGCGGCGTCTTCGACGGAGAACACGGCCTCCTTGCAGTCCGCCAGCGGCGTGGCGAACGCGCGCACCACCTGCACCTCGCCCTGGCCGTCGCCGTAGGGCACGGCGTGACGAATTTCCCAGGGTGCGCGCTGCCCGACTGCCATGCCGCCGACCAGGTCCGCAATGCGCGCCTGCTCCTGCTGGCTCCAGCGGCGCAGCACGAGCTTGATGCTGGCATCGATGCCCGCCTGCACGCCGATGCCGACAGCCACGCCCACGGCCGGACTCGCGGATGCCGAGCCGGAAGCCACGCCGGCGACGGCACCCGTGATGCCGGCAACCGAACTGCAGGCCGACAGGACGACTGCGCATCCGAGCGCAACGACCACGCAGGCGGCGGTCCCCAGGCAAGCGTGCCTCATTGCAACGAGCCCCACCGCTCGGTCGCGGGCTCGGCCTGGGCCCACGCCCATCGGCTCCCGTTGCGGCAGATCGAGGCCACGTAGAACTCGCTCGCCGGCAATGCTCCGGTACCGCTTTGTTCCACCGAGACGACGATCTCCTTGCAGTCGAGTTCGCCGGTGCTGATGACCCGGCTGACCACGACGCGACCGGCCTCCTCGCTTTCGAGCGGCAGGGACAACGTCGTCTTCCATGGCTTGACCTGTCCGACCTTGAGCGGCCCGGCAACCTGGGCGATCTGCGCTTGCGCCTCGCCGTGAATCTTGCGCTGGTAGTACTGCACCCCGGAGCGCACCGCCGCCTGCACGCCGATGCCGATGCCGGTCGCCACGCCGGGGTTGTCGGTGACTGCATTGGCCAGCGCGCCGCTGGCGATGCCGGCGCCGGCGGAGGCGCTTTCGGTCAGGAGGGATCCACAACCGCTGGTGGACAGCGCGGCGGCGGCCAGCAGACAGCCGACCGCCCTTCTCTTCATCGTCTTCATCATGGGCCGACGAGTCTAGGAAGACCCGGTGCCGATGTCTGCTGGAAGCGTCCGCGTTGAGGATGCGAATGAACTCGTTCTCGCCCTGACGGGCTGCCCCTTTCGGGTCAGATCTTCATGAACGCCGAGATCCGCTGGCCGACGATCTGGGCGCGGCTGCGCGTGGCGGCAACCCGCCGGTGGTGTGCCAACGATTCGAGCGCCTGGGCCACGGTGTCCGCCCGACCCTCGTCCTGGCCTGACCGGCTGCGCCAGTTCTTGGCGACCTCGCTCAACTCCTCGGCGCTCAAGGGCTCCGGCGGGTCTTCCACCGTTCGCGCGGGACGCGGCGCGGGCGTCCCCCGGGTGGCCCGAAGAATGCCCAGCAGTCCCTTGGAGGACCATTGCAGTTGGGAGGAGCGGGTGGAGTGCATGTAAGGCATTATGACTACTAACACTTTTGGTTACAAGCCCTCCTGCATGAAAACCATGCGCCTTCACCTCATTCCCCCTGGAAATGCGCCCTTTTTCCGCTGTCAGCGTGGCTTCGCAGCGTCCGCGGGAGCGGCCGCGCCCTTGCTCGGCAGCCGCCAGAGCCAGGCCGCGACCGCTGCGCAACACACCGCCGGCACCCAGCACCAGGCCGGCGGCAACTGGAAACCGGCCACCACGGAGCCGACGGCCATCATCACCGTGGCCAGTTGCTTGGCACGCAGCGGCACCGCGCGATTCGCGCGCCAGTCCTCGATCCACGGCCCGAAGCGCGGATGCCCGAGCAGCCAGCGCTCGCAGCGCGCACTGCCGCGCGAAAAGCAGAAGGCCGCGAGCAGCACGAAGGGAACGGTCGGCAGCAACGGCAGGAAGATGCCGACGAAACCGGCCCCCAGGCTCAGCCAGCCGGCGGCCAGCCACAAAAGCTTCAGCAGCCGTCCGGGCTCGCGCGGGGAGCGGCCCTGCGGCCTGTCCCCGCTGTCCAGCCTGCCCTCTTTCATCGGATCGCCTCCGGCCATTGATCGAAGCCCGAGGTTAACCCGAAGCCGACTCTGCTATAATCCGCCCTTCCCCGAAATGCCCTGGCCTCTTTCGGTTGCCTGCGCAGGCAAGCCGCATCTCACGCCGGCGCGTCGAAGCCACCACGACGAGAAAAACTACAGGTGACTTCCGCAAGTGAACATTTGCCGTAACGTGGGCCGCGTAAGTGCCCACGGCCACATTCCTGAAAGCCCGCCTCGAGCGGGCTTTTTTCATGGCGCGATCGGGTGAATAAGACTTGCTGATGAATCAAGGGCGAAAGATTGATTTTTCTTTCGCCCTTGCTTTGACTGTAATCAGGGCAATCCCACCCTATCGCAGAACAGAGCATGACCAAGAACATCGAGGCGCAAGTACTGATCGTCGGAGGCGGGCCGGTCGGCTTGACGCTGGCCACCGACCTGGCGCAGCGAGGCATTTCCGTCATCGTCGCCGAAACACGTCACCGCGGCGAGCCGCCGAGCGTCAAGTGCAACCACGTCTCGTCGCGCACCATGGAAATCTTCCGCCGGCTGGGCCTGTCGAAGGCCATGCGCGAATCGGGCCTGCCGGCCGATCATGCCAACGACGTGTCGTACCGCACGACGTTCACGGGCGAAGAACTCTCCCGCATCCACATCCCTTCGCGCGCAAGCCGCTACACCGACAAGAGCGGCCCGGACGGCTGGTGGCCCACCGCGGAACCACCGCACCGCATCAACCAGATCTACCTGGAGCCGGTGCTGTTCGCCCACGCCGAGGCCACCCAGGGCGTGACGATCCTCAGCCGCACGCGCATCGACGAGTTCACGCAGGACGAGCACGGCGTGAACGCCAAGGGCGTCGACCTCGAGTCCGGGCAAGAAGTGCGGGTCTTCAGCCAATACATGATCGGCTGCGACGGCGGCCGCTCCGCCGTCCGCAAGGCGATCGGCGCCAAGCTCTCCGGCACCGATGTCGTGGGCCGTGTGCAGTCGACCTACTTCCGCGCGCCCGATCTGCTGTCGCGCACCGGAAACACCCCGGCCTGGGCCACCTTCTCGCTCAATCCGCGCCGCAGCGGCAATGTCTACGCGATCGACGGCCGCGAGACCTTCCTGCTGCACAACTACCTGCGCTCCGACGAAGTGGAGTTCGACTCCGTCGACCGCGACTGGGCGATCCGCACCATCCTCGGTGTCGGCGACGACTTCAACTACGAGATCCTCTCCAAGGAAGACTGGATCGGCCGCCGCCTGGTCGCCGACAAGTTCCGCGATCGCCGCGTCTTCATCTGTGGGGACGCATCGCACCTGTGGGTGCCGATGGCGGGCTACGGCATGAATGCCGGCATCGCCGACGCGATGAACCTGTCGTGGCAATTGGCTGCGCGCCTGAACGGATGGGCCGCAGAAGGCGTGCTCGCCGCCTACGAAGCCGAGCGCCAGCCGATCACCGAGCAGGTCTCCAAGTTCGCGATGAATCACGCCATCGCACTCCAGAAGGAGCGTGAAGGCGTGCCGGCCGGCATAGAGGCACCCGGCCCCGCCGGCGAGGAAGCCCGCAGGGTCGCCGGACAGGCGCTGTACGACCTCAACGTCAAGCAGTATTGCTGCGCCGGCCTGAACTTCGGCTACTACTACGACGCGTCGCCGCTGATCGCCTACGACGGCGAGGCTGCACCCTCGTATGCGATGGACCGGTTCACGCCATCCACCGCGCCGGGATGCCGCACGCCGCACTTCTGGCTGGCCGACGGTCGATCGCTCTACGACGCCATGGGACCGGAATACACGCTGCTGCGCTTCGACCCGACGGCCGACGCCGGTCCGCTTCGAGAAGCCGCTGCCCGCAGGGGCCTGCCGCTGACCGTGCTCGATGCGCAGAGCGACGAGGTGCCCGACGCCTATCGCCACGCGCTCGTGCTTTCGCGGCCGGACCAGCATGTCGCATGGCGCGGCGACCGCAGCCCGGATGATGCCCTCGCCCTTGTCGATCGCGTGCGCGGCTGCTTTACCGATCCGAATCACCACGAATGATCACGATGCCATCAGAAGCCAAGATCCGCAGAGACCTCGCCGCCTGCTACCGGTTGTTCGACTGGCTCGGCTGGACGGAATTGATCTTCAACCACATCACGGTCCGGGTGCCCACGCCAGAGGCGGGGAAGCCCGAGTACCTCATCAATCCATTCGGCCTGCACTACGCCGAAGTCACGCCCGACAACCTCGTGCGCATCGATGTCGATGGTGCGCCCCGCGCCGGGAGCACCGGACAGGTGAACCGCGCGGGCTTCGTCATCCACAGCGCGATCCATTCCGCGCGCGACGATGCGCACTGCATCATGCATGTCCACACGACGGCGGGCTGCGCGGTAGCCTCCAAGGAATCGGGACTGCGCCACGACAACTTCTACAGCGCCATGCTGTACGACGACGTGGCCTATCACGACTACGAGGGCGTGACGACCAATCTCGACGAGCAGCCGCGCCTCGTGAAGTCGCTGGGCAAGCGCAACCACCTGATCCTGCGCAACCACGGTCTGCTGGTGGTCGGCCCCGACATCCCCACCACCTTCAACCGCCTGTGGGTCCTGCAGCGTGCCTGCGAGATCCAACTCGCGTCGGATGCCGCGAGTGGACCGAACCGGTCGATCCCCGAGTCCATCCTGCGCACCGTGCCCGAGACGCGCGTCGCCGGCAAGGGCGAAGTCCACCGCGTCATCTTCGACACGATGCTCAGGCGCGCCGGCATCTCGTTCTGACCGATCCCGACATCCGATCACCAAAAGGAATCGCGATTCGGGATATCGGTTTGGAGATTGCGCCGGTTGCCGACAGCATCTCGAAGGTCCAACTCATTGAAAGTCGTCATGCCCAACTCTGCTCGGCGCGCTCTGCTTGCCTGTGGTCTCTCCCTCGTCGCCTTGGCCGGCGTGTCGCATGCCCAGGCGCTTTCTCCGACGATCAAGCTCGTCGTTCCGTACCCGCCGGGCGGAAGCGCCGACACGCTGGCGCGTCTCATCGCGCAGCCGCTGCAGGAGCAACTGAAGGCCACGGTGGTCGTCGACAACAGGCCGGGCGCCGGCGGCCGGATCGCGGCGTCGCAGCTCAAGCGATCGCCCGCGGACGGCAGCGTGATCCTCATCGCACCCAATGCCCTGACCACCATCCAGTCGCTCGTGTACGAGGGGCAGCTCGACTACAAGGTGATGGAAGACTTCATCCCCTTGTCGCGCCTGTCGAGCTTTCCGATGGGCCTGGCGGTGCCTGCCACGAGCCCGTTCAAGACAGCACCCCAGCTCGTCGCGGCGATGAAGGGCTCGAAGGACGCGAACTACGGGACCTCGGGCGCCGGCGGTCTCGCGCACTTCGCCGGGCTGGAATTCGGCAAGACGACGGGCATCGAGTGGACGCACATTGCCTACAAGGGCGGCGCACCCCTGGTCACCGATCTGATCGGCGGCCATCTGCCGGTGGCGATCGACGCACTCGTCGACCAGATCGAGCAACAGCGCGGCGGCAAGATCCGCGTGCTCGGCATCTTCAGCGACAAGCGCTACTCGCTGGCACCGGATATTCCGACGCTTGCCGAGCAAGGCATCAAGATGGCCCCGGTCGAAGGCTGGTTCGGTGCCTTCCTGCCCGCGAAGACGCCCGCGCCGGTGGTCGCCCGGATCGACCAGGCGATGGCGAAGGCGATCGCCAACCCGGAGGTGAAGGAAAAGCTCAACAAGCTGGTGCTCCAGACCGCCTACCTCGACTCGGCGGACTTCACCCGGCTGCAGGCCGCCGAGCTTCAGCAGTGGGCGCCTGTGGTGAGGGATTCCGGCTTCAAGCCCGACTGACGCCGTCCCGTTCGAGGACCCCTGTCAGGCGAGCGTAGGAACGCAGCATCGCGACCAGCTGGGCCGCCTCCGGGCTGAGCCGGCGGGTCGCCTTCGACACGATGCCGATCTGGTAGACGAGCATCGACTGCTCGCGCACCGGGATCTCGATCAGACTGCCCGCAGTGAGCGGATGCCGCAGCAACTGCGCGGGCAGCCGCGCGACGCAGTCCGACTCGAGCAGCATCGAAATGGCACCGAACACGGAATCGGAAACGGCGGCAAATCGGGGCCGACCCAGACGATGCTGCAGGAAGAGTTCCTGGATGCTCTCGTCCTGATGCCCGGGGCGCGCAGGATCGCCAACCACGATCCAGTGCGAATCCACCAGTTCGCTCACGCTCGTGGCGTCCCGGAGGGGATGCCCGCGGCGCGCCATAATGGCTGCGGCGGTCGCGTAGAGCGGCTGTACCTGCAGGTCGTCCGAGACCACGTCCTGCGGGAGCCTCATCACCGCGAAATCCAGCCGGTTGTCGAGCACGGCCGCAACGAGCTCGCTCGAAGAGCGCTGCGTCAGGTGGATGGTCGTCTTCGGAAATGCATTGCGGAAGTCCTTCAACACCGAAGGCACGAGCCTGAGCGAAGGCTCGACCGAAGCGCCGACCTTGACCTGCTTGGGCACCGGCCGCCTGTCGCGGTTGAGCCACGCCTCCGCCCGGTCCGCCTCCTGGAGGACGGCACGCGCGTAGGAGACGAACTCCTCGCCCGCGGCGCTCAGCGCGACGCCTTGCGAGGTGCGCTCGATCAGGACGATGTCGTGCTCCTCTTCCAGTTTCGCGACGCTCTTCGTGAGGCCGGCCTGCGAGACGTCCAGGGCACGCGCTGCGGCCCGGTAGCCGCCGTGGGACACCACGGCCAGAAGATCGCGAAGTTGCTGCAGTCGCATGGCACTAGGGTAGGTCGTGGATCCTGATCGCCAAAGGCGATCGCGAAGCGCGAGGTGCGCTAGCCAATGTATATCGATCTGAAAGACCATTGGACGATGAACTCACCGATTTCCTATCCGGCGCACGTCGCCGCGCTCAAGCCCTACGTTCCAGGTCTTCCGATTTCCGCGGTAGCAGCTCGCTCGGGCATTGCCGAGGACCGCATCGTCAAGCTCGCGTCGAACGAGAACCCTCTGGGCGCCAGTCCGAAGGCGCTGGCCGCGCTGTCGCGCGCCGCGATCGATCTTTCCCGCTATCCGGACAGCGACTGTGCGGCGCTTTCCGACGCGATCGCTGCGTTCCATGATGTTCCCCGTGACTGGATCGTGGTGGGCGCCGGCTCCGAGAGCGTGCTCGGCAACCTGGCCTCGACCTTGCTGCAGCCCGGGCGCTCGACGGCGTACTCGCAGTATTCGTTCCAGGCCTATGTGAACGCCGCGCAAAAACTGGGGGCAACGTCGACCGTGGTGCCATCGCCCGATTTCCGCGTCGACCTCGAGGGCCTCGCCGACGCGATCCACCCATCGACGGCCCTTGTCTACATCGCCAATCCCGGCAATCCGACCGGCACCGTGGTCGATCCCGACGCGCTCGGGGCATTCCTGGACCGCGTACCCGCACACGTCGTCGTGCTGCTGGACGAGGCGTACTTCGAGTTCATGCCTGCCGATCTTCGTGGCGATTCGGTGGCGTGGGTGCGCCGGCATCCCAATCTCGTGGTCACCCGGACGTTCTCCAAGGCCTACGGCCTCGCGGGATTGCGCATCGGCTATGGAATCGCTCAATCGGGCCTCTCGGATGTGATGCGCAGGGTCCGCTCGCCATTCACGATTTCCGACGCCGCGCAGGTGGCCGCAATAGCGGCGCTCGACGATGTGGAGTTCATCGAACAGACCGTTGCGATGACCGACCAGGGCCGCAGCGCGCTCATCAGCGGCCTGGGCGCGAAGGGGTATCGATGCATCGGGTCCCACACCAACTTCATCCTGGCCGACGTCGGCGGCGGGGCCGCGTTCGCCAGCAGGCTGGAGAAGCACGGCCTGATCGTGCGCCCGGTCACGGCCTACGGCTTGGCCGATTGGGTTCGCATCAGCATCGGCACGCCGGCCGAGATCGACAGGATGCTCGCGGTGCTATAGGGCGTGAACACGCCCTAGTCCATCGTGGCGCCGGACGCCTTCACGACCGCACCCCAACGCGTGGTCTCGGACTTCAGGTACGCGGCGAGTTGCTGCGGCGGCAGCGTTGCCGCCTCGACGCCCTCGGCGGCAAGGCGCTCCTGGACCTGCGGCTGCTTCATGACTTTTTCGAGGGCGACCGCGAACCTTGCGATCAACTCCGGCGGCGTTCCCGCCGGCGCCACGAGGCTTTGCCAGGCGACTGCCTGGAAGTCCTTGGTGCCGGCAGCGCCAGACTCCGCGATCGTGGGCACCTCGGGCATCGCGATCTGCCGCTTGGGCGAGGTGACGCCCAACGCCCGCAGTCGTTCCCCGCGTACATGCGCAAGCGCCGGCGGGATGTCGCTGAACATCAACTGGATCTGCCCGCCGAGCAGGTCGGTCATCGCGGGCGCGCTGCCGCGATAGGGAACGTGGGTGAGATCGGCGCCGGTGGCGGACTTGAACATCTCGACGGCGAGGTGCTGAGGACTGCCGCTTCCGGCCGACCCATAGCTCAACTTGCCCGCCTGCGCTTTCGACAGGGCGATCAGTTCCGCGATCGATCCAACCGGCACCGACGCATTCACCACCGCGACCAGCGGTACGGAGCCGATCATGCCGATGGGTGCGAAATCCTTGATCGGGTCATAGCCGAGACGCTTGTAGAGCCACGGATTGATCGCCAGCGTGGTGCTTGTCGCCACGAGCAGGGTGCGGCCATCGGCCGGGGCGCGTGCGGCATAGGTCGCCCCCAGGCCACTGCCTGCGCCCGGCTTGTTCTCGACGACGATGGTGGTGCCCAGGAGGGGAGCCATCTCCTTGGCCAGGATGCGCCCGAGCAAGTCGGTCGTGCCGCCCGGGGCATAGGGCACCACGAGCGTGATCGGCTTGTCTCCCTGCGCCCATACGTTGGCCGCCGCCGTGGCTGCGGCGACGGAGCCTGCCAGTCGGATGATCGCGTTGCGTCTGTTCATGAAAATGTCTCTTTAGCAGGCCGACGGTCGATGCCGGGAACTGCCGGTTGTTGGTCAGCAAGGGCCATCAATTAGAGGCCAACGGCCTTTCGTTGGAAAATGAATCCTTCTATGGCGATTCATAAGCAACCCTTATCTTCCTTTCCTTCCGTGCGGCAGCTGCGTGCCTTCGTGGCCGTGTATCACACCGGCAGCGTCTCTGCCGCGGCGCAGGAGCTTTCCCTCACGCAGCCCGCAGTCACCATGCTGCTGCGCGAACTGGAGACGAAGCTCGGCGTGAGCCTGTTCGATCGCCACACCCGGGCGGTACATCGGACCGATGCCGCGAGCCACGCGATCGGCTATGCCCAGCGGGCGCTGGCGGAAATGGAAGGTCTGTCGACCTCGATGAGCGAACTGGCCGGCCTGCATGCAGGCCGGGTTCGCGTGGTGGCCACCGCCGCCGTCGCCCAGGCCTTGCTGCCTCCGGCGATGCGCAAGTTTCTGGACCAGCACCCGGGCGTGAGCCTGGAGATCGACGAAGTCGGGCCGGCGGACTTTGCCAGCGCCATCGAAGCCAATCATGTGGACTTTGGTGTTGGAACGCTCGAGGGATCCGGATCCAGCCTGCGTGAGGAGGTGCTGATCCGCGAGACCCTGGTCGCGGCCGCCCTCCCCTCGGCCTCGTTCCCCGGCGGCATCCCGATGACATGGAAGCAGTTGAGCGCGCTTCCCTTGGTGACGGTCCGCTCGGGCTACGGCATCAGAGGCCGTATCGAAACCGCCGCGCAGGAAGCCGGGGTCGAGCTCAAGATTGCGCATGAGGTCTCCCTGCTCGCAACGGCCGTGGCGTTGGCGGCGAACGGCCTCGGCGTGGTCGTGGTGCCTCCATCCATCGTGGCGCGCGAATCGAAGCTGGTGATGCAGCGGCTCATCCGACCCACCATCGAGCGGGTGATCGGCGTTCATTTCCGGCGGGAGCGATCACTGTCGCCGGCGGCCGACGCATTCCTGCAGGTGCTCAAGCTTGTCGCCGTCGGCGGCTAGAAGGCGACGTCATCCGCCGTGCGTTGCCGGTTTCCCGACCATCATTTTCCGTTTAGTTTGCATTCAAATGATTTTGATAGAATGCTTTCCATGAAGAACGAAAGCCCCCTCGACCCGCACCAGCGCATCGGTATCCGCCTGGTGGGCCTGGCGCGGCGCTGGCGACAGGCGCTCGATTCCCGGCTGTCGGCGGTCGGTTTGACCGATGCCACCTGGGCGCCGCTGATGCATCTGCACGAACTGGGCAGCGGCATCTCGCAAAGCGATCTCGCCGCCGCGGTCGGCCTCGACGGCTCCAGCCTGGTGCGCCTGCTGGATATCCTGGTCGAACGGGCGCTGATCGAGCGCCGTCCGCACGCGGTCGACCGCCGCGTGAAGGTGGTCCACCTGACCCCCGCCGGTCGACGCACCGTGGCATCGATCCGCAAGCGGCTGCATGCCATCGAATCCGAGTTGCTGGCCGACGTCGACGCGCAGGATGCGCAGGTCGTGCTGCGCGTGTTCGAGCGGATCGAGGTCCGCATCGCCGCCATGAGCTGAGACACCCCATGCACGCACCTCACGACTTCGTCCGCACGCGCCGCGCATCGCTGGGCCGCCTGCTGGCACCGGCGCGCCTGCGCGAGAGCTTCGCGGTCGCGAGGCCGCCCTCGTTGCGCAACGCCGCGGTGGCCGGCATGCAGACCTCCCTGGCGGTGCTGATCGCCGTGGCCGCCACCCACCTGTCGCCATGGGCGCACATGGAAGGCTTTCCCGCGCTGGGTGCCCTGGCGGCGCTCTTCGGGCGCTTCGCACCCGCCGGCCGACGGATGTCCGTCGTGCTGCTCTCGGGCCTGCTCCTTGCCGCGTCGGTCGGCGCGCTGTCGTTGGCCTCGATCGCCGGCGCCACGCCGGCGACGATGCTGATCTGCCTGGCGCTGCTCGCCGGGGTGCTGACCTGGTTGACGAACCACTGGCGGCTCGGCGCCCCCGGCGCAGTGATCTTCGTGTTCGCGGCCTGCGCCGCCGTCGGGCCCATGGATGCGTGGCGAACCGTCGTCGAGCGCGTGCTTTTCACAGCGGCGGGCGCCGCCGTCGCCTGGTGCATCTGCCGTGCGACCGACCGGCTGCGTTCCGACGCGCCAATGGCCGCGGCCCCGGGCAGCGAGCGGCCGCTGCTGCATCAATGGAACGCAGCCGGGCGCATCGCGCTCTGCGCGGCCAGCGCCGCGCTGCTGGCCCTGGCCGCCGGCTGGCCGCATCCCGCGTGGGCGGCGATCGGCGCCACGGCAGTGCTGCAAGGCAGCCACCTGCACATCACGATGCATCGCGCGGTGCAGCGCACCGTCGGCACCGTGATCGGCGCCGCCCTGGCGTCGGGGATTCTCGAGAGCCAGCCAACGTTCTGGCCATTGCTGGCGGCCGTGATCGTGCTGCAGTTCATCACCGAACTGGTGATCGGCTTCAACTATGTCTTCGGCCTGATCTGCGTCACGCCGATGGCCCTGCTCATGACCTCGCTCGCGGCGCCTTCCGTCAGCGGCGGCATGCCGATGGCGCGCGTCCTCGACACCGTGCTCGGCGCCTTGGTGGGCATCGCCTTCGCACTCGTCTTCTCGACGCTCGACGACCGGTCCCACCTGGCCGCGCACCACGAGAACGCACGGGCCGGCTGATCCGAGGATCAGGGCGTGACCGCCACCTTGCTGACCTTGCCGCTCTCGAGAAGACCCGTCAGAGGGCAATCACCACCGGCGCGAGCACCGTGGCCGCCTGCTTGAGGAGTTCGAACTCCTCGTCGGCGAGCGGCAGGCTGCGCATGTCGAAATGGGACAACGTTCCCCACAGGTGGCCGGACACGGGGTCGAGCATGGGCACGCTGTGATAGGAGACCACGATGCCTCTCAGCGCATGGCCGAACAGGCGGGGGTCGGCAAGCGAGTTGTCGGTGCGGAAGGCGGCTTCCCTGACCACATACTGGCAGTAGCTGCGGCTGAACGGAACGACGGCCAGGAACTCAGGCCGGATCCGACCCGCCTTGTCGTGCAGCAGGACGTTGTGGAGCAGCGGCCCGGCAAACCGGTAGACGGCGCTGAAGCGATGCGGCACGCCATCGTTGAGGTACGCGAGCGCCGCACCGGGACCCCGGTCCAACGCCTCCGTCACGGCATCGATAGTGCGCACGCACGTCATCCGCTCATTGTGCTTCAACCACGAGACAGTTGCACCCTCCGCGTCTCCCCAGGCCTAGGGATGCGCGCTGCGCGCTTTGCCTACACACGACGTCATGATTCACCGCCAAAATTGCTGCATTGCAGCAAAGGAGGCCTCAATGCCGAGCAGGAAGAAGACGCCGGCGGAACGCATCTCGGTCACCGACCAGGTCGGGAAGCGGCACGTCGTCGTGAAATATGTCGATCTCGTCGACCCGGGCGCTGCGAGCGTCGAGCGCGAGCGGGTGGAACAGGCCGAAACCGAATACCGGCTCACGACGGGCGCCAGCGTCAACAGGACCGGCGCCGATACCTTCGAGACGGCGGATGGACGCTTGCGGCTGAAGGCGCTGTGAGCGCGCGCGGCGCCAGAAAGAGGAAAGCCCCTGCAAGTCATTGACTCACAAGGGCCTTTATCTGGCGGAGTGGACGGGACTCGAACCCGCGACCCCCGGCGTGACAGGCCGGTATTCTAACCAACTGAACTACCACTCCTGGTAGACAACGTTCACTCCATCAAGGAGCCAAGTGCTGCGACTTGTGCCTGCTTCACCTTGCAGTGAAACTGGCGACCCTACGGGGATTCGAACCCCGGTAGCCACCGTGAAAGGGTGGTGTCCTAGGCCTCTAGACGATAGGGTCAAAACCTTAGGAACCGCGCTGCGATCAGCGCTTGTTTCTTCAAAATCTCCAACTCGACACCATGTTGGTGGAGGTAAGCGGGATCGAACCGCTGACCTCTTGCATGCCATGCAAGCGCTCTCCCAGCTGAGCTATACCCCCCTGGGTGTCGAGCCTCAAATTATAGCCTGAAAATCAGGCCTCCTTCAATCTCTTCAAAATAGTTTCGCGAGAAAAAAGCGCGAGTACCGAATCGAGAGAAGGCGTCTGCGGCGTGCCCATCACGAGCACTCGCACCGGCATGGCTAATGCCGGCATCTTGAGACCTTGCGCAACCAGCACTTCCTTGATGGCTGATGCGATCGCTGCCTTGTCCCAAGCGACGCCCGATAGTTTATCCGCAAGTTCGGCGATTGCCGGGCGCACCGCAGCAGAAATATGCTGTTCGCGATCGGCATCGCTCGGATGCACGTCGGCATAGAACGCAGCAGCCCATCCGGCCAGCGCAACGGTCGTGTCGCACCGGTCCTTGAAGAGGCCGCAGATCGCAGGCAGGCGCTCGTCGGCCGTGATGCCGCGCTTGTGCAACTGGGCAGCCACCAGCGGTGCCAGCGCATCGTCGGCCATCGCCTTCAGGTGCTGTGCGTTGACCCAGCGCAGCTTGGTCTCGTCGAACTGCGCCGCACTGCGGCCCAGGTGGTCGAGGTTGAACCACTCGACGAACTGCGCGCGCGAAAAGATCTCGTCGTCGCCATGGCTCCAGCCCAGGCGCGCGAGGTAGTTCACCATCGCCTCGGGCAGGAAACCCTCGTCGCGGAACTGCGTCACGGGCTTGGCGCCATTGCGCTTGCTCATCTTCTCGCCCTGCTCGTTGAGCACGGTGGGCAGATGCGCATACACCGGCGGCTCCTTGCCGAGCGCGCGGAAGATGTTGATCTGGCGCGGCGTGTTGTTGACGTGGTCGTCGCCGCGGATCACGTGCGTGATCGCCATGTCGATGTCGTCGACGACGACGCAGAAGTTGTAGGTGGGCGTGCCGTCAGGGCGCGCGATCACGAGGTCGTCGAGTTCGTCGTTGCCGATCTCGATGCGGCCCTTGACCTTGTCGTCCCACGCCACCACGCCGCCCTGCGGATTGCGGAAGCGCAGCACCGGCTGCACGCCCTCGGGCACCGGCGGCAAGGTCTTGCCGGGCTCGGGCCGCCAGGTGCCGTCGTAGCGCGGCTTCTCCTTCGCGGCCATCTGCTTCTCGCGCAGCGCGTCGAGTTCGGCCATGCCCATGTAGCAGGGGTAGACCAGGTTCGCGGCCTGCATCTCGGCCAGCACCGCCTTGTAGCGGTCCATGCGCTGCATCTGATAGAACGGGCCCTCGTCGTGATCGAGGCCCAGCCACTGCATGCCTTCGAGGATCACGTCGACGGCGGCTTGGGTCGAACGCTCGACGTCGGTGTCCTCGATGCGCAGGATGAAATCGCCTCCGGTCGAGCGCGCGAAGGCCCACGGGTAGAGGGCCGAGCGGATGTTGCCGAGGTGGATGAATCCGGTCGGGGACGGTGCGAAACGGGTGCGGGTCTTCTGTGTCATGCCAGGGTGCTCAGGCCGCGCAGGAGGTCGGCCTTGATGTCGTCGATATGGTCGAGGCCCACCGCGACGCGGATCAGGCCCTGGCCGATGCCGGCCGCCTGCCGCTGGGCTTCGGTGAGGCGCCCGTGCGAGGTGGTGGCCGGATGGGTGATGGTGGTCTTGGTGTCGCCGAGATTGGCCGTGATGCTGAGCACGCGCGTGCTGTCGATCACGTGGAAGGCGTTGGCACGCGCCGCTTCGGGGCCGTCGCCCTGAACGTCGAAGGACACGACCGCGCCGCCGAGCCCCGACTGCTGGCGCATCGCCAGTTCATGCTGCGGATGCGAGGTCAGGCCCGGGTAGTAGACGCGGGCGATGCCCGGCTGCGTCTCCAGCCATTGGGCCAGCGCCAGCGCACCGGCGCAATGCGCCTGCATGCGGATGCCCAGCGTCTCGAGGCCCTTGAGCACGACCCAGGCGTTGAACGGCGACAGCGCCATGCCGGCGGTGCGCACCACCGGCCCGAACACTTCGTTGATCAGCTTCGACGAACCGCAGATGGCACCGGCCAGCACCCGCCCCTGCCCTTCGAGGTACTTGGTCCCCGAATGGATCACGAGGTCGGCGCCGAGTTCGGTCGGCCGCTGCAGGGCCGGCGAGCAGAAGCAGTTGTCGACCGCCAGCAACGCGCCCGCGCCATGCGCCAGGTCGGCCAGCGCGCGGATGTCGCAGACGTCGGTCAGCGGATTGGTCGGCGTCTCGGCGAACAGCAGCTTGGTGGTCGGGCGGATCGCCGCCTTCCATTCGGCGACATCGGTCTGCGAGACGAAGGTGGTCTCGACGCCGAACTTGCCGAACTCGCGGCCGATCAGGTTCAAGGTGGAGCCGAACACCGAGCGCGAGCACACAACGTGATCGCCGGCACGCAGCAGGCCCATGCACATCATGAGGATCGCGCCCATGCCGCTCGAGGCGCCGATCGCGGCCTCGGTGCCTTCGAGTGCCGCCAGGCGCTGCTCGAAGCTGGCCACGGTCGGGTTCGAGGTGCGGGTGTAGGTGAAGCCTTCCTCGGTGCCGGCGAAGCGGCGCGCCGAGGTCTCGGCGTCGGGCTGCACGAAGCTGCTGGTGAGGAACAGCGCCTCGGAGTTCTCGCCGTACTGGCTGCGCTCGAGCGCGGTGCGCACCGCCAGCGTGTCGCGGTGCAGTCCGGGGGGCAGGGATCGATCGGTCGTCACGGGTTCACTCGGCGAGGTTGGGCAGCGCGAGGCGCGACGAGTCTTCGCCGGTCTCCTCGATGCGCGGCCGGTTGCCGTTCATGCGCGAGATGGCTTCGGTGTCGATATCGCCCGTGACATACACGCCGTCGAAACAGGAGGCATCGAAGCCGTCGAGCTTCGGATTCAGCGAGCCGATGGCGCGCTTCATGGCGTCGACGTCCTGGTAGATCAGCGCGTCGCAGCCGATCAGTTCGCGGATCTGCTCGACCGTGCGGTCGTGCGCGACCAGTTCGTCCTTGGTCGGCATGTCGATCCCGTAGACGTTGGGGTAGCGCACCGGCGGCGCCGCGCTCGCGAGGTAGACCTTGCGGGCACCGGCGTCGCGCGCCATCTGGACGATCTCGCGGCTGGTGGTGCCGCGCACGATCGAGTCGTCGACCAGCAGCACGTTGCGGCCCTTGAACTCGCTGGCGATCACGTTGAGCTTCTGGCGCACCGACTTCTTGCGCACGCCCTGCCCCGGCATGATGAAGGTGCGGCCGACATAGCGGTTCTTGACGAAGCCTTCGCGGTAAGGAACGCCCAGCAGATGCGCCAACTGCGTCGCGCTCGGCCGGCTCGATTCGGGGATCGGAATGATGACGTCGATCTCGCTCGGCGGCACGGTCGAGACCACGCGCTTGGCCAGCGTCTCGCCAAGGTTCAGGCGTGCCTGGTAGACCGAGATGCCGTCGAGCACCGAATCCGGGCGCGCCAGGTAGACGAACTCGAAGATGCAGGGATTGAGCGTCGGCGAGTCGGCGCATTGCTCGGAATGCACCTGGCCCTGCAGGTCGACGAAGACCGCCTCGCCCGGCGCGATGTTGCGCTCGAACACATGGCCCGAGCCCTCTAGCGCGACCGATTCGCTGGCCACCATGACCGTGCCGTCGGCGCCGCGGCCCATGGCCAGCGGCCGGATGCCGTAGGGGTCGCGGAAGGCCAGCAGGCCGTGGCCGGCGATCAGCGCCACCACCGCGTAGGAGCCGCGCAGGCGGCGCTGCGTGTTGCGCACCGCCTCGAACACGGTGGCCGAATTGAGCAGGCCGCCACGGGTGGCGCGGTCGAGTTCGTGCGCCAGCACGTTGAGCAGCACTTCGGAGTCGCTCTCGGTGTTGGTGTGGCGGTGGTCGGTGGAGAACAGCTCGGTGCGCAGCGCGTGGGCGTTGGTCAGGTTGCCGTTGTGCACCAGCACGATGCCGAAGGGCGCGTTGACATAGAAGGGCTGGGCCTCTTCCTCGCTGTAAGCATTGCCCGCGGTCGGGTAGCGCACCTGGCCCAGGCCGACGTCGCCCGGCAGGCCGCGCATGTTGCGGGTGCGGAAGACGTCGCGCACCATGCCCTTGGCCTTGTGCATGAAGAACTTGCGCTCCAGCAGCGTCACGATGCCGGCGGCATCCTGGCCGCGGTGCTGCAGCAGCAGCAAGGCGTCGTAGAGCAGTTGATTGACGGGAGCGTTGCTGACAACGCCGACGATTCCACACATGAAGCGATCCTCTCAGGGCAGGTAGCTTGCCAACTTATCTGGCAAGGCGGGTTTCAGGCCCTGCAATGCCGCATCGAGAACAATGGCGCTGCGCGATCCGTGCCACCAGGCACTGTCGCTCAACGCCAGCAAATGAACAACCACCGCGACGGCGAGCATCGCCACCGCGCCGCGCGCCACGCCGAACACGCCGCCGAGGATCCGGTCCACCGGCCGCAAGCCGATCGCGGCGACCAGCTTGCGCGTGAGCGCCGCCAGCAAGCCGACGCTGAACGCCACGCCGACGAACACCAGCACGAAGCCGGCCGCATAGCGCCAGCTCGCGGCCGGATCGCCGAAGGGCAGCCAGCGCCCGACGTCCTCGGCCAGCCATTGCGCCGCCACGAAGGCCACGACCCAGCCGGCCAGCGAAATCACCTCGAACACCAATCCGCGCACCAAGCCCAGCAGCATCGACACCAGGAGCAGCGCGACGGCGATCCAGTCGAGCGTGGCCACGTCGCTGCGCGAGCCTACAAGCTGAGGACGGCGGCCGACAAAGACAAGCCCTTGACCTTGGCCGCGGCCCGGTCGGCCTCGGCGCGGCTGGCGAAGGGGCCGACACGCACACGCGTGCGTTCGCCATCGGCCGTCTTCGCGACGCTGGTGTAGGTCTTGAGGCCGGATTTTTCGAGCTTCTGGCGCACTTCACGGGCCTTGTCCGCATCGGCGAAAGCGCCGACCTGGACCACGAAGCGGCCGTTGTCGTCGGCGGGCTTGGTGGCCGCGGCGGCGGCCGCCGCCACGGTGGTCGGCTTGCCTTCGAGCAACGCCCGGGCCCGGGCAGCGTCGTCGGCAGCGGCGGCCGGCTTCGGCGCGGCGGGCTTGGACTCGGGTTTCGGCTCAGGCTTGGGCTCGGCTTTGGCTTCAGGCCTCTGCTTGGGTTCGGGCTTCGGGTCCGGCCGGGCCTCGGCCTTGGGGGCCGCCTTGGGCTCCGGCGCGGCTTCGGCGGCCGGCGTCGCGGCAGCCAGCTTGCCCGGCGAGATCTCGCTGCCGTCGGCCGCCTCGGTGATCATGCCGCCGGAGCCCGCAGTGGCGGGCGCGGCGGCGACCGGCTTGTCGGTGCCCGGTGCGGCGGTGGTCGCGGGCGTCGGCAGAGCCAGGGGCTTGACCTTGTTGCGATCGGGAATGTCGATCGGGATGTCGACCGAGATCGGGCGTGGCTGGGTGTCGAACAGCAGCGGGAAACCGACCACGCCGATCAGCACCAGGACGGCCGCGCCCAGCAGCCGGTGGCGTGCCCGGCGGCGCATCGCCTCGATGCTCTCAGCCGGCGCGGCGGCGACGGTGTTTCGCCCTTCGTTGCCTTGAGGACCGCGGGTGCGGAACTTGAAGAACGCCATGAAATTCGTTTTCCTGAGGGGTGCAGCGTGCGGTTGAAACGAGAAGAATCGGAAGCAGGAGGCGCCGGAAATCAGGCTGTTTCAGGAGCCGGGAGCCAGGTGCCTGGCGCCCAGACGGGGTGTTCCGTGCTCGAGCACACCACCCACGGTGAAGAACGATCCGAAGACCACGATTCTATCAGCGGGGTCCGCGCGATCGATGGCCGCCTGCAGCGCCTCCATGGGTGCGCCGTGGACGCTGGCCGAGACGTCGCTGCGCTTGTTCTGGGCCTGCCAGCGCACGATCAGGTCGTCGGCCTTGGCCGCCCGCGCGGTCGGCAGGTCGGTGAAGTACCAGCGGTCGATCATCGGCCCGATGCGCGCGAACATCGGCGCCAGGTCCTTGTCGGCCATGACGCCGAACACCGCGTGGGTGGTCGGATAGAAGCCCATCGCGTCGAGGTTCTCGGCCAGTGCCGCCACCGCATGCGGATTGTGGGCGACGTCGAGCACCAGCGCCGGCTCGCCCGGGACGATCTGGAAGCGGCCCGGCAGCTCGACCATCGCCAGCCCGTTGCGCACCGCCTGGGCTGTGATCGGCAGCCGCTGGCGCAGCGACTCGAGCGCCGCCAGCACCCCGGCCGCGTTGACCAGCTGGTTGGCGCCGCGCAGCGCCGGGTAGGCCAGCCCGCTGTAGCGCCGGCCGCGGCCGCTCCAGCCCCATTGCTGCTGGTCGCCCATCACGTTGAAGTCGCGGCCGACGCGCCAGAGGTCGGCGCCGATCGCCTCGGCATGGTCGACCACGCTCTGCGGCGGCACCGGATCGCTGACGATCGCCGGCCGGCCCGGGCGCATCACGCCGGCCTTCTCGAAGCCGATGGCTTCGCGGTCGTTGCCGAGGAATTCCATGTGGTCGAGGTCGATGCTGGTGATGACCGCGCAGTCGGCATCGACGATGTTGACCGCGTCGAGCCGCCCGCCGAGCCCCACCTCGAGGATCGCGACGTCGGGCTTGCTGGCAGCGATGCACAGCAGGATCGCCAGCGTGGTGAATTCGAAGTAGGTCAGCGCGACGTCGCCCCGGCCTTGCTCCACCTGCTCGAAGAACGGCGCCAGCACGCCGGCGTCGACCGCTTCGCCGACCTGCCGCAGCCGCTCTTCGAAACGCACCAGGTGCGGCGAGGTGAACACCGCGGTGCGGTAGCCGGCATGGGTCAGGATCGACTCGAGCATGGCGCAGGTCGAGCCCTTGCCGTTGGTGCCGGCCACGGTGATGACCGGGCAGTCGAAGGCCAGGCCCAGGCGCTGCGCGACCGCGCGGACCCGGTCGAGGCCGAGCTCGATGTTCTTGGGATGCAGGCGCTCGGCGTGCGCCAACCAGTCTTCTAGGGTTTTCATGGAGCCCGGAATTGTCGCCGACCGGCGCCGCGGGCATCATCGCCGCATGACAACCCTCTACGGCATCCCGAATTGCGACACCGTCAAGCGCGCCCGCGCCTGGCTCGACGACCATGGCATCGCCTACGATTTCCACGACTTCAAGAAGGCCGGCGTGCCCGAGGCCGAGCTCGACCGCTGGCTGGCCGCACCGGGCTGGGAGGCGCTGGTCAACCGCCGCGGCACCACCTGGCGGCGGCTGGACGACGCCACCCGCGCCGCGGTGGTCGATGCCGCGTCGGCCCGCGCGGTGCTGCTGGCCAACCCGAGCCTGATCAAGCGGCCGGTGGTCAACTGGGGATCGGGGCGAGACGTTACAACTGGATTCGACGCCGCCCAGTGGAAAAGCCACGCTTTGTAAAGGGTTGGAACCGCCGAGGCCCGAACGCCTCCAACGTTTTGGCGAGGGCGCCCCGCCCCCCGGGAATCCAGGAGATTTGACATGAACAAGACAAGCGCACGCACCGCAACCGCCCTGTCGCTGCTGGCCGCGCTGGCCGGCTTCGGCACGCTGGCCCAGGCCGAACAGGTGCAGGCACGGGTGATCACGAGCTCGCCGGTGACCGAATCGAACGGCGTCATCCGCTACAACGTGACCTACGAATACGCAGGCCGCCAGTACAACACCCGGGTCAGCAACCCGCCAGGTGCCAGCATCTGGGTCGATTCGAGCGCCTACGGCGTCGCCACCCCTTCGCCGGTGGCGCCGCAGCCGCAGATGGCGGCCGGTCCGGTCGAGGCGCCCCAGCAGTACGGGCAGCAGCAGTACGGGCAACAGCAGCAACAGCAACCGCAGGACTGGAGCAACGTCGTGCCCGAGCCGGGCCTGGTGGTGTCGGGCGGCGGCGCGCCCGCCCCGGCCCCGCTCTACGCCCAGGGAGCCCCGGTGTATGCGCCGGCACCGGTCTACGTGCAGCCGGCACCGGTGTACTACCCGGCCCCGGCCTACTACCCGGCACCCGCCTACGCCTACCCGCCGATCGGCATCTCGCTGGGTTTCGGCTACTCGCGGGGCTGGGGCGGCCGCTGGCGCTGATCCCTGACTTGGGCCGGAAGGCCGGCCGGCAAGCCTAAAATCAACGGCTTTGCCAACCCAACCGGGCGCGTTTCCTCAGAACGCGCCTTTTGCTTGCCGCGACGCAGGCAATGCCAGGCCCTTCTACCCATGAGCACTACCGAATCCCTCCTGAGCGCCACGGTCTCGACCAAGGCCAACGTGTACTTCGACGGCAAATGCGTGAGCCACAACCTCACGCTGGCCGACGGCAGCAAGAAGTCGGTCGGCGTGATCCTGCCGTCGACCCTGACCTTCAACACCGGCGCGCCCGAAACCATGGAAGGTGCCGGCGGCCAGTGCGAGTACCTGCTTGCGGGCAGCACCGAATGGGTGGCCTCGGGCGCCGGCCAGAAGTTCAGCGTGCCAGGCAACTCCAGCTTCCAGATCCGCGTCAGCGGCGAGCCCTACAGCTACATCTGCCACTTCGGCTGAACGGAATCCAGCGCATGTCTTCCACCATTCTCCAGAACGTTCCCGCCGGCCAGAAGGTCGGCATCGCCTTCTCCGGCGGCCTCGACACCAGCGCCGCGCTGCACTGGATGCGCAACAAGGGCGCGATTCCCTACGCCTACACCGCCAACCTGGGCCAGCCCGACGAGCCCGACTACGACGAGATTCCGCGCAAGGCGATGCTCTATGGCGCCGAGAAGGCGCGCCTGGTCGACTGCCGCACCCAGCTGGCCGCCGAAGGCATCGCCGCCCTGCAGGCCGGCGCCTTCCACGTCACGACGGCCGGCCTGACCTACTTCAACACCACGCCGCTGGGCCGTGCGGTCACCGGCACCATGCTGGTGTCGGCCATGAAGGAAGATGACGTCCACATCTGGGGCGACGGCAGCACCTTCAAGGGCAACGACATCGAGCGCTTCTACCGCTACGGCCTCTTGACCAACCCGGCGCTGAAGATCTACAAGCCCTGGCTCGACCAGACCTTCATCGACGAGCTCGGCGGCCGCAAGGAGATGTCGGAGTTCATGCAGAAGGCCGGCTTCGCCTACAAGATGTCGACCGAGAAGGCCTATTCGACCGACTCGAACATGCTGGGCGCCACGCACGAGGCCAAAGACCTCGAGTTCCTGAACAGCGGCATGAAGATCGTGCAGCCGATCATGGGCGTCGCCTTCTGGAAGGACGAAGTGGAAGTCAAGCGCGAAGAGGTCCGCATCCGCTTCGAGGAAGGCCGTCCGGTCGCCCTCAACGGCGTCGAGTACGCCAGCCTGGTCGACCTGCTGCTCGAAGCCAACCGCATCGGCGGCCGCCACGGCCTGGGCATGAGCGACCAGATCGAGAACCGCATCATCGAGGCCAAGAGCCGCGGCATCTACGAGGCGCCCGGCCTGGCGCTGCTGTTCATCGCCTACGAGCGGCTGGTGACCGGCATCCACAACGAGGACACGATCGAGCAGTACCGCGACCACGGCCGCCGCCTCGGCCGCCTGCTCTACCAGGGCCGCTGGTTCGACCCGCAGGCCATCATGCTGCGCGAGACCGCCCAGCGCTGGGTGGCGCGCGCGGTCACGGGCGAGGTCACGGTCGAGCTGCGCCGCGGCAACGACTACTCGATCCTCGACACCGTGAGCCCCAACCTGACCTACGCGCCCGAGCGCCTGTCGATGGAAAAGGTCGAGGACGCGCCGTTCAGCCCGCTGGACCGCATCGGCCAGCTGACGATGCGCAACCTGGACATCGTCGACACCCGCGCCAAGCTGGCGATCTACACGCAGACCGGCCTGCTGTCGTCGACGCAGGGTGCGTCGCTGCCCCAACTCAAGAACGACGAAACGAAGTGAGTCGGGCCGTCGTGGTCGTCAGACCACGACCGGTTCCGGTTCCAGCCGGATGCCGAAACGCTCGTAGACGCTGGTCTGGATCGCCTTGGCCAGCGTCATCACCTCGCCGCCGGTCACCGGGTTGGCGCTGCCGCCGCGGTTGACCAGCACCAGCGCCTGGCGCTCGTAGACGCCGGCGTTGCCGACCGACTTGCCCTTCCAGCCGCAGGCATCGATCAGCCAGCCGGCCGCCAGCTTGATGCTGCCGTCGGCCATCGGGTAGTGCACGATCTTCGGGTCGCGGGCGATGATGTCGGCGCACTGCTCCGGCGTCACGGTCGGGTTCTTGAAGAAACTGCCGGCATTGCCGAGCACCCGCCAGTCGGGCAGCTTGGCGCGGCGGATGGCGCAGATCCAGTCGAAGACCTCGATCGGCTCGGGCTGGAAATTGCCGGTCTCGTCCATCTTTCGCTCGAGGTCCAGATAGCCCAGCACCGGCTTCCAGGGCCTGGGCAGCCGGAAGCGCACCCGCGTAATCAGCGCCCGGCCCGCCAGCCCGAAATCGTTGCCGCCGCTGGCCGCGTGCTTGAACACCGAATCGCGGTAGCCGAAGGCGCACTGCGCCGCATCGAGCGTGAAGACGCGGCCGGTCTGCAGGTCGATGGCGTCGAGCGACTCGAAGCGGTCTTGCAGCTCGACCCCGTAGGCGCCGATGTTCTGCACCGGCGAGCCGCCGACCGTGCCGGGGATCAGGGCCAGGTTCTCGAGCCCGGGGAAGCCCTGCTCGAGCGTCCAGCGCACCGTGTCGTGCCAGACCTCGCCGGCGCCGGCCTCGACGATCCAGGCCCGGGGCGTCTCGTCGACCAGCCGCAGGCCCTTGATCTCGACCTTCAGGACCAGCGGCTTGACGTCGCCGGTCAGCACGATGTTGCTGCCGCCGCCGAGCACGAACTTGGGCGCGTCGCGCCACTGCGCGTCGGCCAGCAGCGCCGCGACGTCGGCCTCGCCGCTGATGCGCGCCAGGTGCTGGGCGCGCGCGACGATGCCGAAGCTGTTGTGCTGCTGCAGCGGTACGTTGTGCTCCACGATCATGGGAGAATTGTCGCATTCGCACACCGCGCGAACTCGTGCGCGGTCCCCTTTCCTTCTTTTTTGTTGCTGCCGGAGCCTTTCATCCATGCCGTCCTTCGACACCGTTTGTGAACCCAACTTGCCCGAGGTCAAGAATGCGGTCGAGAACACCGCGAAAGAGATCGGCACGCGCTTCGACTTCAAGGGCACCGCCGCCTCGGTCGAGCTCAAGGACAAGGAAATCACCATGATCGGCGACGCCGAGTTCCAGCTGGTGCAGGTCGAAGACATCCTGCGCGCCAAGCTGACCAAGCGCAGCGTCGACGTCCGCTTCCTCGACAAGGGCGACGTCCAGAAGATCGGCGGCGACAAGGTCAAGCAGGTCATCAAGGTCAAGAGCGGCATCGAGACCGAGACCTCCAAGAAGATCCAGCGCCTGATCAAGGACAGCAAGCTCAAGGTGCAGGCCTCGATCCAGGGCGACGCGGTGCGCGTCACGGGCGCCAAGCGCGACGACCTGCAGGCCGCGATGGCACTGATCAAGAAGGACGTGCCCGACATGCCGCTCAGCTTCAACAACTTCAGAGACTGATCCCCTCCCATGAAAAAGCCGCTGCTCGCACTCCTGTTCGCGGCAGCCTGCGCCCTGGCGCAGGCCCAGTCGGTCACGCTGACCGGCACCATCGGCAGCCGCGCGATCCTGATCGTGAACGGCGGCGCACCGAAGACGCTGGCCATCGGCGAGAGCTTCCAGGGCGTCAAGCTGGTCTCGCTGCAGGGCGAGCAGGCCACGGTCGAGGCCGAGGGCAAGCGGGTCGGGCTGCGCATGGACACGCCGGTGAGCATCGGCGGCGGCGGGCCTGCGGGCGGCGGCGGCACCCGCATCGTGCTGCCGGCGTCGAGCGGCGGGCACTTCATGGCCCAGGGCGCCATCAACGGCCGGTCCGTCAACTTCATGCTCGACACCGGCGCCACCACCATCGCGCTGTCGGCCGCCGACGCGCAGCGCATCGGGCTCGATTTCAGCAAGGGCCAGCCGGTGCGCATGAACACGGCCAACGGCATGTCGCAGGGCTATCGGGTGAAGCTCGGTTCGGTCCGGGTCGGCGACGTCGAGGTCTACGACGTCGACGCCATCGTCTCGCCGGAGCCCATGCCCTACATCCTGCTCGGCAACAGCTTCATCAGCCGCTTCTCGATGCGGCGCGATGCCGACCAGATGGTGCTGGAAAAGCGGTTCTGACTCAGGCTGCCGCAGCCGTGACGACGATCTCGATCTTGTAGCCCTGCTTGGCCATCGCGGCCTGCACGGTCGCGCGCGGCGGCGTGTTTCCGGCCGGGATCCAGGCGTCCCAGACTTCGTTCATCGCGACGATGTCGGTGATGTCCGAAAGAAAGATCTGCACCATCAGGAGACGCGATTTGTCGCTGCCGGCCTCGGCCAGCAGGCGGTCGACCATCGCCAGCACCTGCGCGGTCTGGCCGCGGATGTCCTGCGACAGGTCGTCGGCCACCTGGCCGGCGAGGTAGACCGTGCCGTTGTGGACCGCGGTCTCGCTGAGGCGCGGACCGACGTGAAAGCGCTGGAGGGTGGCCATGGGATGTGTCCTTGTTGGTTGCTATGTTTTCTTCGAACCGAGTCTGGACTCGGTACCGGCCGCCAGTCGGCGGATGTTCTCCCGGTGGCGCCAGACCAGCAGCAGGCTGATCGACACCAGCACCAGCAGCACCGCGAGGTCGAGCGGCCAGGCGATCTGGCCGCCGATGAGGTAGTAGGCCGGCGCGAAGAACGCGGCCACGATGGAAGCCAGCGACGAGTAGCGGAAGAAGACCGCGATGATCAGCCAGGTGACGCCGGTCGCCAGGCCCAGCAGCGGCTCGATGCCGACCAACGCACCGGCGGCGGTCGCCACCCCCTTGCCGCCCTGGAAACCGAAGAACACCGGATAGAGGTGGCCCAGGAAGGCCGCCAGGCCGGCCACCGCGGCGGTGCCCGCGCCCAGGCCCAGGGCGGCGCCGAAGTGGTGGATCAGGAACACCGGCAGCCAGCCCTTGAGCGCGTCGAGCAGCAGGGTCGCGAGCGCGGCGCCCTTGTTGCCCGAGCGCAGCACGTTGGTCGCACCCGGGTTCTTGCTGCCATAGCTGCGCGGATCGGCCATGCCGAGCGACTTGCTGACGATCACGGCAAACGAGAGCGAGCCGACCAGGTAGGACAGGACGATCGCGATCAACGAGGGGATGTAGGAACTCACGGTTTCTCCGGGCGCCTCCGTTCGAGGCAGCCGGCTATTCTGCCAGCGCGCACTGCACCGGCTGGGCGCCGAGCAACTGGAGGCACACCTGCGGGTCGATGCCCACGAGATAGCCGCGCCGTCCGCCGTTGATCGCGATGCGCGGCAAGTCGAGGATGGTCGACTCGATGTAGACCGGCATCGCGCGCCGCGTGCCGAAGGGCGAGGTGCCGCCGACCAGGTAGCCGCTGTGGCGGTTCGCGACCTCGGGCTTGCAGGGCTCGATCGATTTGGCGCCGATCTGGCGCGCCAGGTTCTTGGTCGACACCGTGCGGTTGCCGTGCATCAGCACGATCAGCGGCTTGGCGTCCTGGTCCTGCATGACCAGCGTCTTGACCACCGTGAAGGGGTCGAGGCCGAGCACCTCGGCACTGTGCTGTGCGCCGCCATGCTCGAGGTACTCGTAGGGGTGCTCGCTGAAGGCGATGCCGTTCGCCCGCAGCAGCTGGGTGGCGGGGGTTTCGGAGACGTGGGGTTTTTTGGCCACGGGTCACTCTAGTCAGTTGAGGACAGAGCAAAAACTGCTGCGCAGTTTGTTGGTCTGTCCCGCAAGGTCTCAGCAGGTCGAGGACAGAGCAAAAACTGCTGCGCAGTTTCTTGGTCTGTCCCGCAAGGTCTCAGGAAGCAGGATCCCGCATTTCCCACCGAATCTTGTCGATCTCGGCCAGCAGCTCCGGCGACAGCGTGGTGCCCCAGGCGTCCAGGTCTTCGTTCAGCTGGGCCACCGACGTGACGCCGATGATGGTGCTCGCGACCTGCCATTTGGTGTAGCAGAAGGCCAGTGCCATCTGCACGGGCGTCAGGCTGTGGTCGCGGGCCAGCGCGTTGTAGCGACGCGCCGCCTTCAGCGCATCGGGACGGCCCCAGCGCTGCTTGCGCACCGATTCGTAGCTCGAGATGCGGGCGCCCCTGGGCGCGTCCGGTCCCTCGGTGCCGCCCAGGTCGTACTTGCCGGTCAGGAGGCCGAAGGCCAGCGGCGAATAGGCCAGCAGCGACACGCCCAGGCGGTGCATGGTCTCGTCGAGCCCGTTCTCGGCCGCGCGGCTGATCAGGCAGTAGACGTTCTGCACAGTCGCCACGCGCGGCAGGCCGTGCTGTTCGGCCAGGCGCACGAATTCGTGCACGCCATAGGGCGTCTCGTTCGACAGGCCGATCGCGCGCACCTTGCCGGCCTTGACCAGCTTGCCCAGCGCTTCGAGCTGGTCGTGGATCGGGGTGGTCGAGGTCTCCCGCTTCGGGTCGTAGTAGAGCTGGCCGAAGGCCGGCACATGGCGCTCGGGCCAGTGGATCTGGTAGAGGTCGATGACGTCGGTCTTCAGGCGCTTGAGGCTGGCTTCGCAGGAGGCGGCGATGTCGGCCGGCGTCATGCCGCTGCCCTCGCGCACCCACGGCATGCCACGCGACGGGCCCGCGACCTTGGTCGCCAGCACGAGTTTCTGGCGCGCTCCCGGGTTTTTCTCGAACCAGTTCCCGATGATGGTTTCGGTGGCGCCGAAGGTCTCCTTGCGCGCCGGCACCGCGTACATCTCGGCGGTATCGATGAAGTCGACGCCGCGTTCCAGGGAACGATCGAGGATCGCGTGGGCGGTGGGCTCGTCCACCTGCTCGCCGAAGGTCATGGTGCCGAGGCAGATCGGCGTGACATGGAGGTCGCTCTGACCGAGTTGGATTTTTTGCATGGCCGAAATGCTACAGGGTGGATGCAACGCCTGTCTTGCAGTCGACTGCGCCGCCCGCCCGGGGTCCTTATCATCGGATTCGATGTACCAAGCCCTCCGCCCCTCCCGCAGCGAATTCGTCCCGGTCCGCCACCTGAGCTACCACGTGCGCCTGTGGGGCCGGCCATCGGCCGACCGGCCGCCGCTGGTCATGATGCACGGCTGGATGGACGTCGCGGCCTCCTGGCAGTTCGTGGTCGACGCGCTGGCCGAAGACCGCTTCGTGGTGGCCGCCGACTGGCGCGGCTTCGGACTCACCGACGGCGGGACGGTCGACAACTACTGGATGCCGGACTACCTGGCCGATCTCGACTGGCTGCTGGACCACTACGCCGGCGACACCCCGGTCGACCTGGTCGGCCACAGCATGGGCGGCAACGCGGTCATGCAGTACGCCGGCGTCCGGCCGCAGCGCGTGCGTCGGCTGGTCAACCTCGAAGGCTTCGGCATGCCGGTCCTGAAGCCCGAGCAGGCGCCCGAGCGCTTCGGCAAGTGGATCGACGAGATCAAGCGCCTGCACCGCGGCGAAATGGCGCTGGCCGCCTACCCGGCGGTCGACGGCGTGGCGCGCCGGCTCATGAAGACCAACCCGCGCCTCAGCCAGGACAAGGCCGACTGGCTGGCCGCCCATTGGTCGGCGGCGCGGCCGACCGCCGAGGGCGAGCAGCGCTGGGAGATCCTCGGCGACCCGGCCCACAAGATCATCAACGCCAACCTGTTCCGGGTCGACGAGATGCTGGCGCTGTACGCCGCCATCCGGGCCCCGCTGCTGGCGGTCGAGGCGTCGGACGACAGCCTGGGCCGATGGTGGAAGGGCCGCTACACGCTCGACGAGTACCACGAGCGCCTGAAAAGCGTGCCCGACGCCCGCATCGCGCGGGTCGAGGACGCCGGCCACATGCTGCACCACGACCAGCCCGCCGCCGTGGCCCGCCTGATCGAAGAATTCACCGCCGCCTGAGCGCGCTCCCCCTGCCCCGGACCCGGCCATGCCGGGCATGAGAAAATACGCGGTTTCCCCCGAACACCATCAGGACACCCCATGGATGCAGAGCAAATCAACCAAATCGGCGCAACTCTCGCGGACCTGAGCGCCCGCACGGTCGATTTACGGAGGTATCTTTGACTACGATGCCAAAGCTGAACGACTGAGGACAGTCAACGCGTCGCTCGAAGACCCGAACGTCTGGAACGACCCCAAGAAGGCCCAGGAGCTGGGCAAGGAAAAGAAGGCGCTCGACGACGTCGTGGTCACGCTCGACCGGCTCACCAGCGGCCTGTCGGACAACACCGAGCTGTTCGAGATGTCGAAGGAAGACGGCGACATGGACGGCCTGCAGGCGATCGCCGATGACGCCGCCAAGCTCGAAGCCGACATCAAGCAGCTCGAGTTCCGCCGGATGTTCAACAACCCGGCCGATCCGCTGAACGCCTTCGTCGACATCCAGGCCGGCGCCGGCGGCACCGAGGCCTGCGACTGGGCCAGCATGCTGCTGCGCCAGTACCTGAAGTACGCCGAGCGCAAGGGCTTCAAGACCCAGATCGAGGACGAGACCCCGGGCGATACCGCGGGCATCAAGGGCGCGACCATCAAGGTCGAGGGCGACTACGCCTTCGGCCTGCTGCGCACCGAGACCGGCGTGCACCGGCTGGTGCGCAAGTCGCCCTTCGACTCCTCGGGCGGCCGCCACACCAGCTTCGCGAGCATCTTCGTCTACCCGGAAATCGACGACTCGATCGAGATCGACATCAATCCGTCGGACGTGCGCACCGACACCTTCCGCGCCAGCGGCGCCGGCGGCCAGCACATCAACAAGACCGACTCGGCGGTGCGGCTGACGCACATCCCGACCGGCATCGTGGTGCAGTGCCAGGACGGCCGCAGCCAGCACAGCAACCGCGACGTCGCCTGGAAGCGGCTGCGCTCGCGCCTGTACGACCACGAGATGCGCAAGCGCCAGGAAGAGCAGCAGAAGCTGGAAGACAGCAAGACCGACGTCGGCTGGGGCCACCAGATCCGCAGCTACGTGCTGGACAACAGCCGCATCAAGGACCTGCGCACCAACGTCGAGATCTCGGCGACGCAGAAGGTGCTGGACGGCGATCTCGATGCCTTCATCGAAGCGTCCTTGAAGCAGGGCGTCTGATGCAGGCCGCGACCCGCAAGGTGGAAGCCCTGATCTTCGACATGGACGGCACCATGGTCGACTCCATGCCCTGGCACGCCAAGGCATGGATCGAGTACGGCATCCGCCATGGGGTCGAGATCGACATCCCGAAGTTCATGCGGCAGACCACCGGCCGCACTGCCTTCGAGTGCGCCTGCGAGCTCATGGGCCGCGAGGTGAGCGAGGCCGAGAGCGCCGAGATCACCCACCACAAGGAATCGATCTACCGCGAGCTCTTCGGCGCCCATTTCCGCGAAGTGCCGGGCTTCGGCGCCTTCAACCGGGCCGCGGTCGCGCGTGGGCTGAAGGTCGCGGTCGGCACCGCCGGCGACAAGCACAACATCGCCTTCACGATGTCCCACCTGCGTCCGGACCCCGCGCCGCTGGCGATCGTCGGCGGCGACGAGGGCCTGCCCGGCAAGCCGCAGCCGGCCATCTTTCTCGAAGCCGCACGCCGCATCGGCGTCGCGCCATCGCGCTGCATCGTGTTCGAGGACGCGCCCTTCGGCATCGAGGCCGCCCGCCGCGGCGGCATGCTGGCGGTGGCGGTCTGCACCACCCACAGCGCCAGCGAACTCGCGGGGCCGCACGTGATCGCGGCCGTGCGTGACTACAACGAACTAGCCAACTCAAACTTCCTGGAGACACTCGATGCTGCTGCGTGATGCCCAAGGCCAACCGATCGCGATCCGTCGCGAGGACTACAGCGCGCCGGCCTACTGGATCGACACGGTCGAGCTGACCTTCGACCTCGACCCGGCCAAGACCCGAGTCCTCAACCGCATGCGGCTGCGCCGCAATCCCGAAGTCGCGACCGAGCCGCTGCGCCTGGACGGCGACGAACTCAACCTGGCACGCGTGCTGGTCGACGGCCAGGGCGCGTCGTTCCGCATGGAGGGCGACCAGCTGGTGATCGACAGCCTGCCCGACGCCTTCGAGCTGGAGATCTTCACCACCTGCTGCCCGGTCAAGAACACCAAGCTCATGGGCCTGTTCGTGAGCGAGGACACCTTCTTCACGCAGTGCGAGGCCGAGGGCTTCCGCCGCATCACCTACTTCCTCGACCGCCCGGACGTGATGGCCAGCTACACGGTGACCTTGCGCGCCACCAAGGCCGCCTACCCGGTGCTGCTGTCGAACGGCAACCTGGTCGAGCACGGCGACCTGCCCGAGGGCCGCCACTTCGCCAAGTGGGTCGACCCGTTCCGCAAGCCCAGCTACCTGTTCGCGCTGGTCGCGGGCAAGCTGGTGGCGCGCGAACAGCACATCAAGGCCCGCAACGGCCGCGAACACCTGCTGCAGGTGTATGTGCGCGCCGGCGACCTCGACAAGACCGAGCATGCGATGAACTCGCTGATCAACTCGGTGCTGTGGGACGAGGCCCGCTTCGGCCTGCCGCTCGACCTCGACCGCTTCATGATCGTCGCCACCAGCGACTTCAACATGGGCGCGATGGAGAACAAGGGCCTGAACATCTTCAACACGAAGTACGTCCTGGCCAACCAGGCCACCGCGACCGATGCCGACTACAGCAACATCGAGAGCGTGGTCGGCCACGAGTACTTCCACAACTGGAGCGGAGACCGCGTCACCTGCCGCGACTGGTTCCAGCTGTCGCTCAAGGAAGGCCTGACGGTCTTCCGCGACCAGGAGTTCAGCCAGGACCTGTGCGCCGATGCGTCGGCGCGCGCGGTCAAGCGCATCGAGGACGTGCGCGTGCTGCGCACCGCCCAGTTCCCGGAAGATGCCGGCCCGATGGCGCATCCGGTGCGGCCCGACAGCTACATCGAGATCAGCAACTTCTACACCGTCACCATCTACGAGAAGGGTGCCGAGGTGGTGCGCATGATGCAGACGCTGGTCGGCCGCAAGGGCTTCGAGCGCGGCATCACGCTGTACTTCGAGCGCCATGACGGCCAGGCCGTGACCTGCGACGACTTCGCGCAGGCCATCGCCGATGCCAACCCCGACACCGAGCTGGCGCGCCTGCTGCCGCAGTTCAAGCGCTGGTACAGCCAGGCCGGCACGCCGCGCCTCGCGGCCCACGGCGTGTACGACGCCGCCTCGCGCAGCTACACCCTGAGCTTCGTGCAGAGCTGCCCGCCCACCCCGGGCCAGGCGACCAAGGATCCGTTCGTGCTCCCGGTCAACCTGGGCCTGCTGGGCGCCGACGGCCGCGAGCTGCCGGTACAGCTCGAAGGCGAGGCCGAGGCCACGCCGGGCACCCGCACCCTGGTGCTCACGCGCGCCGGCGAGCAGTACACCTTCGTCGGCCTCGATGCCGAGCCGGTGCCGTCGATCCTGCGCGGCTTCAGCGCGCCGGTGATCCTCGACTACGCCTACTCGGACGCCCAGCTGCTCACCTTGCTGGCCAACGACCCCGACCCGTTCAACCGCTGGGAAGCCGGCCAGCGCCTGGCGCTGCGGGCGGCGATCCGCGCGATCAACGAGCCGGCCCTCGCCGGGGAGCAGCCGCTGGACGAGGCCTTCGTCGACGCGATGCGCAGCGTGCTGCGCCATCCGCAGCTCGACGCCGCCTTCAAGGAACTGGTGCTCACCCTGCCCTCCGAGACCTACATCGCGGAGCAGCTCGACGTGGTCGACCCGCAGCGCGTGCACGCGGTGCGCGAAGCCATGCGGGCGCAGCTCGCCACCGCGCTGTTCGCCGATTGGGAGCAGGCCTACGAGCAGAACCGCGACACCGGCGCCTACACACCCGACCCGGTCTCCTCGGGCCGCCGGGCGCTGGCGGGCATCGCCCTCACCCACCTGTGTCTGGCGGCGCGGGCCTCGGGCGACAACGTGTGGCCGGGCAAGACGCTGCAGCGCTTCAAGGACGCGGGCAACATGACCGACCGCTTCAATGCGCTCAGCGCGCTGGTGTCGTCGGGCCATGCGCTGGCGGCGCAGGCGCTGGCGCGCTTCCACGAGATCTTCAAGAACGAGGCGCTGGTGATCGACAAGTGGTTCTCGCTGCAGGCCGGCGCGCCGGACCGCGGCGGCGACATCCTGCCGCTGGTCAAGCAGCTCATGAAGCACCCGGACTTCTCGATCAAGAACCCGAACCGCGCCCGCAGCGTGATCTTCAGCTACTGCAGCGCCAACCCCGGCGCCCTGCACCGCCCCGACGCCGCCGGCTATGTGTTCTGGAGCGACCGCGTGATCGAGCTCGATGCCATCAACCCGCAGGTCGCGGCCCGCCTGGCGCGCGCTCTCGATCGCTGGAGCAAGCTGGCCGAGCCCTACCGCAGCGCCGCCCGCGAGGCGATCGCCCGCGTCGCCGCGCGGCCCGACCTGAGCAAGGACACGCACGAGGTGGTCACCCGCGCGCTGTCGATCTGAACCCGCAAGGACCCGAAGAACTTCATGGCCCAATCCAAGATATCCCTCACCCGCTACCTGGTCGAGCAGCAACGCGCCGACGGCCTGATCCCCGGCCAGTTGCGCCTGTTGCTCGAAGTGGTGGCGCGCGCCTGCAAGAGCATCAGCCAGGCCGTCAACAAGGGCGCGCTCGGCGGCGTGCTCGGCACGGCCGAGAGCGAGAACGTGCAGGGCGAGATCCAGAAGAAGCTCGACATCATCGCCAACGAGGTGCTGATCGAGGCCAACGAATGGGGCGGCCACCTGGCGGCCATGGCCAGCGAGGAGATGGAAAGCATCCACGTGGTGCCCAACCGCTACCCGCAGGGCGAATACCTGCTGCTGTTCGACCCGCTCGACGGCTCGAGCAACATCGACGTCAACGTCAGCATCGGCACCATCTTCAGCGTGTTGAAGAAGCCCGACGACACGCCCGGCGTGCAGGAGGCCGACTTCCTGCAGGCCGGCGCCAAGCAGGTGGCGGCCGGCTACTGCATCTACGGCCCGCAGACCACGCTGGTGCTGACCGTGGGCGCCGGCGTCGCGATGTTCACGCTCGACCGCGAGCAGGGTTCCTTCATGCTGACGCAGGAGGACATCCAGATCCCGGCCGACACCAAGGAATTCGCGATCAACATGAGCAACATGCGGCACTGGGACGCCCCGGTGAAGCGCTACATCGACGAATGCCTTGCCGGGAAGGACGGTCCGCGCGGCAAGGACTTCAACATGCGCTGGATCGCCAGCATGGTGGCCGACGTGCACCGCATCCTGATGCGCGGCGGCGTCTTCATGTACCCCTGGGACAAGCGCGAACCCGAGAAGGCCGGCAAGCTGCGCCTGATGTACGAGGCCAACCCGATGAGCTGGCTGGTCGAGCAGGCCGGCGGCGCGTCGACCAACGGTCGCCAGCGCATCATGGACCTGCAGCCGACCAAGCTGCATGAGCGCGTGGCTGTTGTGTTGGGGTCGAAAAACGAGGTCGAGCGGCTGACCAGCTATCACGATCCGCTATAATCGAAGGCTTAGCCGGTGTAGCTCAGTCGGTAGAGCAGCTCATTCGTAATGAGAAGGTCGGGTGTTCGATTCATCTCTCCGGCACCAAATGTGAAGAAGCCCGCTGTCGAAAGACGGCGGGCTTTTTTGCTTTGGGAGTCAGGTCGGTGCAGGCTCTTGCACCTTGTGGCCCACACGTACCTAGCCAGCGGCAGTACACCGCGCGGCACCGAAATGCGCACTTGCGGCAGCCTTCATTTGCTGATTTTGATTCCCCTGAGCGGTTTCTTCTACGCATGCTTTCGCACTCCACACTCTTCGCGTCCTCTCACCGCAACTAGGCACGCTCAAGCCTCCGGCGGTACTCGTCCAATGCATGGGCAAGTCGACACGCAACACCTCCCGCTGCCCTCCTCCAACCATTCCGAGATACGGCTGCTTCGCCCTCCTCAGTTTGCGGACAGGTGAATTGCTCCCCGCTGGCTCCATTGCCCGATCAGAGTTCAGCCTGTCTTCCCGCTGCTCGAGTATTCAGACGGCGGCCTCCAGAAGCTCGCGCATATGGCGGCTAATGTTCTCGTCGGCGGTCTACGCGGTTCAGCGTATCGACGAACACCATAGCGCCGGCAGACGCCACGGCGGCCAAGTCGCGCACGCCTGCTTCACCTTCCGACGCTGTATACACTGCGGGCACAGCCTGCACGCGGCAATCGTGCGCAGGCCAGCAGGCGACGGACGGCTCCGCCTCGCCTCCCTTGGGTTAGGCCCGAAGCTTGAATCCGACCAGCGCGCGAGCGGCAGGCCGCTCGCCATGTAAGCGGCAGCACGTCGGGCAGAACGCTGCCTCCCAGCAATTTGCAATGTGGGTCAGGTTGCGATATCCAGGTAGCGCTGGAGTCCTCCCCCGCCTGCATACACGCTTCACCGCAGCCGATCCTGATCCCAAGACCACACGGAGTACGGTCGACGCTATGCCTTGCCAAGAGGCATCATTTGCCTCATTCTTAGCGCAACCCCAAATCCTTTAAAGAATTCTATGGATCTCGGAAAAGCACCCACCCAAGGCACAGTCGAGGCAATAGTTTATACGGCAATGATTACGACAATCATAGTTGGCGTCTTCGGCAAACGCCTCGCAGAATTCTTACTCCGATTGTGGATTCTTCCGTTTGTTTCTTTAAATAGGGTAGTTTACCGATGGATCGCTCCGCGAAACCCATTGTCGATTTCTTTACGAACATACAGAAAACACCTTCTGCGCTCTAATCTCACCCGGTTGGAGAACCCCGTCGGAGCAAGTGTAACTATTGATCTAAAACAAGCTTTTGCGCCGTTGAAATTGATTTCGAAAGCAACTGACGTACGCATTGACCTTTATGAATATGCAGAAAAAGCTACGAGAACCGTTGTGTTGGGTGGACCAGGAACTGGCAAAACCACATTGATGAAGAGCCTAGTCCTACACAACCTTGCACCCCGCAGTCTAAAAATCATTCCTGTGTTTGTTGTATTGCGTAATTTAGCAAAAAATCAGCATTCTATTTTTCAAGCGGTCGTCGCTGCTTTTGCAGACCATCATTTCCCAGGAGCAGATCATTTTGTCGAGTCATCACTTGAAGCTGGCCGATTGTTGATTGTTCTCGACGGGCTCGACGAGGTTGGAGCAAGCCGAGAGTTTGTCGTCCAACAAATACTCGATTTTTGCAATTTCGACGATCAGCGTACACGCAAGAATCAACTATACGTGACTTGCCGAGAACACAGTTACCGTTCGCAGGACCTTGCGGTCGCCATCCCCAACGTGTTGCAAGTAGAACCATTTGGGAGTCACCACATGCGAATCTTTCTAAAAGGGTGGCCAAAATTTCAAAATCGATACGCAATCGAATTGTATGCCCTGATCCAAGATGACGCTCAAATTCGTGACATTTGCCGCAATCCTTTGCTCTTAACCATTCTCACTGGCCTCTATCTGGTAGAAGAAAAATTTGATCTCCCGGCATCAAGACAGCAGTTCTATCAGGAAGCAATTCATGAGCTTATGGAGTCCAGACCAGCACGGCGCGCGATTAAGCAAACCTTCAGGCCCGAAATAAAGCGTCAGGTGCTTGAACGCGTTGCTTTAGAGCGACTTGAAGACTTTATTTCGACTGAAGATCCAGAAGAGTTCACACTATCAGCCATAAAAAAACAAGCTGACGCCCTTTTTCAAGAAAAATATGATGTGCACGAGCTAGTCAAAGAATTAGTGGACATCAATGGCATTCTTCGCCCCTCTAAGGACGATAGCTATACTTGTGCCCACCGAACAATTCAAGAATACTTTGCGGCTCGAGAAGCGACTCGCAGACGCACAGTCGAGGACGTGGTATCCGCCTTCGGTCAGAGACCAGAACTTATAGAAGTTCTATATTTTTATTGCAGTTTGATAGACAACATTCCTTCACTTTCGAACATTATCGATACGTTTATTTCAAAGAAACAATGGATCATTGCAGGAAGGGCCTTGGCCAATATGCGAGAGCCCCCCAATTCCGAAATTGTGATCACAGTAGGATCGGAGATCGCGTCTATGGTTGCTTCGGGTGCTGAAACCAAATCGGCGCTAGAGACATTGTCGGCGCTCGCGAGTCGGAAGGATGCTTCTTTTGAGGGCGCCAGTCGGATCTTCAATTCTTCCATAGATAGGCTTGCAAGTCGCGACGAGTCGGGTGCGTCCGCATTAGAAACAGCTATCTCTGCAGCACCGGAGATTGCGCTTAAGTTGATACCCGGAATGCTCGCACATCAGTCGCCGCGTTGGAAGGACGCGGCCCTGCAGCTGCTTGGCGACATAGGTACCGACGACGCTCTAGATCAACTCGTGCGGCTATTAAACTCGAATGAGGAGTACATAAGACAAGGAGCAGCATTGCGACTCGCCGGATTGTTGCGAACCCGCAGCGCCGAGATCAACGATCGATCAGCGCTATTACCTGATCATCGAGACCGTTGCATATGGTCTCTTAGTGATTTCTTCGCCGACAATATCATGATATCCATGGCAACCGCCTTGGCTCCGATTGACAAATTAACTGGCAACAGCGCAGTGGATGCAGCAACTCGCGCAGTTCGAGGAATTAAAAAAAACAGTGACAAGATTTTTCTTCGTCAGTGGAGGTGTGCAGGACGTGATGCGAGGTTGCAGCAACTCGGTAGAAAGTTGGGCATGGCCATTCGTCGGTTTGTGATGATTACAGCCGTCAGTTTCATTTCTTTAATTTTCTTGCTCAATCTCACGATTAATAAAGGCATCCTGATATCTCCTCCTCCCGATGTGTTTTCGATTATTCCAGGCGAACGAATCTCTCTTGTCAAAGAAAAGTCATCAGTCATTGTTGAAGAAATAAAATTAGCTGTTCCCCCGAACGCCTCCGGCTGGGCGCGCATATTGCCTTGGAACTGGAGCGTGGAGCCTGCGCTTCCGGAAAGTGGGCAACAGGCGTACGAAGCAATAGAACGATGGTCGAGGGGAACATTTAATGTGAGCGCTTTGCCTGCCGAGGTAGCGGCCCTAGGAGCCTTGGGTTCAGTCGTTTCTGAAGCCCGAATGTCGGAACTTAAAAATTCTGTTAAGCCGCTACTGATGGCGACTTCAAAATGCACTCGAACACCGTGTGTGTTTTTAAGCTTTAGTGGATTTCAGTGGCAGTTGCTTACGATGATCTTTCCCATAATATCCCTAGCGATGCTAGGATTTTCGAATCGACGAGATGGCGAATTTCTTCATAGAACAGGAGCGTCAAATTGGGTTCAATCGGCTGATTTTTTAACTTTTATGCTTGTGTTCATGACGCTTTATCCAATAACATCATGGTCTGGAACTTGGCACCTCCATCAGGCTCCTTTCACGATTCTTATATTTCTATTGTTAGTCTCAATGGTCTTAATTCATTTGAGGTTGCCAATTAATCCTCAGCTTGCTGTCTTGTCGGATCTGCTCAAACCCTCGGGAGCGGAAAGCGGGCGGCTTCGTTCGACTACTTGACGCCTAGAAGAAGTCTGATCTGAGCGTCTCGGCGACCTTGGTTTCCCCTTTCAAGTTCAGCGCTCTTGGCCTTCCGCGTATACGGCCCGTCTGCCCCTGGCTGCGACAACCGGCTTAGGCACCGAACTCGAAACCGGTGCGTGCCCGAATGAACGAACATTTCGACGACAGAGGACCCCCAGTTTCTTCTTGCATCCAGAGAGGCCCGAAGCGATGACTCTTGCAAGCGATGCACACGGTTGCGTCTTTACGTGACGCGCGTTAGCCTTCCGGGAGGCGCCAAGGTTGACAGCACGGCGAGGAGGTGAGCGGGGGACCAAAGCGGAATTCCGGAGACCGCACTGTCGGATCTCAATTGAGGTGAAGCACGCGGTGGGCTTATCCGGTGTCGCCAGGCGAGCCACATCGCATTCGGTCCGCTCGGCCCTGATACCGGGCCACCCGAACCAATTGGAAGCGCGTGGCGTTCCTAAAGCCCTGCGTTCGCCAACACAACCTGTACTGATGGACACGGGCTGCACATCGCCGGCTGGCCATCAGGAGTCGCAGATGTCGCAAGTTGGGCCGCAAAAGGCCCGAACTCCACTGCGTGACCGAGGAGCGCGTGCCCTCGCAAGGACGCACCCGGATTTTGCCAAGTAGTCCCGGTGAGGTACGCGTCCATCAAACGCCATCACCAACTCTTGAGAATTGGCCCAGAGACTCTAGTAGCCGCCTTCGCCCCGCAACTGACAAGGTGTGAACCTTGAGTAGGATCTGAGCACTAACGTCGTCATCGCAATAAAGATAGGCCAGAGGGACTTTCAATGCGGTAGCGATGCGCCGCGCGGTCGCGACGGGAGGCTCATGCATACCAGTTTCGTAGCGACTCATTCGAGCACTGCTACTTGACTCTTCAAGTCCGATCATTACGCCAAGCTTGTCCTGGGGCAGGCCCGCGCGCTCACGAGCTTCCAGCATGCGTCGCCCGAAGACATTGTCTGTTTGAGGGCGACCACGAGAAACCATCCTTCGATAATCGAAGAAAGGCGATATACTTTCTCTACGTTTATCGTAGACATTAACATCCGCCGCACTGGCAGGACGGGTGCACACACATATGCCTGCATCAAGCAGCACGGGGAGGACGACGCATTGAAAACTGCAAGCCACCTTAGATGGACGCGAGCACGATGCTTGCCGCCCAATGCTGTCCATGTGCAGGACTTTGGCAAGGCGACGCTATGAGCAGACAAACCGCCTCTCCCTTCCCCACCGCCAAGCCCTTCAAGCTCCCGCCATCCCTCGCACTCCCGCGCCCCGCCCCACCCAAGGCCGTTCTCAGCGAATCCGCATCCCTGATAGGCGCTCAAATGCGCGCCCTGCGCATCGCCAGCGGCGCCTCCGGCAGCGAACTGGCGCGCCGCTCCGGCATCTCGCGCTCGCTGCTCTCGCGCATCGAGCACGGCGTGGTCTCGCCTTCGGTCAAAACGCTGGCCCGCATCTCCGCCGGCCTGGATGTGCCGATCTCGCGCTTCTTTTCCGACCAGCCCGACCGCTCCGATTTCTGCCACGTGCGCGCCGGCACGGGCATCGTGGTCGACCGCATCGGCGCGGTGCTCGACTACCGCTACGAGCTGCTCGGCCATCTGCTCTCGGGCAACCTGTTCGTCGAGCCCTATCTGGTCACGCTTCTCCCAGGGGCCGAGCCCTACACGAGCTTCCAACATCCCGGGCTGAAATTCATCTACCTGTTGTCGGGCGACATCGGCTATCAGTACGGGACCCGGGTCGTGAGGCTTGGTGTCGGCGATTCGCTGCTGTTCGACGCTTCGGCCTTGCATGGCATCGAGGACATCGGCACGCAGCCGGTGACGTACCTGTCGGCGGTGTTCACCTTCAGACGCTAGCTAGCCGGCGCCGGCGGCTGCACCCATGGTGGCCATCAAAGTCCTGGTGCCCCATATGCGCCCGCTGGATCGCGTGGCTCTGATCGACGCAGATCGTCTGGACGACAACCACCGGCCGGAGCGCGAATGCTGCCCACGCCGCCGACGGGCTTTTCCCTCCGCCGCGCACCCCAAGCCCGAATACCGCCAGAATCAGCCCTATGACCGACTATGGCGCCCTCCCTGCCAGCAATGCCCCCGCGCCGACCCGCCGACCGCGCGACGGCATGCCTGTGGACGACCGGACCCGGACGGCGACGGGCTCGCCCGGCGACCCCGAGAGCCGATTCGGCGCGGCTGCCAGCATCCTCGACCGGCTCGATACCCGCCCGCTGGCGTTGCGCCTGCGCCGTCGGCCGTGGTGGCGATTCTGGTGACGCCGCACCGGCCCGCCGGGCGCCCCCGCCCCGGCTGGACGCCCGCCATCGACATCTCGCGCTGCACCGGCTGCGGCTGGTGCGTCGCCGCCTGCGACTCCCACCTGCTCAGCTTCGAGGTCGCGCAATGGAAGAAGCACGCCGTGCTGCACGACGCACTTCGGTGCACGGGCTGCAGCGACTGTGCCGTCGCCTGTCCGTTCCATGTGATCACCATGCGCAAGGGCGAGAGCCCATCCCCCGAAGCCAGCCACTGAGTCGGCGAGGCGCGGCCGCCGAGCCGGCAAATAAACCTGGCCGCCGCCGCCGACTGCCCGTTCCATGAGCATCGCAATGGAGCCCAAGCAGGATGCGGCTCCGACCGGTTGCCCACTCGGTTATCCACAGAGTCATGCACCGCCCAAGGGGAAAACAGGGCCTTGACTTTCGTGTTTTGGTGCAGTGCACAATGGCCTCGCTCATTGGGAAGAGCACACCTTCGGTGCGTCCGGCCGAAAAAATGCGGCACGCCAGCTTGGTGCGTCGTCTCGATCTTTTCCACAGCGGGATGCGAGCGGCAACTCACCTGCCGCGGCCCGTCGCTGGCCCCGGACATGCCCGTGTCACCCCCTCTTTGGGAGTTGACGTAGGTAATACTAAAGAGCTCAATTGAAGCTCCCGAAAGCGTCCAGGAAGGCAGGCATGAAGACGTTGTCCATCATGGCAGTCGTCACCCTCTGCACCCCTCTTCTTGGCTGCGACGTGCAACCAGACGTGCTGTTCGTGACTGAAAGCAACCCGTTCCAGATGCTGCAGCTGACCGACGCCGAGCAGGGCTGTCCGGCCCCTCGCCGCGTGTGCTACCTGACCTTCAGGGACGGCGGCACTTCGAATGGCTGCTGGATTCGCGAGAAATCCTATGTCCGCGCCCTTTTTCCGGATCTTGGCGAGCGCGTCATCCCGGTGACCGAGTTCCGCCGCACGATGCTGGCCGAGTACCGGAACATCTCTTTGGACTAGGTGCCAGAAACGCCGAAGCCCCGAAGTTCTCCCTGCCAGCGGGGGACAACCTTGGGGAAAACCGCCCGGATTGCGAGCGGAATCGTTGACTGGCGCGGCCTGCGACACGGTGCCTGCCAAAACAGCAGCGCACCGGGCCGCCGTGCAGCTGGCTCAGGCCGCCTGCGCCTGCGGCGCGTTGCGCCTCCAGACCTTGAGGCCGAAGGCCAGCAGCTGCCAGACGATGAACACCGCGATCAGGCTCAGCAGGGTGCCGCTGATCGGCCGCGTGACGAAGGTGCCGAAGCTGCCCCGGCTGATCAGCAGCGCGCGGCGGAAGTTCTCTTCCAGCATCGGCCCGAGGATGAAGCCGAGCATCAAGGGCGCCGCATCGAGCTCCAGCCGCATGAACATGTAGCCCAGGAAGCCGAAGGCCGCCGTGATGTAGATGTCCTCGAGGTTGTTGTTGACGCTGTAGGTGCCGATACAGCAGAAGAACAGGATCGACGGGAACAGCACGGCGTACGGGATCTTGAACACCGACAGCCAGTAGCGCACCAGCGGCACGTTCAGCACCAGCAGGAAGACGTTGCCGATCCACATGCTGGCCACCAGGCCCCAGAACAGTTCGGGGTGGCTGGCGATCATGTTCGGGCCCGGCTGGATGCCCTTGATGATGAAGGCCGCCAGCATCAGCGCCATGACGGCGTTCTCGGGGATGCCGATGCTCATCAGCGGGATGAAGCTGGTGCGCGCTGCCGCTTCGTCGGCCGCGGCCTGGCCGGCCACACCCTCGATGCAACCGGTGCCGATTTCGTTCTTGTACTTGCTGACCTTCTTGTCGATCGCGTAGGCCGCGAACTGCGCGATGGTCGGCCCGCCGCCCGGCAGGATGCCCAGGAAGGACCCGACCACGCTGCCGCGCAGGGCGCTCGGGATGATCCGCTTGAACTCCGACCAGGTCGGGATCAGGTTGATCTTGCCGTTGAAGGGCGAACGCTCTTCACGCGAATCGAGGTTCTTGGTGATTTCGGCGATGCCGAAGCAGCCCAGCGCGATGCTGACGATGCCGACGCCGTCGACCAGGAAGGGCATGTCCATCGTGAAGCGCTGCGCGCCGCTGTTGACGTCGGTGCCGATGGTGCCGAGCAGCACGCCGATCATGCACATGGCCAGCCCGTTGAGCAGGCTGCCGGTGGTGACGAAGCTCACGCACACGAAGCCGACCAGCATCATGGCGACGTAGTCGGCGGGCCCGAACAGGAAGGCCACCTCGCC
>NZ_JBFTHX010000033.1:0-65829 GCF_056394465.1 Variovorax sp. 10N432
GTGCGGGACGGGCGATCCCCTCTGCGCCGCTGAGGAGCGCAGCTTCAGGCGGATAAGGGCCGCGCGTGTTTGAGCGAAGCGAGTTTCGCGTGGACCCCGCCTGGAGCGAGCACCGCAAGGGAGCCCGAAGGGCCGGCGCAGTGGGGTCGACTGGCCCGCACCGCTTGCCGGGCGCCCCTCCAACCGGTGACCCCTTCAACCCGCCGAGCCTCAAACATCCACCTCCACGTACAACCGCGTCATCCGCGCCCCACGACGTTTCGCAGTCGCCGAAAGCTCCTGGTCCGTGCGCACCACGTAGCCCCGCTCGGTGGTCGCCTTGCCGAGCGCCGTGACCAGCGCGTCGAGCGGGATGTCGCCCCATTTCTTCTTCAGCGCCATGGCGTGGTCGACCGGGATCACCGCGACGTCGAGGGCCGTCATGCGCTCGAGCCCGCCGGCCTTCAGGGTCGCGTTGTGGCTGCCGTGGTGGCCGACCTTGTAGTAGACGGTGCGCGCGAGCAGGTCCGGGCCGGTGACCGGCTTGCCGCCGACACGCCACTTGCAGTCGCTCCACGTGAGCCAGTTGCCGACCTGGGCGTCGGCGGCGAACAGCAGCACGCCGACATCGTCGAGGTCGATCGCCAGCACGAGGCTGGTGTTGTTGGTCATGCTGTCCAGCGCCAGCGCGAGTTCGGAAGCGTCGTCCATCCAGGCGACATCGATGCGGCGCCAGGCCTCGTCGTTCCAGTAGCGCTGCTGGAAGAAAGGCGTGCTCTGCGCCACCCGGTTCGGGATCCGGAACGCATTCGAGAACGGTTGTTGCTCGGGATTCGCCAGCGCCTGGCCGATGCTCCGCTCGGCCGCCGCCAGCGCCATGCCGTAGGTCTCGGGCGCCGTGGCGCTCGGCAGCGTCTTCTTGAGCATCTTCATGTCGCGCGGCGGACCCAACGTGTAGATGCGGCCGCGGAAACCGTCGAGCTCGACCGGCAGGTCCTTCGGGTCGCAATAGCGCGGCCGGGCCACCTTGGCGCGCACCAGTTCGAGCGCCGAGGCGGTGGTGGTCCGTGCGGCGGCGCCGAAGAAGTCGAGCAGCGACGTCAGCAGGGTCGGCTCGCCATCGCCGCCGCCATCGAGCTGCATCCGGACGGCCGCGGCCCGCAGCAGCGCGAGCGCGTTGTCGCGCTCGCCGCGCAGCTGCTTCGCGTCGGCGTCCTTCGGGTCCTCGGTCCAGCCCAGCCAGACCGCGCCGACCTTGAGTTTGGCGAACGACTCGGCGGCCTGGGCGAAGCCCGAGACATGGTCCCAGTGCTCGTGGGTCGCGACCAGCAGGTCGATGCTGCCGCCGGTGGCGGCCAGGATGTCGTCCATCACCTCGGTCATCACCGCGCCGGCGTTCGCCGTGCCGAGGATCACGCCGCAGTCGATCATGATCTGGTACTTGGCCTTCCGGGCACCGTAGAGCGTCACCAGGTGGCAGTCGCCGAGGCCGTGGCGGTAGGTCCGCACCGTGGCGCGCGGCGGCTTCTTGCTCGGCGTCGGGGTCTTCTTGGCGGCGGCCATGGTGTGTCCCGTCTCAGTGGGCGCGGTGCAGCAGCGCGAAAGGCTCGGCGTCGTGCGTGGCCAGCCCCGAATAGCTGTTGGGCTGGGCCGCCCGGCGGTCCGCCCACAGCGCCTGCTGCGCCGAGACCCGTGCCTGCTGGTCGACCCGCTTGCGCACCAGGTAGGTGATGGCGCCCTTGCCGATGTCGAACAGCAGGGTGGCGCCGGCGCGGAACACCATGCCGGTGCCGTCGTCGGCATGCAGCGACTGGGTCAGTTCGATCACCAGCTGCGACAGCAGCTGGCCGTCGGGGCCGACCCGGTGCAGCGGGCGGATCGAGTGCACCTCGATGCCGTGCAGCGTGCAGGGCACGGCGGTGCCGTCCGTGCCGGCGAGCGAGACGGGGGCCGGCGCTCTGCGGCGCAGGCCGAGCACCGCGAGCTCGTCGTCGTCGACGACCTCCGGGTCGACCAGCCATCCATGCAGCAGCGCGGCGTTGGCGCGCGCGTCCGTCCAGGCCGCTTCGCGGTCGACCTGCAGGTCCCAGTTCAGCTGCAGCCCGGCGAGCTGGCGTTCCAGGCGCGGGAAGGGCGCCGGCGGCGGCTCCCAGGCGATGGTGTCGACCGACAGCGTGCGCACGTTCTCGGGGTAGATGCCGCGCGCCGCGAAGGCCGAGACGAAGGCGACCCGGTAGCCGAGCGGATCGTGATGCACCAGGTCGCGGTCGGCCGTGACCAGCGCCCGCAGGTAGTCGCCGAAAGTGATGTCGACCGGCGGGCAGTAGTCGAGCGCGCGGATGCACATGCCGAGGATCTGGCTCGCCACCTTGCTCGCGACCTCGGTCAGCGCATCCACCAGCTGTGCCGGCAGGGCACCCTCGGGCAGCACTTCCGAGCCATGGGTGGCGAGCCGGATCGGCACCTGCGCACGCCGCGTGTAGATCTTCAGGAAGGCGTCGAAGACCGCCGACACCAGCACCGCGCCGCGCGCGTGGGCCTCGGTCGAGCGCTGGTAGTCGCCCTTGTCGGGCGGGGCCGCGGGCTGCCAGACGTTCTGGCCGGTGGCCTCGTCCCGGACCTCCTTGCCGATCGCCTGGCGCAGCGCGCCATAGTGGCCGGTGGCATTGCCGAACTGCACCGCCAGCTTGGCCAGCAGGGTCGGCTGGAACAGGTCGCCACGGGCCCGGGCGACCGCTTCGCGCAGCGAGTCGCCCATCGAGAAATGCTGGAACAGCGCGACGATGTCGGCAAAGGCTTCGTGGAAGGCCAGCACGTCGGGGTTGGTCGCCTCCCGGAAGCGCCGGTGCAGGCCGTCGAGCAGCGCATGGGTGGTCTCGTGGGCCACGATGTCGTGCGACAGGGCGGTGAAGACGTATTCCGACGGCGCCCCGCTGGTCGCCGCGCTCGACGCGAAGTAGCCGAGCAGCAAGGCCTTGCGCTCGGGGCTGTAGTAGGCGTTCTCGGCTCGCAGGGCATGCGGATGGATGCGCAGCCGGCGCACGAAGCGCTCGGACTGCGGGCCGGCCCGCGGTGCCCACAGCGCCACCCGGCCCAGCGCTTTCTCGAAATGGTCGATGGTGCGCATGGCGACCGCGTAGACCATCTGCTGGTGGAACTGCGGGTTGGCCTCCGAGGGGCGCAGGCCGTCGGTCGCCAGGAGGCGCGGATCGTCGAGATCGACCGGGGCGTAGCAGCAGCCGCTGGCCGGATCGACGTCGACCACCTCGAGGTATTCGCCGACCGGGCCGGGCTGCAGCTTCGCCTCCCAGCGCACCTCGGCCACGGTCTCGTTGAGGCCGACCGTGTCGAGGTCGCGGCCCAGCGAGGGGTCGTAGGCGTAGATGCGCAGCCGCCGCGCGGCCGGTGTCGGCGCCTGCGGCGCCAGGGCGTGCTGCAGGTGCAGGGCCTCGATGCGGCTCAGCCGCTGCGGCGGGATCGGCAGGCCCGGGTCGGGCGCGGGATGCGACTGCAGGGCCGCCCGCAGCGCCTGCGAGGCCCGCGGATGGTTGCGCAGGGCTTCCAGCACGGCCATCCGTTCGGGCCCGGTGAGCGACAGCGGGTCGACCGCGGGCTCGGGCAGGATGCGCTCGATCGCCGAGCACTGGGACAGCTGCAGGGCCTCCAGCTCCAGCATCGCCTGCGCCGGTGTGGCCTGGGCCTGCAGGCCGAGCCCGGTGAGCACCTTGAACAGCGGGAAGGAGGCGTTGTCGGGCGCCTCCGCCTTCAGTGCGGCTTCGGCCTCGGGCTCGACGGCGAGCGCCTTCACGACCTGCAGGCAGCCGCGCCCGAACTTGACCGGGTCGCCGTCCCCGGCGCTGTCGAACAGCGCCCGGCGCACGGCCTCGACCCGCATCCAGGGCTGCGTGTAGCGGCCGCACGCGGCCTTGTTCTTCTGCAGCCAGGTCGCGGCGGCGGCTGCGATCTGCGGCGTGGCCGCGGAGGTGCCGGCGCCGTCGAGGTCGACCACCGTGCCGCAGCCGAGCTTGGCCCACGGCACGTTCGGCGTGTAGGCCGCCATGGCGGTGCGCATCTTGCTCGCCGGCCCGTAGTTGCCGGCCATCTTCGAGGCCGGCAGGTCGGCGTAGGGCTGGTGGTCGGCCATCACGCCGCAGGCCGCGATGACGCGGTTGAACCGCGCCGGGTAGACGACATGGTGCGTCGGCAGGTTGCCGAAGTTGTTGCCGGCCGCGGCCACCACCACCACCCCGGCCTCGTAGAGCGCGTTGACCGCATCGGCCCAGGCGCTGCTCGCGAGGCCGCCCATGCTCAGCGTCACGACATCGACGGCGGTCGCCGGTGTCGCGCACAGCGCGTGCACATGGTCGAGCGCCTGCGCGATCGCGCTGTTGCGGAACAGCACCACGCGGTCGGCGACGCGCAGCGGCACCACCCGGGCGAATGGAGCCGCGCCGAGGCGGGGCAGGCCGCCGGCCGGTGACCCGGCCAGCAGGCTCAGCGTGCCGGTGCCGTGGCCGCGGTTGTTGAACACGCCCGAGGCCGTGTCGGTGGCGTCCGTGGGCGCCTGGTCGTCGACGAAGTTGCGCTGCAGCTCGGTCTCGAGCAGGGCCGGGCGGCTCTGGTGCGCGGGATCGAAGCCGGTGTCCAGGTGGGCGATGCGCACGCGCTGGTCGGCGGGCGGCAGCGTCAGGTCCGCGAGCGCGCGGGCGAACTCCGAATGGCCGTCGTCCTGGTGCCAGAGGGGGTCGTCCGCGCCGGGATAGCCGCTGCTTCCGGTCTTCTGGGCGACGGGCTCGCACGAAGCGGTCAGCGCCAGGGCTTCGGCCTCGGGCGAGCCGGTGATCCAGGATTGGGGGAAGTCCGGCTCGGCGAACTCGGGCAGGGCGGCGCCCGCCAGGCCGAGGCCCTGGGTGACCATCGCGTGGCAGACGTCCCAGGGGTTGCCGGCGTCGAGCGCCAGCGCCGGCTCGACGATGTGCCAGCTGGCGCCGGCCGCCAGTCCCAGCCCGGTCGGGGCGCCGATGCTCTGGAACAGCGGCCGGATGTGCAGCGGCACGGCGGCGCCGAACAGCTGCACCGAGGCCTGGCCTGCGGGGGCTCGCATCTTGACGAGAAATCGCTGCGGCTGGGCCATCGGTTTTCCCGCTGGAATGGAGCGATGGTTGTACTCCCTGGCGGGCGCTGCGCCCCTCTGCCAAATGGTCGAGTGAGTCGCCGCGCCGCAACGGCGCTGCCCGTGCAAAAGTAATAGCCTCTGCCTGTCGTCATCCAGGAGTATTCAAAGCCATGTCCGGAACAACCCCGCTGCCGCCCCAAGGCCTGCGCCCGACGCACGCGCAGATGCTGCGCCACCTGCGTCGCTCCAACGAGGTGGCGCTGCGCGCCGTCGCACTCGGGCACCATCCCTTCGGTGCCGTGCTGGTCGGCCCCGACCAGGAGACCGTGCTGCTGGAGCAATGCAACATCGACACGGTCAACCACGCCGAGTCCACGCTGGCGCGGGTGGCGGCGACCAACTTCACGCCCGAATTCCTGTGGGGCTGCACGCTCTACACGGCGGTCGAGCCCTGCTGCATGTGTGCCGGAACGGCCTACTGGGCCAACATCGGGCGCGTGGTGTTCGCGATGACCGAGGCCGAGTTGCTGGCGGAGACCGGCAGCCATGCCGAGAACCCGACCATGAGCCTGTCGTCGCGCCATGTCTTCGACCACGGCCAGAAGCCGGTGGAGCTGATCGGCCCGGTCACCGAGATCGCGCAGGAGACGATCGCGATGCAGCGCGCGTTCTGGGCCAGCCGCTGACGCAGCGGCCGGGAACCGGGGGACCGCCGCGGTGTCCAACCAGGTCGGTCGTCGACAGGAGACGCCATGCCTCGACTGCTCGTTCCCACGCTCGCCGCGCTGCTCGTGGCCGGCGCCTCCGCGCAGGCCGCCGCGCCAGCGTTGTCGGTCGTCTTCGTGCATCCGGAGCGCTTCACCGATGCCGCCTACTCGCATCCCAACGGCAGCGAGCCCGAGCGGCTCGAAGTCATGCGCGACGTCCAGCGCCACCTGGTGCAGCTGGCCGAGCGCGGCCTGCCGCCCGGCGACAGCCTGCGCATCGAGGTGCTGAACATCGATTTGGCCGGCTGGTTCGAGCCCTGGCGCTTCCGCCTCCAGACCGGCACCTACATCCGCATCCTGCGCGACATCACCTGGCCGCGGATGCGGCTGCACTACACGCTGACCCGCGGCGACAGCGTGCTGGCGGACGCGGACGACGAGCTGTCCAACCTCAACTACCTCATGACGGTCAATCGCTATTCGCCCACCGATCGGCTGCGTTACGAGAAGGCGATGATGGACGACTGGTTCGACCGGCGCATCGTCGCCCGGGCGTCCCAGGACTGACACCGCCCTATTCGCAGAGCCGACGGATCTCCGGCGGGATCGGCACCGCCCGGATGCCGCCGCCTTCGCGGGCGGCGGCGAAGATGCGAACCTCCTCGCATTCGAGGATCAGGTCCTCGCCGCGCGTCACGCGGTAGGTCTGCACGAAGCTCTTCTCGCGCCACTCGCGGATCGCGGCCGCGATCTGCAGCGTGTCGCCGTAGCTGGCGCTCTTGACGAAGCGGGTGTGGGTGTCGACCAGCGGCGTGCCGATCACGCCCAGCGTGCGCGCCGTTTCCTCCCAGCGCGGCACGCCGCGCTCGGCGAAGAAGTGGCGCGATGCGGCGTCGATCCAGCGGAAGAAGTTGGGGAACCAGACGATGCCGGCGGGGTCGCAGTCGCCGAATTCGACGCGGACGGTGTAGGTGACTTCAGGGTTCATGGTGGTGAGAGTCTATGCATCCTGGACGGCGTTCAACGCAGGTAGGCCTGCACCAGTGACACCCAGTAGCTCGCGGTGCTCGGCAGGATCTCGTCGTTGAAGTCGTAGCCGGTGTTGTGCACCATGCAGCCCGGACCGCCGCCGGGCTTGCCGTCGCCGTTGCCGACGATGAAGTAGCTGCCCGGCACCGCGTCCAGCATGAAGGCGAAATCGTCGCTGGCCTGCAGCGGCGCCATGTCCGGGATCAACGCCTTCTCGCCCATCGAGGCCAGCGCCACCTGGCGCGCGAAGTCGGTGGCCGCCGTATCGTTCACGCAGGGCGGCATCTTCCATTGGTAGTCCACCACCGCGCTGGCGCCATGCACGGCCGCCTGGCCCTGGGCCATGGCGGTGATGCGCTCGCGCAGGAAGGCGCGCACCTCGGGCCTGCGCGCGCGCACCGACAGCTTGAGTTCGGCGCTGGTCGGAATCACGTTCGGCGCCTTGCCGGCGTTCATCGCGCCCACCGTGACGACCGCCATGTCGTTCGGATCGACCTCGCGCGACACCAGCGTCTGCAGCGCCAGGATCAGGTGCGCCGCGACCATGATCGGGTCGACGGTGGTGTGCGGCATCGCGCCATGGCCGCCCTTGCCCTCGATGGTGATGACGACCGTGTCCGACGAGCTGTAGATGACGCCCGGCAGGAAGCCGAACTGCCCGGCCGGAAAGCCGGGCTCGTTGTGATAGGCATAGACCGCATCGCAGGGGAAGCGTTCGAAGAGACCGTCTTCGACCATCTTCTTCGCGCCCATCAGGCCTTCCTCGGCCGGCTGGAAGATCAGGTTGAGCGTGCCGTCGAAGCCCTTCGCGGCCGCCAGTACCTGGGCCGCCGCGAGCAGGGTGGCGGTGTGGCCGTCGTGGCCGCAGGCGTGCATGGCACCCGGTTTCCGGCTGGCCCAGGACAGGCCGGTGGTCTCGGTCATCGGCAGCGCATCCATGTCGGCGCGCAAGCCCAGCCGCTTGCCGCCCTGGCCGAGCTTCAGGGTGCCGACCACGCCGGTGCCGCCCAGGCCGCGGTGCACCGCATAGCCCCAGCGCGCCAGCCGCTGGGCCACCAGGTCGCTGGTCTGGAACTCTTCGTAGCCCAACTCGGGATTGGCATGGATCTGCCGGCGCAGGCCGACCATTTCCTCGGTCGACGCCTGGATGCCTGGGTGAATGGGAACGGAAATCATCGGAGCCGCCTTGATGCTGCAGTGGACTCGCATTTTCCACGCCAATAATGGCGGGCCCATTGGCCTCGAAATTGCTGTCCCAGAACGATGACCGATTCCACCCACGATTCCTCGCCCCTCCCGCTGACCCGCCGCCAGCTGAGCCTGGGCGCGCTGGCCCTGGCCGGCAGCCTCGCCACCTCGCGCTACGGCCGTGCGGCCACCGGCAAGGGCACGGCGGTGCTGGCCATCGACGCCGACCCGCCGACCCTGAACCTCGGAACGACCACCGACTTCGCGGCCGGAGACGTCTCGGCCAAGATCCTCGAAGGCCTGGTGTGGCTGGACCCGCAATACAACCCCAAGCCCTCGCTGGCCACCGCCTGGACGGTCTCGCCCGACGGCAAGACCTACCGCTTCACCTTGCGCCCTGGCGTCAAGTGGCATGACGGCAAGGACTTCACCAGCGCCGACGTCAAGTTCACGCTGCTCGAGGTGGTGGGCAAGCTGCATCCGCGGGCGGCGCCGGTGTTCAAGGGCCTCGGCGTCGAGGTCGACACGCCCGATGCCCTGACCGTGGTGGTGCGGCTGCAGAAGCCGTACGCGCCGCTGCTGTCGCAGATGACGGTGTTCGATGCGCCGATGCTGCCGCGCCACATCTACGAGGGCAGCAACATCGGCACCAACCCTGCGAACCAGAAGCCGGTCGGCACCGGCCCCTTCAAGTTCGGCGAATGGAAGCGCGGCGCCAGCATCAAGCTGGTGCGCAACGACCAGTACTGGGATGGCGGCAAGCCCTTCCTCGAATCGATCATCTTCCAGGTGATTCCGCAGGCGGCCAACCGGGTGCCGGCCCTGCAGACCGGCGAGATCGACGAACTGCTCGACTTCTACACGCCCAAGCCCGAAGTCCCGCGCATCCTGGCCGACAAAAACCTGGCACCGCGCCGCGGCGTGAACATTCCTGCGATCTATTTCCTGATGTTCAACACCCAGTCGCCGCTGTTCTCGAAGATCGAGGCGCGCCATGCGGCGGCGCTGGCGATCGACCGCCAGCGGCTGGTGAAGCAGGCCATGAACGGCATCGCCCGGCCGGGCGCCGGCGCCTTCGGCGACGGCTTCAAGTGGCTCTTCAACGACGAGGTGAGCTACGCGAAGAAGTACCCGCTCGACCCGGCGCGGGCCAAGGCGCTGTTCGAGAAGGCCGGCGCCAAGCCCGGCGGCACGACCTTGCGCATGCCCTTCGACGTCAGCCGCGCGCAGATGCGCGCGCAGTCGCAGATCATCCAGGACAACCTGCGCCAGATCGGCATCGAGGTGAAGCTCGAACCGCTAGAGCGTTCGGTGTACTACGACCGCGTGTTCGCCAAGCGCGACTACGACATGATGCTCGGCTCGTACTTCTCGGCCGGCGACCCGGCCATCGGCTACACCCGCCTGTACAACAGCTACACCGGGACCGCGCCCAACACCAACGCCAGCGGCTATTCGAATCCGAAGGTCGACGACCTGCTCGCCCGGGCCGCGACCGCCACCGACCGCGAGGCCCGCGCCAAGCTCTACAAGGAGCTGCAGGCGATCCTCAACGAGGACCTGCCGACCCTGGTGCTGTTCGACGAGGAAACCGTCGACACCGCGAGCAAGAAGCTCACAGGGGTCTTCCCTGCGCTCGATGCGCGCGATCAGTGGGCCGGCGTCAAGCGTCTGGACTAGTCGTCTCTCGATGTCTTCCTTCGTCCTGCGGCGCCTGCTGCATGCGATCCCGCTGCTGCTCGCTGTGGTGGTGCTCAACTTCCTGCTGATCGCCTTCACGCCGGGGGACCCGATCACGCTGTTGGTGGGCGACTTCCCGGCGCCGCCCGAGTACCTCGACCAGATGCGCCGCGAGTTCGGGCTCGACCAGCCGGTGTGGGTCCAGCTGCTGCGCTACCTGGCCAAGGTGGCGCAGGGCGACTTCGGCTATTCGTTCGCCAACCAGCAGCCGGTGGCGACGCTGATCCTCGAACGCCTGGGCGCGACGCTCGAACTCACCCTGACCGCGCTCGCCTTCGCCAGCGTCATGGGCATCGTGTTCGGCGTCGTCGCGGCCCGCGCCGCCAGCCGTCCTGGCCGCGGCCTGGTCGACTCGGCGATCCAGGGCGCCTCGTCGGCGGGCTACGCGATTCCCGACTTCTGGCTCGGCCAGCTGCTGATCCTGGTGTTCGCGATCTGGCTGGGATGGCTGCCGTCGCAAGGCAACAACCCGGTGCGCGGCACGCTGCCCGGCTTCGACGGCTTCGTGCAGCACCTGTCCTACCTGGTGCTGCCGGCCTTTGCGCTGTCGCTGCGCTACCTCACGCTGATCACGCGCATCACGCGGGCCGCGATGCTGGAGGTCATGAACGCCGACTTCATCCTGGCTTCGCGCTCGCGCGGCGCCTCGGAGTGGACGGTGCTGGTGGTGCACGCGCTGCGCAATGCCGCGGCGCCGGTGCTCACGGTCATCGGCTACAACGTCGGCTTCGTGCTCGCCGGCTCGGCCCTGATCGAGGCCGTGTTCGCCTGGCCCGGCATCGGGCGGCTGCTCTACGAATCGATCTCCAAGCGCGACTATCCGGTGATGCTGGCGATCCTGTTGATGGTGTCGGTCACGGTGGTGATCGCCAACCTGGTCACCGACATCGTCCACCGATGGATCGATCCCCGGATCGAACGCGCATGAGCGACCCGACCCAACTGACGATGACGCCCCCCGCGGTGGGCACGCCCTTCCAGAAGGCCGGCTTCCGGCGGCGCCTGCTGCGGCGGCCGACGACGCTGCTCGCGCTGGCCTTCCTCGCGCTGCTGTTCGGGCTGGCCGTGTTCGCGCCGCTGGCCACCGGCCACGACCCGCTCGGCGGCGGCGACAGCGCGCTGCTCGAACCGCTGTCGCCGGGCCACTGGCTCGGCACCGACGACCTGGGCCGCGACATCTGGGCCCGGGTGGTCTTCGGCAGCCGCATCTCGCTGACCGTCGGCGTGCTGAGCGCGCTGATCGCGGTGGTCGTCGGCGTCGTGGTCGGCGCGCTGGCGGGCTACTTCGGCGGCTGGCTCGACACCTTGCTGATGCGCATCGCCGAGTTCTTCCAGACGCTGCCGCGCTTCGTGGTGGCGCTGATCGTCATCGCGCTGTTCGGCACCAGCGTGCTGAAGATGATCGTGGTGATTGCGGCGCTCTCCTGGCCGCAGCTGGCGCGGGTGGTGCGGGCCTCGGTGGCCGCGCTGGCGCAATCGCAGTTCGTCGACGCGGCGCGGGTGGCGGGCATGGGCCACGGCGCGATCATCGTGCGCGAGATCCTGCCCAACGTGGCGGCGCCGATCATCGTGCTGGGCTCGCTCGACATCGCGATGGCGATCCTGATCGAGGCCAGCCTGAGCTTCTTCGGCCTCGGCGATCCGAACCACGTGTCCTGGGGCGCGATGCTCAACGACGCCCAGCAGTACCTGCGCAGCGCCTGGTGGATGTCGGCCTTCCCGGGCCTCGCGATCGCGCTCACCGTGCTGTCGTTCAATGTCTTCGGCGACGCGCTCAACGACGCCCTGAATCCGCGAGGCCCGAAATGAGCGATTCGGAACTGCTGCTCGACGTGCGCGGGCTGTCGGTCGACATCGGGCAGGGCGCGGCCGCGCTGCGGGTGGTCAACGACCTGTCGGTCACGGTGCGCCGCGGCGAGGCCGTGGGCCTGGTCGGCGAATCGGGCTCGGGCAAGTCGATGACGGCCTTCGCGCTGATGAACCTCTTTCCGTCGCCGCTGGCGCGGGTGGCCGCCGGGCAGGTCCTGCTCGAAGGCCGCGACCTGGCCCGGCTGCCGGCCGCCGAACTGCGGGCGGTGCGCGGCGCCCGCGTGGGCATGGTGTTCCAGGACCCCACCAGCTACCTCGATCCGCTGATGCCGGTCGGCCGCCAGATCGCCGAGCCGCTGCGCGCGCACGGACGCACCGACGGGTTGGAGGCGCGCGTCCTCGAATTGCTCGACATGATGGAATTGCCGCACGCCGCACGGGTCGCGCGCCAGTACCCGCACGAACTCTCGGGCGGCATGCGCCAGCGGATCCTGATCGCGAGCGCGCTGGCGATGCGGCCCGCGCTGCTGATCGCCGACGAGCCGACCACGGCGCTCGACGTCACGGTCCAGGCTGAAATCCTGAAGCTGCTGATGCGGCTGCGCAAGGAACTCGACCTCGGCATCCTCCTGATCACGCACGACCTGGCGGTGGTGGCCGAAACCTGCCAGCGGGTCAACGTCATGTACGCCGGCCAGGTGGTCGAGGCCAACGAGGTCGGGTCGCTGTTCGCGGCGCCGCGCCATCCCTACACGCAGGGCCTGCTGGCCAGCATCCTGAGTCCGCAGTCGCGCGCCCATTCGCTGTTCTCGATCCCGGGCAGCGTGCCGATCGCCGGCCACTGGCCCGCAGGCTGCCGCTTTCATCCGCGCTGTCCGATCGCCCGTGCCGGCCTTTGCGACAGCGGCACGCCGGCGCTGCGAACCCGGGGCGCCGGTGCCGACCGCTGCCGGCGCAGCGACGAAGCGCTGGCCGCCGATGCCTGGCAACGCAACGAGGCCGCGGCATCATGAACGAAGCGACTCCGGTACTGCTCGAAGCCCGTGAGCTCAGCCGCCTGTTCCCGGTGCGCGCGAGCGGCGGGCTGTTCCGCGCCCGGCAGATGCAGCGCGCGGTCGACCGCGTCTCGCTGTCGATCCGCGCCGGCGAGGTGCTGGCCCTGGTCGGCGAAAGCGGCAGCGGCAAGACCACGCTCGGGCGCATGCTGCTGGGCCTCACGGCGCCGAGCGAAGGCACCATCCTCTACAAGGGCATGGACGTCGCGACCCGCTCCGGCGAGGCGGCGCGCAGCTTTCGCCGCGAGGTGCAGGTGGTGTTCCAGGACACTGGCGGTTCGCTCAATCCGCGCCGCACCATCGGCCAGAGCGTCGCCCTGCCGCTGACCTGGCACCGCGGACTCGACGCCCGCGCGGCGGCGGTCGAGGTCGATGCGCTGCTGGAGCAGGTCGGCCTCGCGGCCGCGCACTTCCGCCACCGCCTGCCGCACGAGCTCTCGGGCGGCCAGCGCCAGCGGGTCGGCATCGCCCGCGCACTGGCATCGAATCCGGCGCTGATCGTGGCCGACGAGCCGGTCTCGGCGCTCGACGTCTCGGTGCGGGCGCAGATCCTCAAGCTGATGTTCGACCTGCAGCGGGAGCGCCAGCTGGCCTATCTCTTCATCACCCATGACCTCGGCGTGGTGCGTGCCATGGCCGACCGCGTGATGGTGATGCACCAGGGCCGGGTGGTGGAGAGCGGCGACGCCGACGCGGTGCTGAATGCGCCGCGCGACCCCTACACCCAGCGCCTGCTGGCCGCCACGCCGGTGCCCGATCCGTCGCGTCAGCTCGCGCCACAGCGGACTTGAAGATGACCGGGCATTTCACCGAAGCCACCACCGACCACTGGCAGCGCATCGTCGCGGCCGATGACGTCGAGCGGCCCGAGGCGCCCTGGCGCTTCGGCTACCCGGCCCGCCTGCCCGACGGCCGCGTGCTGATGCTGCCGATCCGGCAACTCGCGGCCGAGCCGGCGCATGCCGTGGCATCGCTGCTGGTCAACCACGCCTCGCTCGAAGTGGTCGACACGCTGGGCGCCATGCTGGCGCAGCGCCTGGCCCCGCAGGCGCCCGAACTGGTGATCGGCCTGCCCACGCTGGGGCTCACGCTGGCGCCGGTGGTCGCGCGTGCGCTGGGCCATGCACGCTACCTGCCGATGGGCTACTCGCGCAAGTTCTGGTACGACGAGGCGCTGTCCGCGCCGGTGCACTCGATCACCTCGCCGACGCCGGGCAAGCGCATCTATCTCGACCCCCACCTGCGTCCGCTGATCGAGGGCCGGCGGCTGGTACTGGTCGACGACGCGGTCAGCACCGGCACCACGCTGCTCGCGGCCTGGGAGCTGATCGAGTCGCTGGGCGGCGATGTGGTGGCCTGCGGGGTCGCGATGCTGCAGGGTCGCCGCTGGGTCGGCAAGCTCGGGGCCGAGCGCGCCGCGCGGGTGGTCGGCGTGTTTGAAAGTCCGCTGCTGAAGGCGGTGCCCGACGGCTGGGTGCTGCGGGACTAGGCTGCGTTCATCGCGCGGCGCGCGCGAGGGCGTCCAGCACCACGCGGCGCAGCAAGGCCTCGTCGGCCACGCTGGCCACCTGCGCATTGGACGCCGCGCGCCTCGGCACCCGCCACTCGACGACGGTCATGCCGCGGGTGTGCTCGCCCTTGCATTCGGCCACCAGGTGCGCCGGCCTGAAGCTCATTCCGTGGGGCGCCACCAGCGCCGCGGCGGCCGTCGGGTCGTAGAGCGACATCGGCAAGGTGCCCGCCGGGCTCGCGATGCGCACATAGCCGAGCAGCAGGTCGGCCAGCAGCTCGGCCTTGTCGGTGCCGACGGCACGCAGGGCCTCGGCGTCGGCCGCATGCACGCGCACCTGCCGGCAGGCATCGAGGCCGACCATATGCAGCGCCACGCCGGCGTCGAGCACCGCATTGATCGACTCGGGGTCGACGGCCGCATTGAATTCGGCCGCCGCCGTGTGGTTGCCCGGCCCGGCGCTGCCGCCCATCCACATCAGCTGGCCGATGCGCGGCGCCAGTTCGGGGCGGCGCTGCAGCAGCCGCGCGATGTTGGTGAGCGGCCCCAGCGCGAGCAGCGTGACCGGCTGGTCCGCGGCCGAGAGATGGTCGATCAGGGCGGCCACCGCGTCGCTCGATGCCAGCGCGGTGCGCACCAGCGGCAGGCTGCGGCCGGCCGAGGCCATGGCGTCCGCGCCGAGGATGTTCTGCGCCGTGACCAGTTCGCCAACCAGCGGCCCGTCGCTGCCGGCGTGGATCGGAAAGCCCCAGCCGAAGCAGGCGGCCGCGCGCAAGGCGTTGTCGACCACCACCTCGAGCGGCGCGTTGCCCGCCACCAGCGACATGCCGTCGACCCGCCAGGGCGGCGTCTGCGTGACCGTGAGCACGGCCGCCAGATCGTCGAAGCCCATGTCGGTGTCGATCCAGGCGGAAGTCGGTGCGTTTGAAGGATGCATGCGAGATTGTGTCGCCTGCCGGGCCGGTGATTTCAACCCATCTTGGTCGGCAGCCAGAGCGCGATGATCGGGAACGCGATCAAAATCACCAGCCGCAGGATGTCGGTCAGGATGAAGGGCAGCACGCCCTTGAAGATGGTCGTGAAGCTGACGTCCTTGACCACGCTCTTGATGACGAAGACGTTCATGCCCACCGGCGGATGGATCAGCCCGAGCTCCACCGTCATCACGATGATGACGCCGAACCAGATCGGATCGAAGCCCAGGTGGACGATCACCGGGAAGATGATCGGCACGGTGAGGATGATCATCGCCATGGCGTCCATCAGGCAGCCGAGCACCAGGTACATCAGCATGATCAGCGCCAGCACGCCGTAGCGGCCGATGCCCAGGCTGGTGAGGAACTCGGTGAGCTTCTGCGGGCTCTGCGTGATGGTGAGGAAATAGCCGAACAGCAGGGCGCCGATCAGCACCGTGAAGACCGCCGCCGCGGTGCGGGTGGCCGACAGCAGCGCCTCGCGGATCTTCGGGCCGTCGAGCTTGCGGCGCAGCAGGCCGAGGATGAAGGCGCCGCTGGCGCCGACGCCGCCGGCCTCGGTCGGCGTGAAGAAGCCGCCGTACAGGCCGCCGATCACGAAGACGAAGAGCACCAGCGGCGCCCAGACGTTCTTCAGGTCGGCCAGCCGCTCGGCCCAGGGCCGGAGCTGGCCGCCGGGCAGCCAGTCGGGCCGCACCCGCACGATGATCGCGATGGTCATCACGTACATCGCCATCGCCAGGATGCCCGGCACGATGCCGGCCATGAAGAGCTTGCCGATGTCCTGCTGCGTGAGGATGGCGTAGACCGCGAGCACGGTCGACGGCGGCAGGATGGCACCCAGCGTGCCGCCGGCCGCGATCACGCCGGTCGAGAACGACTGCGGGTAGTTGAAGCGCCGCATCTCCGGATAGGCCACGGCCGAGAAGGTGGCGGCGGTGGCCACCGACGAGCCGCAGATCGCCGCGAAGCCGCCGCAGGCCAGCACGGTGGCCACGCCGAGCCCGCCGCGCAGATGGCCGATCATCGAGTTCGCGGCCTTGAACAGCTCGCGGCTGACCCCCGACACCGACACCAGCGCGCCCATCAGCATGAACATCGGGATGACGCCGAAGGTGTAGTCGGTCACCGTGCGCATCGAGGTCTGGCCGACCAGCTTGAGCGCCGGGCCGGGGCCGACGATCCAGGCGTAGCCGGTGACGCCGACCAGGCCCATCGCCATGCCGACCGGCACCCGCAGCAGCATCAATGCGAACAGGACAACGAAACCCAATACTGCTATCGCATCAGTGCTCATTCATCGGCTTTCATTTCCGGCTTCTCGTCATGGAGCAATTCAGGATGGAAGATCAATCGATAGGTGCGGATCGCGATCAGCACCACGGCCGAGACGTCGCCGAGCCAGGCCACCGCGTAGAAGGGCCAGGTCGGGATGTTCATGTCGTAGGTCAGCACGTTGTCGACATAGGTGCCGCGCACCTTGTCGAACAGCATGGCGGTCTGCACCGCGACCACGAACAGCAGCACCAGCGTCGCGAAGACGTCGATCCAGCGCTTCATGCGCGGCCCGGCGGCGGTCCAGACCAGGTCGACCGTGATGTGGCCACCGCGGTAGCTGGTGGCCGCGATGCCCCAGAAGATCAGGATGCCCAGCAGCATCCGGCCGAAGTCGTAGGAGTCGGGGATCGAGGTGTTGAAGAACTTGCGCAGCACCACCGCCAGGAAGATGTTGAGCGCGACGATCCCCACGAACATGGCGGCCAGCCACTCGATGGAATTGATCATCCGGTCCATGACCCCCACGCGGGGTCGGGTCGGCGCGGCTGCGTCGTTCATTCGAACCCCGCCCGGCTCAGAGCGCCGACTTGTTCTTGGCCAGGCTGGCCTTGAGCGCGTCCATCACGGCCTTCGGGTCCTGGCTCACCTTTTTCACGCCCTCGGCCCATTGGGCCTCGCCGGGCGCCGTGGCCTTGCGCCAGGCGTCGAGCTGCTCGGGCGTGAGCTTGTAGATCTCGTGGCCCGGCTGGCCGGCGATCTTGGCGCGGCCCGCGAACTCGAAGTCGGCCCACGGCGTGGCGACCTTCTCGGCCCATTCGCTGGTGCAGTGGTCGTCGATGACCTTCTTCTGCGCCGGCGACATGCTGTCGTACTTGCTCTGGTTCATGGCCCAGACGAAAGGCGTGACGTAGAGCGGCACGTCCATGTGGTAGCTGACCACCTTGTCGATGCCGAACAGGCCGATCGAGCCCCACGGGAAAGTGATCGCGTCGGCCACGCCGCGCTCCAGCATGTCGCGCGACTCGGGCGCCGACGCCTGCACGTTGGTGCCGCCCAGCGAGGTGACCATCTGGCCGATGGTGCTCGTGGCGGGGCGGATCTTCATGCCCTTGATGTCGGTCGGGAGCGTGATCTTCTTGCGCGCGTGGAAGGTGCCCGGGTCGTGCACGAAGGCGAAGCAGAACTTCACGTCCTTCATCTCCTTCGCCGCGTAGGAGCGGTACCACTCGTCGATGGCGGCCGAGCCGCCCTTGCCGTTGGCGAACAGGAAGGGCAGCGACGCGCCGGCCATGATCGGGAAGCGGCCCGGCTGGTAGCCCGGGTTGATGTAGGCGAAGTCGGCAATGCCGTCGCGCGCCATGTCGTAGTGGTCGAAGGCCTTGCCGAGTTGCTCCGACGGGAACAGCGTCGCGGTGATGGTGCCGTTCGAGGCCTTCTTGATGTCGTCGGCCCAGGCCTGCAGCGACGGATTGAGCGGATGCTGCGCCGGCACCCAGCTCGACATCTTGAGGTTGACCGGCTTGTCCTGCGCATGAACGGCACCGGCTGCCAGTGCCAGCGCGGCCGAAAGTGCCAGCACGGCGCGGCCGGTGGCCGAAGTCATGAAGCGGATAGGGGTCATGGGATGTGTCTCCTTGCGGGTGTTGTCGGATCGGGAAGCTCGGCGCGGTGCGAATCGGTTATTTTTTATAAGAATCGACGCACCGTGAATCGGCATTTACCTTGATTGGGCGGGCGTGGCGCCGGCCTGCGGCTTGCGCTTCATCCAGCGAATCGGCTGCGCGACCACCGGCCGCGGCGGCGCGCCGTGGCGCACCAGCGCCGCGTCGAGCGCCTTGCCGGCCTCGTCCGCCAGCGCGGCTTCGCGCGCTGCCGCGATCGCCGTGGCGCGCGCGGCCGGCGAGCCGTCTGGCAGCGGCGCCGTCGCCAGGTGATCGATCACGTGCAGCAGGTTGGCCTTGCCGCGCTCGTTGGTGCTGCCGTAGCCCTTGATGAGGCGGCCGCAGAGCGCCACCTCGTGGCCCAGGCGCCAGTCGGCGCGCGTGCCTGCGACGACGGCGTCGAGCCAGCGCACGATCAGCGCTTGTTCTTCGGCGAATCGGCTGCCGCGCTTGCGCAGCCAGCGCAGCGACGCCAGCAGCCGCAGCGAGGCCATGCCGATCACCGAATGGCTGCCGACCTTCAGCGGCATCGCCCAGGGCGTCGAACGGCGCCGGTCCCAGGCGGTCACGCGATGCGCCAGCGGGGCCGGCAACAGCGCCGCGAACTCGGGTGCGCCGGGCTTGAAGTGGTCGTACACCTTGACGATGTCGTCGTCGCCGGCCTTGACCTCGCCGTGCACGCGCTGTGTCCGGCTGGCCCGGCTCTTGAGTTCGGCCACCCGCACGATGTCGTCGAAAGCCATCCACAAGGCCAGCCAGCGCGCCATTTCGCGCGTGGTCGAGTAGCCGTGGGCGGCTGCCGGATCGGCCGCGCGCTCGGCGGCCAGCACCTGGGCCAGGCGCTCGACATAGAGCGTGGCGTAGGCGGCGTCCTGGTAGTCGAGCACCCGCGCATGGCCGAGCGCGAGCAGGTCGTGCATCGGCGCCGGAAACCGGGCGGCCACGGCCGGCGGCAGCGGCGCCGGCAGCGCGCGTTCGCCGCTCGCGCTGTCCAGCAGGCGGGTCACCATGGCGGCCTGTTCCCGCGGCGCGTTGACTGCATCGAAGGCGGCGGCGAAGCCGCGCAGGCTGGCGGCGGCCATCTTGCCCGGCTTGTCGCTGCCGCCGTCGCCGCCCCGTACCGCTCGCTCGTAGGCCGCGCGCGGAAACGGGAACAGTCCGCTGCCGGCGATCGCGCCGAGCATCACGGCACTGACCACCGTGCCGGCCTCGCGCGCCGCGGCCCCCATGTCGAACACGTGGTGCTCGCGGCTGAAGGCCTTGACCACCTCGAGCAGCCGGCCGGCATCGGCGCGGCCATCGCCGGGCTGCATGCGCTCGGCGGTGGTCAGGGTGCGGGCCGAGGAGGTGATGACGAGGGTGCGCTCGGGTGCGCTCATGCCGTTGCCGATCTGGCGCGTGGTCTCGAGCAGTTCGGACGAGACGATGGCGTCCAGCGCGCCCGGCACCGGACTCAGGCTGAACACCGGCCGGCGGCCGCCGAGCTCGGCCAGCGGCACCGGGAAGACCTCGACGTAGTAGGTGGTGGCACCGGTGCGCTGCGCCACGCCGGGGATCGAGGTGCTCTGCGCCGCGTAGCCCGCATGGCGCGCGGTATCGACCAGCCATTCGGTCAGCACGCCGCCGCCTTCGCCGCCGAGGGCGCAGATGAGCAGGGTGGTGGGTTGGGTGCGGTTCATCATGCGGGCTGGAGAAGTCGGACGAATGCGCCGCGCAGTCCGTGCAGCAGGCGTTCGTGCCATTTCGGGTTCTGCACCACCTCGGCGCGGTAGAAGCTCGGGCACAGCGTGGCGGCATGGGCATTGGCGCCGCACAGGCCGCAGCCCACGCAGCCGTCGATCACGACCGCCACTGGATCGACCTTGAGCGGGTCCGGGTTGTCCTTGATCGTCAACGTCGGGCAGCCCGACAGGCGGATGCAGGCATGGTCGCCGTTGCAGACGTCCTCGTCGACGCCGTACTTCACGCGCACCACCCGCTCGCCTCTCTTGAGCAGGCTGGCGATCCACGGCTTGATGCGGCGCTGGCGCTCGAGCTGGCATTCGCCCTCGGCGACGATCACCTTCAGCCCGTTGAAGTCGCTGGTGAAGGCGTCGTTGAGCGTCTTGCGCATCTTGTCGACGTCGTAGGTGTGGACCGTGTGCAGCCACTGCACGCCGAGGCCCCTGAGCGTGGCCTCGATGGTCTGGTTCTTGTCGACCAGGCTCTGCTGCTTGTCGACCGCGCGCTCCTTGACCTCGTCGTCGGGCGTGGAGATGATGTCCTGCGTGCCGGTGGCCGAGGTGTAGCCGTTCTTGAAGATCAGCAGCACCGCATCGTCGCCGTTGAAGAGTGCACTCTGCACGCCCGTGAGAAGGCCGTTGTGCCAGAAGCCGCCGTCGCCCATGATCGACAGCGCCCGCCGCTGCATCATCGGCGACACGCCGGCGCGGCTCGCCAGGCTCATGCCGTAGCCGAGGATCGAATGCCCCATCGAGAACGGCTCGAAGGTGCCGAAGGCATGGCAGCCGATGTCGGCCGCGATGTGGACCGGGCCGCTGTCCTGCTGGGCCAGCTTGAGCGCCGCGAACACCGGACGCTCGGGGCAGCCGATGCAGAAGCTCGGCGGCCGAATGGGCAGCGGGGCGTCGAGCCGGGTCGCGACCGCGGCGCGGCGGTCGATGTTGCCCGCCAGCCAGGCGCGGCCCGAGCCGTGCGCCTGGTCCGGCAGGTAGCGCTCGGCGAAGCGGCCGACGCCGGTGGCCAGCACCTCGACGCCGTATTCGCCGGCGGCCGGCAGCATGTCGCAGCCGTGCAGCGGCGTCTGGATGTCGCGCCGGCGCAGCAAGGTCGCGATCTCCTGCTCGATGTATTCGGGCTGCCCCTCTTCGACCACCAGCACCGCGCGCTTGCCGACGCAGAAATCCGCCACTTCCTCGGGCACCAGCGGATAGGCGACATTGAGCACCAGCAACGGGACATCGGTGGCGCCGAAGGCATCCGCCAGGCCGAGTTGCTGCAGGCTGCGGATGAGCGCGTTGTAGAGCCCGCCCTGCACCACGATGCCGAGGTCGGCGTGCGTACCCGGGATCAGTTCGTTGAGCTTGTGCTCGGCGATGTAGCGGCGCGCTGCCGGCAGCCGTTCTTCGCCCTTGAGCTTCTCGTGGCGGAAGGTGACGGGCGGATGCGCGAGCCGCATGTAGTCGAAGCCGGCGGGCTCCGCCATGAGTGCACGGGTCGAGATGGCGGGCGGCAGGTTGTCCCTGCATTCGAAGCTGCCGCGCACGTGGCAGGTGCGGATGCGCAACTCCATCATGCAGGGCATGTTGGAGAACTCCGACAAGCGGAAGCCGTGCTCGACCATGTCCACCATCACGGCCAGATCGGGCCGCGGGTCGAGCAGGCACATGCTGGACTTGAGCGCATAGGCATGCGTGCGCTCCTGGATCACCGAGGCGCCTTCGCCGTAGTCCTCGCCGACCACGATCAGCACGCCGCCCTTGACACCCGGCGACGACAGGTTGGACAGCGCGTCGGCCGCCACGTTGGTGCCGACGATGGATTTCCAGGTGACGGCGCCGCGCAGCGGATAGTGGATCGAGGCGCCGAGCATGGCCGCCGCCGAGGCTTCGTTGGAACAGGCCTCGACGTGCACGCCGAGTTCGTCCATGTAGGGCTTGGCCTGCACCATGACGTCGAGCAGGTGGGACACCGGCGCGCCCTGGTAGCCGCCGACGTAGGCCACGCCGGACTGCAGGAGTGCCTTGGTGATCGCGAGGATGCCCTCGCCGTGAAAGGTGTCGCCGGCACCGAGGCGCAGGGCCTCGATTTCCTTGCTGAATGAAACTTCCAAGAGACGGATTCCTGTTTGCCGGAGGGCTGGGGTGGCGGGGGCAGAGCGGCGCCGGGGTCGGCTCACCGGCCGGTCGCCAGTGTCGTGGGGCGGTCAGCAGTCATCAATAAAATAATCAAACTAAGCAACATGAACGCCATGCATATCGATTCGATCGACCTGAACCTGCTGCGGCTGTTCGACGCCGTCTACCGGGCCCGCAGCGTGAGCCGGGCGGCGGAGTCGCTGGGCCTGACCCAGCCGGCCGCCAGCCACGGGCTGGGCCGGCTGCGCCTGCTGCTCAAGGACGCGCTCTTCATGCGGGCGCCGGGCGGCGTCGCGCCGACGCCGCGCGCCGACCGGCTGGCGGTGGCGGTGCAGGCGGCGCTGGGCACCCTCGAGGAGGCGCTCAACGAGCCCGATCGCTTCGAGCCCTCGGCCTCGCGCAAGACCTTCCGCATCCACATGAGCGACATCGGCGAGGGCCGCTTCCTGCCGGTCCTGATGGCCCGCCTCGGCGCGCTGGCGCCCGGGGTGCGGCTGGAGACGCTGCCGCTGCCGCCGGCCGAGATCGCCCCGGCGCTGGACAACGGCCGGATCGACTTCGCCTTCGGTTTCCTGCCGAAGGTGCGCGACACCCAGCGCGCGCACCTGCTGAAGGACCGCTACATCGTGCTGCTGCGCGCGGGCCATCCGTTCACGCGCGGCCGGCGCAACAGCGGGGCGCTGCTCGACGCGCTGCAGACACTCGAGTACGTGGCCGTGCGCACCCACGCCGAAACCCTGCGGATCCTGCAGCTGCTCAACCTCGAGGACCGGGTGCGGCTGACCACCGAACACTTCATGGTGCTGCCGGCGATCGTGCGGGCCACCGACCTGGCGGTGGTGATGCCGCGCAACATCGCCCGCGGCTTCGCGCAGGAGGGCGGCTACGCGATCGTCGAGCCGGCCTTTCCGTTGCGCGACTTCAGCGTCTCGCTCCACTGGAGCAAGCGCTTCGAGGGCGATGCGGCCAACCGCTGGCTGCGGCAGGTCATCCGGGAACTGTTCAGCGAGGGAGCCTGACCATCACCTGACTTGAAGTCGACAATGGTTTACGATTTCGAACATATTTTTGTAGGATGAAGGCATGCGACATCCATCAGTCATCGACGCGTCGACCCAGCCCGCACCCCTGGCGGGCGCGGGCGCCTGAACCGCATGGCCCAGAACCTTCTGCCACGGGCGTTTCGCGAGGCCGCCTATCGCCGCAAGTTCATCGACAACGTCGACGAGCACCTGTTCATGGGCTCCTACGAGAGCTTCGAAGCGGCTGCCGCGGCGGCACCGACATCCAAGCCCATGGGGTTCGACAACGCCGCGGAGGCCCGCCGGCTGTTCAGCCAGAAGATCTTCTTCTACGACTACCCGGGGCTGTTCTGGATCGCCCGCTCGTTCGAGGACGGCTTGCGTTCCGTGTTCGACCTCGGCGGCCATGCCGGCATCAAGTACTACGCGTTCCGTCGCGTGCTCAACTACCCGTCGGGCATGCGCTGGAGGACCTGCGATGTCGCGGGCGTCATCCAGGCCGGCCGCGAGATCGCCGCCGAGCGCGGCATCGGCGAGGAACTGAGCTTCACCAGCGACTACAAGGAAGCCAGCGGCTTCGACGTGCTGTTCATTTCGGGTTGCCTGCAGTTCCTGCCCGAACGCATGCCCCAGATCCTGGCCGCGCTGCCAGTCAAGCCGAAGCGCATCATCCTGAACACCACGACGGTGCATCCCGAGCGAACGATCTTCACCGTGCACAGCCTCGGGTTCGGCTTCTGCCCCTACCGCATCCAGAAATACGACGAGCTGATGGCCGACCTGGTCGAGGCGGGCTACGTGCGGCGCGATGCCTGGCGCAATGAGGGCAAGCTGATCGAGGTGCCCTTCGTCGAGGGCGGAGACGCCGCCTACTACGCCGGTTGCTGCTTCGACCTCCGGCCGGGTTAGGGCGCCTCCCGCGCCCGGCGACTTCTAGGGTTTTCCCTATCGTCACATACCGGGCGCCACATAGGCGCTATGGGTGGGACCGTATGCATGGCATGCGGCAAAGTACTAACTTCGACATGGCCCGATTTTTGATCGTTCCAGAGCGTTGACAGAACCCACCCACGAGATGCGCATGACCCCGAGCACCCAACCGATCCGCTTTTTCCATCGCGGCCGAATCGTCGACGTCAGCGGCGTCCATCCGACCCGTTCGGTGCTCGACTGGCTGCGCGAGGACGTGCGCTGCACCGGCACCAAAGAGGGTTGCAACGAGGGCGACTGCGGTGCATGCACCGTGGTCGTCGGCGAACTGGCCGAGCCGGGCGAGAAGGGCGCGGTCGGCGGCTTGCGCCTGTCGACCGTCAATGCCTGCATCCAGTTCCTGCCCACCCTGCACGGCAAGGCCTTGTTCACGGTCGAGGACCTGAAGGCGCAGTGCGGCCACGGGCACGATGCGACGCGGCACGAGAAGCACCCGGTGCAGCGGCTGCACCCGGTCCAGCAGGCGATGGTCGACTGCCATGGCTCGCAGTGCGGCTTCTGCACCCCCGGCTTCGTGATGTCGCTGTGGTCGACCTACGAGCACCACCAGGAGGGCGGCACCCAGCCGACCCGGCAGCAGCTGGCCGACGACCTGTCGGGCAACCTGTGCCGCTGCACCGGCTACCGGCCGATCCTCGACGCCGGCCAGCGCATGTTCGACCTGCCGGGCGTGCGGCTGGACACCGCGCCGGTGGTCGAGGCGCTCGCCAGCCTGAGGCACGACGCCACCTTCGACTACGCCGCGCCCCTGGGGCAGCGGCTGGACCATTTCCATGCGCCGACCACGCTGGCCGAACTCGCCGCGCTGCGCGAAGCCAAGCCGGCCGCCCAGCTGCTCGCCGGATCGACCGACGTCGGGCTCTGGGTCAACAAGCAGTTCCGCGACCTCGGCGACATCATCTCGGTCGGCGACGTGGCCGAGCTGAAGCTGATCGAGGAGCGCGGCAGCGGCGCGGCGGCCGAGCTCTACATCGGCGCCGGTGCCTCGCTCGAGAACGCCTTCGCTGCCCTGGTGCAGCGGGCGCCGAGCCTGACCGATGTCTGGCTGCGCTTCGCCTCGCCGCCGATCCGCCACGCGGGCACCATGGGCGGCAATGTCGCCAATGGCTCGCCGATCGGCGATTCGCCGCCGGTGCTGATGGCGCTCGACGCCGAGATCGAACTGCGCCGCGGCGAGCGCGTGCGGCGGATGCCGCTGCCCGAGTTCTATGTCGACTACATGAAGAACAAGCTCGAGCCGGGCGAATTCGTGCAGGGGCTGGCGGTGCCGCTGTCGGCGCTCGGGCGCCAGCTGCGCGCCTACAAGATCAGCAAGCGCTTCGACTGCGACATCTCGGCCTTGTGCGCCGGCTTCGCGATCGCGATCGACGGCGAGGTGGTGAAAGAGATCCGCCTGGCCTTTGGCGGCATGGCAGCCACCGTCAAGCGCGCCGCCCAGGCCGAAGCCGCATTGGCCGGGAAGCCCTGGACCCAGGCCAGCGTGAACGCCGCCAAGCTGGCGCTGGCGCAGGATTTCAAGCCGCTGACCGACATGCGCGCGAGCGCCGACTACCGGCTGCAGGTGGCGCAGAACCTGCTGCAGCGGCTGTGGCTGGAAACGCGCACCAACGACCCGCTGCCGGTTGAAGCCACCAGCGTCTGGAGCGTGATGCCCCACGCCGCCCTCGAGGCCGTGCAAGGAGCCTGACATGAACAAACCCCTCGATCCCAGCCTGTTCCAGTCGGCCGAGGCCTTCGCCGACTACCTGACCAACACCGCCGCGCGCATCGACGCCAAGGCCGAGGCCCGCGCGCATGACGATGGCGCCCGCGTGGGCATCAGCCGTCCGCACGAGTCGGCCCAGCTCCATGTCGCCGGCGAGGCCACCTACATCGACGACATCCCCGAACTCGCCGGCACGCTGCACTGCGCCCTGGGCCTGTCGCCGGTGGCCAACGGCCGGCTCACGGGCGTCCGGCTCGACGCCATCCGCGCGATGCCGGGCGTGGTGGCGGTGCTCACCGCCGCCGACATTCCGGGCAGCAACGACTGCGGCTCGATCGTCCATGACGACCCGATCCTGTGCAGCGGCGACATCCGCTACCTTGGCCAGCCGGTGTTCGCGGTGATCGCCGAGACCCGCGACGCCGCCCGCCGCGCCGCGGCCCGCGCCAAGGACGCGCTCGACATCGAGGCGCAGCCGCCGGTGCTGACGCCGCAGGACGCGCATGCCAGGGGCGAGTACGTGGTGCCGCCGATGCACCTGGTGCGCAGCACGAACGATGGCGGCGCGCAGGCCGCGATCGCCAGGGCGCCGCATCGCCTCAAGGCCGAGCTCGACGTCGGCGGCCAGGAGCAGTTCTACCTCGAAGGGCAGATCAGCTACGCGATCCCCAAGGAGGGCGGCGCGATGCACGTCTACTGCTCGACCCAGCATCCGAGCGAGATGCAGCACCTGGTGGCGCATGCGCTGCACCTGCAGGCCAACGAGGTGCATGTCGAGTGCCGGCGCATGGGCGGCGGCTTCGGCGGCAAGGAGTCGCAGTCGGCCCTGTTCGCCTGCGTGGCCTCGGTCGCCGCCAGCAAGCTGCAGCGCCCGGTCAAGCTGCGGCTGGACCGCGACGACGACTTCATGATCACCGGCCGGCGCCACTGCTTCTGGTACGAGTACGAGGTCGGCTACGACGACGAGGGCCGCATCCTCGGCGCCGAGATCTCGATGGTCTCCCGCGCCGGCCACTCGGCCGACCTGTCGGGCCCGGTGATGACCCGCGCCCTTTGCCACTTCGACAACGCCTACTGGCTGCCCGACGTCGCCATGCACGGCTACTCGGGCAAGACCAACACCCAGAGCAACACCGCCTTCCGCGGCTTCGGCGGGCCGCAGGGCGCGATCGCGATCGAGAACATCCTCGACAGCGTGGCGCGCGAACTGGGCCGCGATCCGCTCGACGTGCGGCGCGTCAACTTCTACGGCAAGGGCGAGAACAACGTCACGCCCTACGGCCAGCTGGTGAGCGACAACATCATCCACGAGCTGGTGGCCGAACTCGAGGCCAGCAGCAGCTACCGCGCGCGGCGCGAGGAGATCGCGGCCTTCAACGCCAGGAGCCCGGTGCTCAAGCGCGGCATCGCGCTGGCGCCGCTCAAGTTCGGCATCTCGTTCAACGTCAAGCACTTCAACCAGGCCGGTGCGCTGGTCCATGTGTACACCGACGGCTCGATCCTGGTGAACCACGGCGGCACCGAGATGGGGCAGGGCCTGAACACCAAGGTGGCGCAGGTGGTGGCGCACGAGCTCGGCGTCAGCTTCGAGAGCGTGCGGGTGACAGCGACCGACACCCAGAAGGTGGCCAACACCTCGGCCACCGCGGCGTCGACCGGTGCCGACCTGAACGGCAAGGCGGCGCAGGACGCCGCCCGCCAGATCCGCGAACGGCTGGCCGCCTGCGCCGCGGCGCGCCATGGCGGCGAGGCGTCGCAGGTGCGCTTCGCCAACGACAAGGTCGAGGTCAACGGCCGCACCTTGCCCTTCGGCACCGTGGTCGGCGAGGCCTACCTCGACCGGGTGCAGCTGTGGTCCGACGGCTTCTACGCCACCCCGGGCCTCAGCTGGGACAAGGACAAGATGTTCGGCCGGCCGTTCTTCTACTTCGCCTACGGCGCGGCGGTGAGCGAGGTGATCGTCGACACGCTGACCGGCGAGTGGAAGCTGCTGCGCGCCGACATCCTGCACGATGCCGGCAAGTCGCTGAACCCGGCGGTCGACATCGGCCAGGTCGAGGGCGCCTTCATCCAGGGCATGGGCTGGCTCACGACCGAAGAGCTGGTCTGGCACCCCAAGACCGGCCTGCTGACCACCCACGCGCCGAGCACCTACAAGATCCCGACCGCCAACGACTGCCCGCCGGTATTCAACGTGCGGCTGTTTGAGGGCCAGAACTTCGAGGACTCGATCCACCGCAGCAAGGCGGTCGGCGAGCCGCCGCTCTTGCTGCCGTTCTCGGTCTTCTTCGCGATCCGCGATGCGGTGTCGGCGGCCGGCGAGCACAAGGTCGACCCGCCGCTGCGCGCGCCCGCCACCAGCGAGGCGATCCTGAACGCGATCACCGCGGTCCAGGCCGGCGCCTGAGGGCCTTTCCATGTGATTGCCGCGCTGTATAACTGCCCGCACATTCCAGACCACGGCGGGCAGTCATGAGAGACCAGGCGCTTCTCGACAAGATCGATCTTCACCTCATCCGGGTTCTACACACCGTGCTGACCGACCGCAGCGTCTCGCGAGCCGCCATCCGATTGGGGATGTACCAGCCCGCCGTTTCCGCCGCCCTCAAGCGGCTACGGGAGCTGTCCGGCGACCCGCTGCTGGTGCGCTCGGGCTCGGGCATGGTGCCGACCGATGCCGGCCTGCGCATGATCGAGCCGGCGGCCGCCATCCTGCGCTCGGCCGAGGTGCTGTTCAGCGACGCCCGCGGCTTCGATCCGCAGACCGCCGCCACCACCTTCCGGATCGCCGCCAGCGACTACATGGACCCGCAGTTCCTGCCGCTGCTGGTGGCGCAGATCAAGAGCCAGGCGCCCCTGTGCCACATCGAGATCCATCCGCTGTCGTCCGATTCGGACTACCACGCGCACCTCTCGCTGGGCCAGGTCGACGTGGTGGTCGGCAACTGGCTCAAGCCGCCGGAAGACCTGCACATGGCGCGGCTGTTCGGCGACGAGATCGTCTCGATGGTCAACAAGGACCATCCGGCGGTGCGGCGCGGCTGGGACCTGGAGAGCTGGCTGGCGGCCGAGCACATCGCGCCGACGCCGACGCATCCGGGTGCCCGCGGGATCATCGACCAGATGCTCGACGAGATGGGCCGGCAGCGCAACATCATGGCCCGCTGCGCCCACTTCGGGCTGATTCCCGACATGGTGGCCTCGAGCCTGCTGGTGCTGACCACCGGCCGCCAGTACTGCGAGCGCTTCGTCGACCGGCTGCCGGTCGCGATCCTCGATTGCCCGGTGCCGCTGCCGCGCCTCATGTACTACCAGCTGTGGCACGAGCGCACCCATTCCTCGAGTTCGGCGCGCTGGCTGCGCGAGCGCACCAAGGCGGTGGCGGCGTCGCTGCGGCCGCCGCCCGCCGCGGCCGGGCCCGACTAGACCGCACAAGAATTTCGCGCCGGCGTCGCGATACGGACAGGAACGCCACGAGCCCAAAGAAACGAGACGGAGACAAATGCGATGAACCGGACAGACACGGTGCCCACCGGGCACGCCACCACGCCACGCCCCGCCGCCAGCGGCTGGGCCGAAAGGCTCTTCAAGCTCAGGGAGCACAACACCACGGTGCGCACCGAACTGGTGGCGGGCCTCACGACTTTCCTGACGATGGCCTACATCATCTTCGTGAACCCGTCGATCCTCGGCGACGCGGGCATGCCGAAGGACGCGGTCTTCGTCGCCACCTGCCTGATCGCGGCGCTCGGCACCGCCATCATGGCGCTCTACGCCAACTACCCGATCGCGCTGGCGCCCGGCATGGGCCTGAACGCCTATTTCGCCTACGTGGTGGTCGGCCAGATGGGCTTCACCTGGCAGGCGGCGCTGGGCGCGGTGTTCGTCTCGGGCTGCCTGTTCCTGCTGGTCACGGTGTTCAAGCTGCGCGAGCTGATCATCCGCGGCATCCCGCATTCGATCCGGGTCGCCATCACGGTCGGCATCGGGCTGTTCCTGGCGATCATCGCGCTCAAGAGCGCCGGCATCGTGGCGCCCTCCAAGGCGACCTACGTCACGCTCGGCGACCTGCACACGCCCGAAGTGGTGCTGGCCACGCTGGGCTTCTTCCTGATCGTGGTGCTCGACCGGCTCAAGGTGCCGGGCGCGATCCTGATCGGCATCATCGCGGTGACGGTGCTGTCCTTCTTCTTCGGCGGCAACGTCTTCCACGGCATCTTCGCGCCGCCGCCGTCGATCGCGCCGACCTTCCTGCAGCTGGACATCAAGGCGGCGCTCACGGGCGGCATCCTCAACGTGATCCTGGTGTTCTTCCTGGTCGAGCTGTTCGACGCCACCGGCACCCTGATGGGCGTCGCCCGCCGCGCCGGCCTGCTGGTGCCGGGCAAGATGGACCGGCTCAACAAGGCGCTGCTGGCCGACAGCGGCGCGATCTTCGCCGGTTCGCTCCTGGGCACGTCCAGCACCACCGCCTACGTGGAGAGCGCGGCCGGCGTCCAGGCCGGCGGCCGCACCGGGCTCACGGCGCTGACGGTGTCGGTGCTGTTCCTGGCGGCGCTGGTGATTTCGCCGCTGGCCGGCGCGGTGCCGGCCTATGCCACGGCACCGGCCTTGTTCTTCGTGGCCTGTTTGATGCTTAGGGAACTGACCGAACTCGACTGGGAAGACACCACCGAAGTGATTCCAGCGGCGGTCACCGCGCTGGTCATGCCCTTCACCTATTCGATCGCCAACGGCCTGGCGTTCGGCTTCATCACCTACGCGGTGCTGAAGCTGTTCACTGGCCAGGCCCGCAAGGTCCACTGGATGGTGTGGCTGATCGGCGGCGTTTTCCTGTTCAAGTTCATCTATATCGGCGGACACTGACGACAATGCGTCCCTGAAACCCAACGGCCAGGCACAGGCATGACAATCCACAGACTCCAGCTCGCGCACATCACCAAGCGCTACCCCGCGGTGGTCGCCAACAGCGACGTTTCGCTGACGGTGGCGCCCGGCGAAACCCACGCGGTCCTCGGCGAGAACGGCGCCGGCAAATCCACGCTGATGAAGATCATCTACGGCTCGGTCAAGCCCGATGAAGGCAGCGTGATGTTCAACGGCCAGCCGGTCAACGTGCGCAACCCGCAGGAGGCGCGGGCGCTGGGCATCAGCATGGTGTTCCAGCATTTCTCCCTGTTCGATACCCTGACCGTGGCCGAGAACGTCTGGCTCGGGCTGGACAAGAGCCTGGCGCTGGCCGAGGTGGCGCGCCGGGTCCAGGCCAAGGCGGCCGAATACGGGCTGGACATCGACCCGGCGCGGCCGGTCCACACGCTGTCGGTCGGCGAGATGCAGCGGGTCGAGATCATTCGCGCGCTGCTGACCGACCCCAAGCTGCTGATCCTCGACGAGCCGACCTCGGTCCTGACGCCGCAGGCGGTGCAGAAGCTCTTCGTGGTGCTCAAGAAGCTGGCCTCCGAAGGCTGCAGCATCCTCTACATCAGCCACAAGCTGCACGAGATCCGCGAGCTGTGCACGGCCTGCACCGTGCTGCGCGGCGGCAAGGTCACGGGGGTGTGCAATCCGCAGAACGAATCGAACGAATCGCTGTCGAGGCTGATGATCGGCGCCGAGCCGCCGCCGCTGCAACACCGGCCGATCCATGCGGGCGCGGTGGCGATGCAGGTCAAGGGCCTCACCTTGGCGCGCGAGGACCAGTTCGGCGTCGACCTGGACGGCATCTCCCTGGACGTCCGCGCCGGCGAGGTGGTGGGCATCGCCGGCGTCTCGGGCAACGGCCAGAAGGAACTGCTCTACGCCCTGTCGGGCGAGGACACTCGGGCCGAGGCCCGCATGATCGAGGTTTTCGGCCAGCCGGCGGCCCACTTCAGGCCGCGCCGGCGCCGCGCGCTGGGGCTGCACTTCGTGCCCGAGGAGCGGCTGGGCCGCGGCGCCGTGCCGACCCTGGGGCTGGCGCAGAACATGCTGCTGACCCGCAGCAACGCGGTCGGCAAGGGCGGCTGGATCCGGACCGGCGCGCTGCAGCAGCACGCCGCCAAGATCATCCAGCGCTTCAACGTCAAGGCCGGCGGGCCGAACGCGGCGGCACGCTCGCTGTCGGGCGGCAACCTGCAGAAATTCATCGTCGGGCGCGAGATCGACGCCGACCCGAAGATCTTCATCGTCTCGCAGCCGACCTGGGGCGTGGACGTCGGCGCCGCGGCGCTGATCCGCGGCGAGATCCTGGCGCTGCGCGATGCCGGCTGCGCGGTGCTGGTGGTCAGCGAGGAGCTCGACGAGCTGTTCGAGATCTGCGACCGCCTGCATGTCATCGCCAAGGGCCGCCTCTCGCCCTCGATCGATCGCGCCGCCGCCACGGTGCCGCAGATCGGCGAATGGATGAGCGGCCTCTGGGACGCTTCGCCACATGCTGCCAAGGCAGCCACGGAGGTGGCCCATGCTTAAGCTCGAACCCCGCCCGCAGCTCTCGCGTTTCTGGAGCTATGGCTCGCCGATCCTGGCGCTGCTGATCACCGTGCTGATCGGCATGGTGCTGTTCGCCCTGCTCGGCAAGGACCCGGTCAAGGGCCTCGCTGTCTTCTTCTGGGAGCCGATCAAGAGCGGCTATGCGCTGGGCGAGCTGATGGTCAAGGCGACGCCGCTCCTCATCATCGCGCTCGGCCTGGCCGTGTGCTTCCGCTCCAATGTCTGGAACATCGGCGCCGAGGGGCAGTTCGTGTTCGGCGCCATCTGCGCCGGCGGCGTCGCGCTGCTGGCCGACAAGTCGACCGGGTCGTGGATCGTGGCCGCGATCCTGGTCGCCGGGATCCTGGGCGGCATGGTCTGGGCGGGCATCGTCGCCTTCCTGCGCGACAGGTTCAACGCCAACGAGATCCTGGTGAGCCTGATGCTGGTCTACGTCGCGGTGCTGCTGCTGGGCTACATGGTCTACGGCCCGTGGAAGGACCCGCAGGGCTACAACTTCCCGCAGACCAAGACCTTCGAGGCCGTGACCCAGATCCCGCGGCTGCTGAAGGGCTCGCGCGTCAGCATCGGACTGCTGATCGCGCTGGCCGGCTCGGCGGCGCTGTGGGTGTTCCTGTTCCGCACCCGGGCCGGCTTCGCCCAGCAGGTCGGCGGGCTGGCGCCGGCGGCCGCGCGCTACGCGGGCTTCTCGGCCCGGCGCGCGGTCTGGATCGCGCTGCTGACCTCGGGCGGCGCGGCCGGCCTGGCGGGTGCGCTCGAAGTGGCGGGCCCGATCGGCCAGCTCACGCCCTACGTTCCCGCCGGCTACGGCTTCGCCGCGATCATCGTGGCCTTCGTCGGCCGGCTGCACCCGGTCGGCATGATCTTCTCGGCGATCCTCATGAGCATGTTCTACATCGGTGGCGAGCTGGCCCAGTCGCGGCTCGGCCTGCCCAAGTCGCTGACCGGCGTGTTCCAGGGCCTGCTGCTGTTCACGCTGCTGGCCTGCGACACGCTGATCGCCTACCGGATCCGGCGCAAGGCAGCGGTCAAGGTGATCGCCTCGACCTCCGGGACCGGTTCGCTGCAGGCCAGCACGCCGCTCACGGCACCGGTCGCCCGTCCCACCGAAGGAGCCGCATGATGGAATCCTACGCACTGCTGCTGGGCTCCACGCTCAGCGCCGGCACGGTCCTGGCCATCGCCGCCCTGGGCCTGCTGATCAACGAAAAGGCCGGCATCGTCAACCTCGGCGCGGAGGGCATGATGCTGTGCGCCGCGATCGCCGGCTTCGCCACCGTGGTGGTCACGCACAACACCTGGCTCGGCTTCCTGGCCGGCATGGCGGCCGGGGCGCTGCTGGCCGCCTTCTTCGGCGTGCTGGTGATCTGGCTCAACACCAACCAGTACGCCACCGGGCTGGCGCTGAGCCTGTTCGGCGTCGGTTTCTCGGCCTTCGCGGGCATCAACTTCGTCCAGGCCAAGCTGCCCGAGAGCGTGTCCTACGCGCTGCCGGTGCTGGGCGACATCCCGCTGGTGGGGCCGGCGCTGTTCCGCCATCACCCGATGGTCTATTTCGCGGTGCTGCTGACCATCGGCCTGATCTGGTTCCTGTACCGCACGCGCGCCGGCCTGGTGCTGCGCTCGGTCGGCGAATCGCCCGAGTCCTCGCACGCGCTGGGCTATCCGGTGCGGCGCATCCGCTTCCTGGCGGTGATCGCCGGCGGCGCGCTGTGCGGGCTGGCGGGCGCCTACCTGTCGACCGTCTACACGCCGCTGTGGGTCGAGGGCATGGTGGCCGGACGCGGCTGGATCGCGCTCGCGCTCACCACCTTCGCGACCTGGCGCCCGGTGCGGGTGCTGCTCGGTGCCTACCTGTTCGGCGGGGTGTCGATGCTGGGCTTCCACCTGCAGAGCACCGGGGTCAACATCCCGAGCCAGTTCCTCAGCATGCTGACCTATATCGCGCCGATCGTGGTGCTGGCACTGATCTCGCGCAACCCGGCGTTTATCCGGGTCAACATGCCGGCTTCGATTGGGAAACCCTTCTACCCCGGCTCATAATCACGTTTCCTTTTGTTTCTCCGCCAACCCGTCCTTCGAGGATTTCGAACAATGAATGATCTGAACAAGCGTTCCCTGCTCAAGCTGGCTGCCCTGACCGCGGTCGCTTCGGCCGCCCTCATCGGCTGCGGCAAGAAGGAAGAGGCAGCAGCTCCCGCCGCGGCGCCTGCCGCCCCGGCGCCCAGCGCTGCGGCACCGGCACCGAAGGCGCCGCTGAACATCGCCTTCGCCTATGTCGGCCCGGTCGGCGACGGCGGCTGGTCGTTCGCGCACGACAACGCCCGCAAGGCGATCGAGAAGGAATTCGGCGACAAGATCAAGACCACCTTCGTCGAGAGCGTGCCCGAGAGCGCCGATGCCGAGCGCGTGTTCCGCGACATGGTGAGCCAGGGCAACAAGCTGATCTTCGGCACCACCTTCGGCTACATGGAGCCGATGCTCAAGGTCGCGGCCGACAACAAGGAAGTCAAGTTCGAGCATGCCACCGGCTACAAGACGGCCGAGAATATGCGCACCTACGACAGCCGCACCTACGAAGGCGCCTACATGGCTGGCGTGATCGCCGGCTCGATGACCAAGAGCAACACGCTGGGCGTGGTCGGCTCGGTGCCGATCCCCGAGGTGCTGCGCAACATCAACAGCTTCACGCTGGGCGCCCAGTCGGTCAACCCGAAGATCTCGACCAAGGTGGTGTGGGTCAACGAATGGTTCAGCCCGCCCAAGGAAACCGAGGCCGCCACCGCGCTGATCAACGGCGGCGCCGACGTGCTGTTCCAGAACACCGACTCGCCGGCCGTGCTCAAGACCGCCCAGGAAAAGGGCAAGCGCGCCTTCGGCTGGGACTCCGACATGACCGCCTACGGCCCGAAGGCCCACCTGGCCTCGGCCGTCATCAACTGGACGCCTTACTACACCAAGGCCACCCAGGACATGCTGGACGGCAAGTGGACCACCGGCCAGACCTGGTGGGGCGTCAAGGAAGGCGCGATCGACCTGGTGTCGATCGCCGAGGACGTTCCGGCCGAGGCTAAGGCCAAGATCGAGGAAGTCAAGAAGGGCCTGAAGGACGGCAGCTTCTCGATCTGGAAGGGCCCGATCGTCGACCAGGACGGCAAGGAAGTGGTGGCGGCCGGTGCCGTGGCCGACGACAAGTTTCTGAGCGGCGTCAACTTCTACGTCAAGGGCGTCGAAGGCAAGGTGCCGGGCGGCGACAAGAAGTAAGACGACGAAAAACCGGATCTCCGGTGCAAAGGGTTGTCCTCGGGCAACCCTTTTTCGTTTTGGGTCTGGGGAGGAACCATGAACGAGTCCGAACTGCAGCAAGTGCTGGTGCGTGGCGAAGACAGCCGACACCAGTTCAAGCGCGATGCGAGCAACGTCGACGGCTTGGCCGCCGAGTTGGCGGCCTTTGCCAACAGCGGTGGCGGATGGTTGTTTCTCGGCGTGGCCGACGATGGGGCGGTCAGCGGGCTGGACCCGGCCGCGGTGCGGCGGCTGAACCAGTTGCTCGGCAATGCCGCTACCCAGCACATGCGCCCGCCTGTACATCCGACGACCGAGAACTTGCAGACTTCTCAAGGCATCGTGATGGTGGTCAGCGTGCCCGATGGCCTCGCCAAGCCCTATGTGGACCATCAGGGACGGATCTGGGTCAAGCAGGGTGCGGACAAGCGACACGTGACGGCGCGCGAGGAAATGCAGCGGATGTTCCAGCGTGCCGGTCTGGTCTATGCCGATGTGGTGCCGGTGGCTGGAACGTCTGCGGCGGATGTCGACGAGAAGGCCTTTCAAGCCTATTTCAACCGTCGCTATGGCCAAGGCAGCGAGTTTGCGGGCCAGACACAGGAGCAACTCCTGCAAAACCTGGGCCTGGGCGATGGGCGTGAACTGAACCTGGCGGGGTTGATGCTGTTCGGCCGCCACCCGCAGCGCTGGCGGCCGGCGTTCGAGGTCAAGGCTGTGGCCTTCCCCGGCGTCAGTCTGGCCGATACCCGCTACTTGGATAGCGAGGATATTGCTGGCACCTTGCAGGAACAGTACCAACGCAGCTTTGCCTTCGTCCGCCGCAACCTGCACCACGTACAGCGCAAGCGCGGCTTCAATACGTTGGGCGAACTGGAGATTCCCGAGGCCGCATTGGAAGAACTGCTGGTGAATGCGCTGATCCACCGCGACTACTTCACCAGTGCCTCGATCCGCCTGATGGTGTTCGCCGACCGGATTGAGATCGTCAGCCCGGGCCACCTGCCCGACAGCCTGAGCGTGGCGGCCATCCGCGAAGGGCGCACCAACCGCCGCAACCCGACGCTGACCGAACATGCCTCCCACATCTTGCCGTATCGCGGCATGGGCAGCGGCATTCCGCGTGCATTGAAAGAGTGGCCGAGTATCGATCTGGCCGACCAGGTAGCGGGCAACCAGTTCAGCGCCGTGATCCGGCGACCGGCTGCGGAGTGGGAGGGGGGCACCCCACCAGTCACCCCACCAGTCACCCCACCAGTCACCCCACCAGTCCTCGCCCTGTTGAAGCTGCTCGCCGAAGCCGGAGACTTGGCAAACGCCGAGATTCGCGAGCGGCTGCAGCTCAAGGACCGCACCCATGTGCGAGAGCGCTATATCGAGCCCGCGTTGACGCAAGGCCTGATCGAATACACCCTGCCTGACAAGCCCAACAGTCGCTTGCAGAAATACCGGCTGACCATCACTGGCCGCGCATTGCTGCAATCACTGGACCGCGATACGCCCGCGCCATGAATTCGAGTGTGCGAGCCACAATTGAACGAGCTGCCGTCAGGGCGCGAAACCTGAGTCGAATGGAGTTACGTTGATAGAAAAAAGTCTTTGGCATCCGGTGGCTCTTGCCGACGAGCTGGCGACGGCGCCGCTCGCGGTGCGACTGCTCGGCGACAAGCTGGTGCTGTGGCGCGATGGCGCCGGTACCGTCCACGCCTGGGCCGACCGCTGTCCGCATCGCGGCGCGCAGCTCTCGCTCGGCCGGGTGGTCGCCTGCGAGCGCGGCGCGGTCCTCGAGTGCCCCTACCACGGCTGGCGCTTCGAGCCCGGCGGCCATTGCATCCACGTACCGGCGCTGCCGGACTTCGTGCCGCCGGCCACGCACCGCGCCGCGACGCACGCCGCGGTCGAGGCCCAGGGCCTGGTGTGGGTCCGGCTCGAAAGTGATGGCCAGGGCGATGCCGCGCTGCCCGCCTTCGAGGCCGAGGACGACGCGGGCATGCGCAAGATCAGCTGCGGCCCCTACGACGTCGAGACGAGCGCCCCGCGGCTGGTCGAGAACTTCCTCGACATGGCGCACTTCGGCTTCGTGCACGAAGGCTGGCTCGGCGCGCGCGAGATGGCCGTGATCGACGACTACCGGGTCGAAGCCACGCCCGACGGCGTGCGCGCGACCGGCTGCAAGGCCTGGCAGCCGCAGTCGACGGTCAACTCGACCGCGCCGGCGCAGGTCGAATACACCTATGAGGTCACAGCGCCCTATGCGGCGGTGCTGACCAAGGTGCCCGAGGCTTCGAGCGTCGGCATCGACGGCTACCGCGAATCGATCGCGCTCCAGATCTGCCCGGTCGATGCCGAGCGCAGCCGGGTCTGGTTCCGCTTCGCCACCTCCGATTTCGAGCGCGACGCGGCCTCGGTGCGCGCCTTCCAGGACACCATCTTCCTGCAGGACAAGCCGGTGCTCGAATCGCAAAGCCCCAAGCGGCTGCCGCTCGACCTGCGCGCCGAGCTCCACACCGTGGCCGACAAGGCCTCGTCCCTCTACCGCCGCCACCTCAAAATGCGTGGCATCACCTTCGGAGTCTGCTGATGACCATTGCCCAAAAACGCACCGTCCGCGACATCGCCGCCGACCGCCTGCCCGCGCTGCTGCGCGCCATGCCGAAGGCCGAGCTGCACATCCACATCGAGGGCTCGCTCGAGCCCGAATTGATCTTCGCGCTGGCGCAGCGCAACGGCGTCGCCATTCCCTACGCCAGCGTGGAGGACCTGCGCGCCGCCTACGCCTTCACCAACCTGCAGACCTTCCTGGACATCTACTACGCCGGCGCCAGCGTGCTTCTGAAGGAGCAGGACTTCTACGACATGGCCTGGGCCTACCTGGAGCGGGCGGCGGCCGACAACGTGGTGCGCACCGAGATGTTCTTCGATCCGCAGACCCACACCGAGCGCGGCGTCGCGATGCAGACCGTGATCGACGGCCTGCACCGGGCCTGCGTCGATGCCAAGGCCAGGCTCGGCGTCGATGCCGAGCTGATCCTGTGCTTCCTGCGCCACCTCAGCGAGGAGGATGCCTTCGCCACGCTGGAGCAGGCGCTGCCGTTTCGCGACCGCTTCATCGGCGTCGGCCTCGATTCGAGCGAGCTCGGCCATCCGCCCGAGAAGTTCGCCCGCGTGTTCGCCCGCTGCCGCGAACTCGGCTTCCACTTGGTCGCCCATGCGGGCGAGGAGGGGCCGCCGGCCTATGTCTGGAGCGCGCTCGACGTGCTCAAGGTCGAGCGCATCGACCATGGCGTGCAGAGCACCAAGGACGCCGCGCTCATGAAGCGGCTGGCCGCGGACCGCATTCCGCTGACCGTCTGCCCGCTGTCGAACCTCAAGCTGTGCGTGTTCCCCGACCTCGGGCAGCACAACCTGCGCGCGCTGCTCGATGGCGGCCTGGTGGCGACGGTGAATTCCGACGACCCGGCCTACTTCGGCGGCTACATGAACCAGAACTTCACCGAGACCTTCGCCGCCACCGGGCTCACGGCGCAGCACGCCTGGCAGCTGGCGGCCAACAGCTTCGAGGGCAGCTTCGTCGATGCCGCGGCCAAGCGCGCCTATGTCGACCGGCTCAACGCGGCCTTCGACGCCTTCGCCTGAACCGCATCCGCAGGCGCCGAGAGCAGCGGCAGGGCGGCGGCCGCGCAGGCCGCGGCCGCCAGCCACACCAGCGGCCAGCCCTGCAGGGCCAACAGGTGAGGAATGCCGAGCGGCGTCGCGAAGCACACCATGAACACGCTGGTGTTCGCCATGCCCAGTGCGGTGCCGGCCCGGGCCGCGCCCGCGCGGGTGGCCAGTTCGGTGTAGGCGACGCCGTGCCAGGCCGATACGCAGAGGCCGCTCACGGCCAGCAGCCCGATCAGCAGCGCGCGCAGCGGAGCCGAAGCACCGGTCGCCGCGTCGCCCGCCAGGGCCAGCGCCGCCAGTGCCGCGAACAGCAGCATGCTGAGCAGGCTGCTGGCGCGCAGGTAGGCCGGCCGGTTCCGGCGGCGATCGGTCCAGCGCCCGCTCCAGACCCGCATCGCCATCGCCCCGACCTGCATCGCCGTCATCGCGGCGGCGATGACGCCCAGCCCGGCGTGGCCGAAGTCGTGCAGGAAGACGGTGCCGAAGGACAGCACCGCGAACTGCGGCGCGCACAGGATGCCGATGCCCGCCGCGAGGCGCCAGACGCGGGCGTCGCGCAACGGGCCGTCCCGGCGCTGCGCGGCCCGCGCCGCGGCCGGAAAGGGCGCGAGCGGCGCCGCGGGTTCGCGCACCCAGGCCCAGGCCAGCAGGGCGCTGAGCGCGCACAGGGCGGCCAGTACGCCGTACATCGCCGCAAAGCCGAAGCGCGATGCGACCGCCGGCAGCAGCATGGCGCCGACCGCGCCGCCGAGCGGCACGGCGGTCTGCCGGATGCTCATCGCCAGGCCGCGCTCGCCGTCGGCGAACCAGCCCATCACGGCCCGGCCGCTGGCGCCGTTGACGCTGCCACCCAGCAGGCCGACTCCGAGCAGGCCGGCACCGAGCCAGCCCAGGCCGGGCACGTGCTGCGGCGTCGGCGCTGCCAGCAGCGCCATTGCGAGCAGCGCCAGGGCGGTGGCGCCGAGGCCGGTCAGCAGCACCGGCCGGTCGCCCCAGCGGTCGGTCAGCAGGCCCCACGGCAGTTCGCTCACGGCGATGCCGAGGCCCATCAGCCCGAGCACCAGGCCCAGGGTGGCGTTGTCGAGCCGATAGCCCGATCGCATCAGCACGGCGGTCATCGGGATGCCGCTGAAAGCGACCGAGAACGCCGCGTTGGCGGCGACGCCTGCGGCGAGCACCTTCCAGCGGTGCGACGAGGTGGCGGGGAGCGAGGGGGCTTGCATCATGCGGCGCAGTGTCCGCTTGTGCCAAGCTTTTGAAAATCAGAAAATAATCAACCATCCGTCCACAAAAACGGGATGATTGACCATGACCCACGTGTTGTTCGACCTCGACGTTCTTCGCAGCTTCTCGACCGGCGTGGCCCTCGGCAGCTACGCCCGGGCGGCCGACAAGCTCGGGCGCTCGACCTCGGCGGTGAGTGCCCAGCTCAAGAAGCTTGAAAGCCAGGCCGGCACGCCGCTGCTGCGCAAGGCCGGGCGCGGCCTCGAGCTCACCGACGCCGGCCAGACCCTGCTGGCCTATGCCCATCGCCTGCTCGAGATCAACGACGAGGCGGCGGCCGCGATGCGCGGCGCCGACCTCGAAGGCTGGGTCCGGCTCGGCCTGCAGGAAGACCTGGGCGAAAGCCTGCTGCCCGGCGTGCTCGGCCGCTTCGCGCGCGCGCATCCCAGGGTTCGCGTCGAGGCCTGCGTGGCGCGCAGCGCCGAACTGCGCGAGCGGCTGGCGCTGGGCCAGCTCGACCTGGCCCTGACCTGGGAAGTCGCGGGCAGCGCACCACTGGACCATGCCGAGCACCTCGTGCGCCTGCCGCTGCAATGGATCGCACCCGCCGCGCCCGCGGCACTGGACACTGCGTGGTGGTCCGAACTGCAGCGCGCCGGGCCGCGCAAGTCGCGCGAGCCGCTGCCGCTGGTGATGGTCGACGCCCCATGCCCGCTGCGCGAGATCGTCACCACGGTGCTCGACCGCGCGGACATTCCCTGGCGCCATGTCTTCACCAGTGCCAGCCTGGCGGCGCTGTGGGCCGCGACCTCGGCCGGGCTTGGCCTGTCGGCACGCCCCGCCTTCGGGCTGCCGCCGCACGTGCGCGTGCTCGACCGCACCGGCACCGGCCTGCCGGCGCTGCCGCAGATCGCGCTCTCGATGGCCCGCGCGCAGGCCGAGCCCGAAGCGCCGGTGGCCCGGCTGGCCGATTTGATGCGCGAGGCGGTGCGCGACAGCGCGACCGGTCGTTGAGCGACGGCGGTCCGTTAAAATGGGCACCGGCGCCGCTGCCCCGCGGCGCCTTTTCCATTCCGGGGCCATGTAGAGGACTACCATGTATAAAAACCTCGCAGCCGCGCTCGCGGCCGCTTGTTTCTTTCTTCCAGCTTTTTCCCAACCCGCGCCGAAGGCCGATCCGCTGAAGATCGGCTTCGTCTATGTCGCCCCGGTCACCGATGCCGGCTGGGTGCGCCAGCACGAAAACGGACGCAAGGCCGTCGAGGCCGCGCTGGCCGGCAAGGTCAAGACCACCTACGTCGAGAACGTGGCCGAGGGCGCCGATGCCGAGCGCGTGATCCGCGACCTCGCCCAGCAGGGCAACAAGCTGATCTTCACGTCGAGCTTCGGCTACATGGAGCCGACGCTGAAGGTGGCGCGCGACTTTCCGGACGTGAAGTTCGAATCGATCACCGGCTACAAGACGGCACCCAACGTCGCGACCGCCAATGCGCGCTACTACGAGGGCCGCTATCTCGCCGGTGTCGCGGCCGGCCGCATGACGAAGACCAACGTCGCGGGCTACGTGGCGGGCTTCCCGATCCCCGAGGTGCTGCAGGGCATCAACGCCTTCACGCTGGGCATGCGTTCGGTCAACCCGCAGGCGCGGGTCAAGGTGGTGTGGCTGGACGTCTGGTTCGACCCGCCGAAGGAGCGCGAGGCGGCGATGGCCCTGTTCAACCAGGACGTCGACGTGATCGCCTTCCACACCGGCTCGACCGCCGTGATGACCGCGGCGCAGGAGCGCGGCAAGCTGGCCGTCGCCTACCACTCCGACATGCGCAAGGTCGCGCCCGACGCCCAGGTCGTCGCGGTCACGCACCAGTGGGGCGACTACTACACGCAGCGCGCCCGTGCCGTGCTCGACGGCAGCTGGAAAAGCGGCAACGTCTGGGGTGGCGTCAAGGAGGGCATGATCCGGGTCGGCGATTTCGGCTCCAAGGTGCCGAAGGCCGTGCAGGACGAAGTGTTGGCGCGCCAGCAGGACATCGCCGCCGGCAAGCTGAAGCCCTTCCAGGCCGTGGCCGCCGATGTGCGCGACAACGAGGGCCGGGTCGTCATCGCCAAGGGGCAGGGCCTGGACGACGAGCAGATCCTCCACATGAACTGGCTGGTCGAGGGCGTGCAGGGGCGGGTCGCGCGCAAGGCGCCCTGAGCGCGATCAGCCCAGCCGCTCGACCACGAAATCCACGAAGCTGCGCAGCTTGGCGCTGGGGCGGGCCTCCGGCAGCCTCACGATGTGGACATCGCGCGCCGGCAGGTCCCAGTCCGCCAGCAGGCGCACCACCTGGCCGGCGTCGAGCGCGGGAGTGAGCAGGGGGTCCGCCTGCACGATGACGCCCACACCGGCGAGGGCGGCCGTGAGCAGGGCCTGGCCATTGTTGGTCACCAGAGGGCCGCGCACCGGGACACGGACGGTCTCCGCGCCGCGCGTGAAACGCCATGAGTGGTTCGGCCCCCATGCTGCGAAGGCCAGCAGCGGCAACGCTTCGAGGTCCGAGGGATGCGCCGGCATGCCGTGGCGGGCGACGAAGGCCGGGCTGGCGACCGCGAACATGGGCGAGCGCGCCAGGGGTCGCGCGATCAGCCGGTCTTCGACCGCAGCCCCGGAGCGGATCCCGCAGTCGAAGCCTTCCTCGGCCAGGTCGACCACGCGGTCGTTGAGGTTCAGCTCGACCTGGACCTGCGGATGGGCGGCCATGTACCGGGCGATCACCGGCATCAGCCGGTGCGCGCCGTAGGCGACCGGTGCGGTCACGCGCAACGTGCCTTGCGGCAGCGCCCGCAACGACTCCGCCACGCCATCCGCCGTGCGCACGCTGGCGAGCACGTCACGGCAGCGTTCCAGGTAGGCGGCACCGATTTCCGTGAGCGCGTGGCGGCGCGTGGTGCGTTCGAGCAGGCGCGCGCCCAAAGCCTCTTCGAGCCCGCGGATGTGCTTGCCGACCATCACGGCCGACAGCTCCAGGGCCTCCGCCGCCTTGGCGAAGCTGCCGGCGTCGATGGCGGCGACGAAGACTTCCATGGCGCGAAGCTTGTCCATATTGCTAACTATTTATTCTGAATCCAAGAAGAGATTGTGTATTTATTGAATGAAAGGTTCGCAAAAGAATAGCGACTCTTTTTCAACCGCATGGATCCCCTCATGAAAATTCTTCTCGTCGGCGCCAGCGGCGTGCTCGGCCGTGCCGTGGCCGCCGTGCTGGCCGACATGCAGTCCTCGGATTTCGACGTCGGCCTGCAGGACAAGCTGCTCGGCCAGCATGTGCTGCGCGACCACGGCTCGATCACGCTCACCAGCGGCATCGTGGCCGAGGAGCCGATCCGGCTGGGCGCCAATGCCACCCCCGTCAACGCGGCGGTCGAAGGCTTCGTCCGTGCGGCGGCGGTTGAATTGCCGCGCAGGCTGCGCATCAATGCCATCAGCCCGACGCTGCTCACCGAGTCGTTGCCGGACTACGAGCCCTTCTTTCCCGGCTTCGAGCCGGTGCCGGCCGCGCGCGTGGCGCAGGCCTATGTGCGAAGCGTCGAAGGCGTGCAAACGGGGCGGGTGTACCGCGTCTGGCAATGAGCCCGAAGCAGCTCGCAGCAGCCGGCCTCCTGGCCCTCCAGGCCGCGGCGATGGCCGCGCCGCCGACCACGCGACCCTTGCCTGCCGACTGGTATCCGGAGAGCGTCGCGACCGGGCCGGACGGTTCGTTCTACGTGGGCAGCTGGCGCCAGGGGGCGGTGGTCCGGCTTCGGCCCGGCGCCGGCGCCCGGCCGGAAATGCTCGTGAAGCCCGGCGCCAACGGGCTCGCGAATGGGCAGGGGGTGCTGGTGGATGCGGCCCGCCATCTGCTGTGGGTGTGTTCTGGTGCGACCGGCTTCACCACGGTCCCGCAGACGCCCAGCGCGCTCAAGAGCTACGACCTGGTGACCGGAACGCCGCGCGGCAGCTACGCCATGCCCGCTTCCGGCTATTGCAACGACCTGGCGCAGGATGCGCGCGGCAACCTCTACGTGACGGACTCGTTCCACCCGCGCGTGCTGCGCCTCGCGCCGGGCGCGGCGGCCCTCGAGGTCTGGAAGGAAGACCCGTTGCTGGCCGGCGGCACGGCGCCTTACCGGGGGCTGAACGGCATCGCGCTCGACGGCGACCGTGACGTCTACGTGAGCCTGGTCGAGGCGGCTTCGCACGTGCTGCACATTCCGCTTGGCGCGGACGGGCATGCGGGCGAGGTCCGGCGCATCGAGGCACCGCGCGTCCTGAAGAACGTCGACGCGATCCGGGCCTGGAAACCCGGCCATCTGGTGCTGTTCGAAAGCAACGCCTTCGGAAGCGGTCCCTATGGTGGCCAAGTCACGGCGGCGAGGCTCGAAGGCGAGCGCATGACGCTCCAGACCCTGGCGGCGGGACTCAACGATCCGTCGTCGGGCACGGTGGCCAACGGCAGGGTCTATTTCATCGAATCGAAGTACGGCCTGCTGTTCGGGCACAAGGACGACGAAGCCGGCATTCCGCGCGACGTGCCTTTCGATCTTCAGTCGGTGCCGTTGCCGGACGACCGGCCCTGATCCCCGGGCCTGCGCTCGAGCGCCCGTTTCGCGGCCGGCCAAGCGCCTCCGCGCCTTCAGTCCACGAAGCCCCGGGGCCGGTGAAAGTACGCGGCCTCGGGGGCGATGCCCTTGACCCGCACCGCGGGCTGGCCCGCATAGACCGCGAATTCCTCGCCGTGGGCCTTGTTGAGCACCGAGCCCGCGGCCAGTACCGAGCGATCGGGCAACGCGGCGCCGCCGAGCACGATCACGCGCGTGCCGACCAGGCAGTAGGCGCCGATCCGGATCGGCTTGCAGTCCTGGCGGCCGTCCACCACGTCGATGCCGTGGGTGATGATCTGCGAGTGGTAGCCGGCGAGGGTCGTGAAGGCGCCGATCTCGACCTTGTCGGTGCAGTCGATGATGTGCTGCTTGGTGATCGCGGCGTGCGCGCCGAGCACCAGCGCCGAGTCGCGTCCGGCACGGTGGCCGAAGTGCCCGCCACCGTGCCGATGGCCGGTGATCCAGTTGGAGCGCTCGATGATCGAATGGGCGCCGCATTCCATCCGCTCCAGGTGGATCGCGACGTTCAGGTGGCCGATGCGGGCACCTTGCGCCATCACCAGGTGGCCCGGAAAGACATAGGACAGCCCGATCCGCGCACCATCCGCGATTTGGTAGCCCCAGAAGCGGCGCAGCAACCAGCGCTTGAGCGACCAGGGCAGGAAGACAACCGCCAGCGCCGCCAGCCGCTTCATCGCTTCGCCTCGTGCTTCTCGATCGCCATCCGGTAGACCGCCACATTGGCGGCGGCCATCTGGCCCGGCGTGTAGAGGGCGGCGTTGGCGAGCCCCTTCTGGCGCAACTCGGCGAGGCGCGGCGTCGCCTGCTCGATGGCCTCGGCCATGGCCACCGGGTCGTCGGGGTCGACGTACACCGCGCCCTCGCCGCCGATTTCGTTCATCGGCGCAAGGTCGGACGTGAACACCGGGCAGCCGCAGGCCTGCGCCTCGATCACGGGCCAGCCGAAGCCTTCCTGCAACGAGGGGAAGAGCAGGGCGGTGGCGCCCGCATAGGCGGCGCGAATCTCGGCGTGCGACAGACCCTGCAGCGTGGTGATCCGGTCGGCGACGCCGTGCCGTTGCGCCAACTGCGCCAGTTCGGGACCGAGCTCCGGGCCGACGAACACCAGCCGCTGCACCAGGGCCGGCCGGGAGGCGGCGGCGGCCCGCTCGTGCAGTGCGATGAAGGTCTCCAGCACCCGCCGGCGGTTCTTCCGCGGCAGGTCGAGGCCGACGTGGAGCAGGTAGGGCTCCTGCGGCCGCAGGCCCAGCCCCGCCAGCAGGGCCTGTGCCTCGGCCGGCGGCAGCGGCGCGAATTCGTCGTTCAGGCCGTGCCGCGCCAGCGCCACCTTCGACGGCTGCGCCACGTCGAGGGACAGCAGGTCGCGCCGGGTCAGGTCCGAGGCGCAGGCGATCACGTCGGCGCGCGCCAGCCCGCGCGCGATCAGGCGCTGGAACAGCCGGCCGCTGCGGCCCACGTCCCAGCCCGCGACCATGCCGCGCGCCGCCTGGATCGCGATCACGTCGTGGCAGGCGATGACAGTGGGCCGGCTCTCGACCCAGGGGACGTACATGCCGTTCGAATGATCGGTGACGTGCACCACGTCGGCCCAGCGCGCCTGCCGCACCAGCGAGGGGATGAACAGCACGAACTTGTCGACGTAGGCGAACCACTTGCGCCAGCGCTCGGAGGGCGCGAAGCGCAGCACCCGCTGCGACGGGGCTGCCACCCGCACCTCGCAGCCCAGCCGGGGCAACTCGCGTTCCAGCACGCGCCGGAAGGCGAGCATGCTGTTCTGGCCATCGGGTTCGTAGTTTGCGACGAGAAGCACTTTCATGGGTGCCGGATTATGTTCGACCGTGCATGGCGGCCGGGCCGGCGCCCGGCGGGCCGGCGCGCCGTTCGTGACATATAGCCTTCATATGCGCATGCACATTGCGTACCGCCGCGTCTGCCTTACCCTCGCAGCCATGCACGCCTACCGAGCCTCCCTCCTGCGATTCGACGCCGCCGGCCGACCGCTGTTCGACACCGACGGCCTGCTGGTGGTCGGCCCCGATGCCCAGGGCCGGCAGCGGGTGCAGGACGCCGGCGCCCATGCCGAGGTGGCGGCGCGCCACCCTGGCGTCGCGGTCACCCACTGGCCGGGACGCATCCTGGCGCCGGGCTTCGTCGACATGCACATCCACTTTCCGCAGACCGACATCATCGGGGCGCCGGCCGACGGCCTGCTGCCCTGGCTGGAGAACTACACCTTCCCGGCTGAAAGCCGCTTCGCCGACCCGGCCCACTCGGCCGAGGTGGCCGAGGTCTTCTTCGACGAACTGCTGCGCAACGGCGTCACCACCTCCCTGACCTTCGCGACCTCGCACCCGCAGTCGGTGCAGGCCTTCTTCGAGGCCGCCGAGCGGCGGCAGCTGCGCATGATCACCGGCAAGGTGCTGCAGGACCGCCATTCGCCCGATGGCGTGCGTGACCGGACCGAGCAGAGCCTGGTCGACACCGAGGCGCTGATCCGCCGCTGGCACAACCAGGGCCGCCTGGGCTACGCCATCACGCCGCGCTTCGCCCCCACCAGCACCGATGCGCAGCTGCGCGGCGCCGGCGAACTGGCGGCGAAGTACCCCGACACCTGGGTCCATTCGCACGTGGCCGAGAACAAGGACGAGGTCAAGTGGGCGCGCGAACTGTTCCCGCAGGCCCGCTCCTACCTGGACGTCTACGCCGGCTTCGGCCTGATGCGCGAACGCGCCGTGTACGCCCACTGCATCCATTTCGACGACGACGACCGCCGCCTGATGCGCGACACCGGCACCGCCTCGGCCGTCAGCCCGACCAGCAACCTGTTCCTCGGCAGCGGTTTCTTCGACTTCGAGGGCGCCGACCGCATCGGCTATCGCTACGGCCTGGCGAGCGATGTAGGCGGCGGCACCAGCTTCAGCCCCTTCGCGACCATGCTGGCGGCCTACTACGTGGGCCGCGAGGGACAGACCAAGCCCGGCGTGAGCATCGCGCCGTCGCAGCTGTGGTGGCGCCATACGGGCGGCGCGGCACGGGCGCTCGGTCTCGATGGTGTCATCGGCAACCTGCAGCCCGGGTGCGAGGCTGACTTCCTGGTGATCGACCCCAAGGCCACCCCCTTGCTGGCGCGCAAGACGGCGCTGGCGAACAATCTCGAAGAGTTGCTGTTTTCCCTGATCGTGCTTGGCGACGACCGCCTGATCGAGCGCACCGTCATCTCGCAAGCCGGGTAGCGCGTCCGGGCTGCCTAGAATAGCGGCCCCAGGAAGGACCCCGACATGAGCATCAAGAGCGACAAGTGGATCCGGCGCATGGCCGAGAAGAACGGCATGATCGAGCCCTTCGAGCCGGGCCAGATCCGCGAGCAGGACGGCCACAAGATCATCAGCTACGGCACCTCGAGCTATGGCTACGACATCCGCTGCGCGCCCGAGTTCAAGGTCTTCACCAACATCCACAGCACCGTGGTCGACCCGAAGAACTTCGACGAGAAGAGCTTCGTCGACTTCCACGGCGACAGCTGCATCATTCCGCCCAACAGCTTCGCGCTGGCGCGCACGGTCGAATACTTCCGAATTCCGCGCAACGTGCTGACCATCTGCCTGGGCAAGAGCACCTACGCGCGCTGCGGGATCATCGTCAACGTCACGCCCTTCGAGCCCGAATGGGAAGGCTACGTGACGCTGGAGTTCAGCAACACCACCCCCCTGCCGGCCAAGATCTACGCCGGCGAAGGCTGCGCCCAGGTGCTGTTCTTCGAGAGCGACGAGGTCTGCGAAGTCAGCTACAAGGACCGCGGCGGCAAGTACCAGGGCCAGCGCGGCGTGACGCTGCCGAAAGCCTGAGACCTGGCGGGACAGACCAAGAAAACTGCGCAGCAGTTTTTTGCTCTGTCCTCCACTGAATAGTCTTCCACTGAATAGTCTTCCACTGAATAGTCTGCTTCCGGCGCGGTCCTACAGCGTCTCGGGCGCTGCGGCGCCTGTGCCGCAGGCCCCGCCCCGGCATTCTCTGCTTCCATCCCACGCGGCGTCCGCGGGGCCACGAGGAACGAGAACATGCCGATTTTCCAGCGCCTTCGCGAGACCCATCCCTACCGCCTGCTGCTGATCGCGACCCTGGCCGCGGTCGCGCTGGTCCAGGTGGTCGCCATGGCCGTGGTCACGCAGTCGCAGGTGCGAAAGGCGGAAGCCCACTACGCTGCCTCAGCCGCGGCGGCCGCGGTCGCGCCGGCCGCGCCCACCCGGCAGAAACCATCCCGCGAGGTGATGAAGGTCGGTTACGCGGCGGCTCGCTGAGCGCGTAACATCCTGCGACGGCCGTCCCGGAGACGGCAGAGGAGCGAGTCATGCGGTGGGAAGGCAACGAACAATCGGACAACGTCGAGGATCGACGCGACGGGGGCGGCGGCGGCGGGTTTCCCATCGGCGGCCGCAGCATCGGCATCGGCACGGTGGCGGTGGCGCTGATCGCCGGCTGGATCTTCGGCATCAACCCCCTGACCGTGCTGGGCCTGCTGAGCGGCGGCGAGCCGGCGCCCCAGGTGCAGCAGCAGGGTCCGGCCCACAAGCCGCCGCCCGATGACCGCGAGGCCGCCTTCGTCTCGACCGTGCTCAAGAACACCGAGGTCGTCTGGAGCGACATCTTCCGCCAGAACGGCGGCAGCTACACGCCCTCGCGGCTGGTGCTGTTCCGCGGCGCCACGCCTACCGCCTGCGGCACCGGCCAGTCGGCGATGGGGCCCTTCTACTGCCCCGGCGACCAGAAGGTCTACATCGACCTGGGCTTCTTCGACACCCTCAAGAACCAGCTCGGCGCGCCTGGCGTTTTCGCGCAGGCCTACGTGATCGCGCACGAGATCGGCCACCACGTACAGGACGAGCTCGGCATCACGGCCAAGGTCGACCAGATGCGCGGCCGGGTCAGCCCGGCGCAGGCCAACGCCCTGAGCGTGCGGGTCGAGCTCCAGGCCGACTGCCTGGCGGGCGTCTGGGCCCACCATTCGCAGCAGTCCAAGCAGTGGCTAGACCCGGGCGACATCGAGGCGGCCATGAACGCGGCCCAGAAGATCGGCGACGACGCCCTGCAGCGCTCGGCCGGCCGCGCCATCGTGCCCGACAGCTTCACCCACGGCACCAGCGCCCAGCGGCAGCGCTGGTTCGGCGCCGGTTTCAAGTCGGGGAACATGCAGGATTGCGACACTTTCGCGGCCAAATCGCTCTAGTTGTTGGCCCTCTCTGGGGGCCTGAAACGGCCGGTCACCGCGCTGTCACTGCCGTTTTTCGCCAAAGTGCGACAATAGAAGGCTTAATGACAAGCTCCTTCTCCAATCTTTCCCTGGCCGAACCCCTCGCGCGTGCCGTCGCCGAAATGGGCTACGAGACCATGACGCCGATCCAGGAACAGGCCATTCCGGTGGTTCTGTCGGGTCAGGACGTGATGGGCGCGGCGCAGACCGGCACCGGCAAGACGGCGGCCTTTTCGCTCCCGTTGCTGCAGCGGATGCTCAAGCACGAGAACAGCTCGACCTCGCCGGCGCGCCATCCGGTGCGGGCGCTGGTGCTGCTGCCCACGCGCGAACTGGCCGACCAGGTGGCGCAGCAGGTCGCGCTCTATGCCAAGTACACCAACCTGCGCAGCGCGGTGGTTTTCGGCGGCATCGACATGAAGCCCCAGACGCTCGAGCTCAAGAAGGGCGTCGAGGTGCTGGTCGCCACGCCGGGCCGGCTGCTGGACCACATCGAGGCCAAGAACGCGGTGCTGAACCAGGTCGAGTACGTGGTGCTCGACGAAGCCGACCGGATGCTCGACATCGGCTTCCTGCCCGACCTGCAGCGGATCCTGTCGTACCTGCCCAAGCAGCGCACCACGCTGCTGTTCTCGGCCACCTTCTCGCCCGAGATCAAGCGGCTGGCCGGCAGCTACCTGCAGAATCCGGTCACGATCGAGGTGGCGCGGCCCAACGAGACCGCCTCCACCGTCGAGCAGCGCTTCTACAGCGTCAGCGACGACGACAAGCGTCGCGCGCTCAAGCAGATCATCCGCCAGCGTGGCCTCACGCAGGCCTTCGTCTTCGTCAACAGCAAGCTGGGCTGCGCCCGGCTGGCCCGTTCGCTCGAGCGCGAAGGCCTCAAGACCACCGCGCTGCACGGCGACAAGAGCCAGGACGAGCGCCTGAAGGCGCTGGCCGCCTTCAAGGCCGGCGAGGTCGACCTGCTGGTGGCGACCGACGTCGCCGCCCGCGGCCTGGACATCAAGGACGTGCCGGCGGTGTTCAACTTCGACATCCCGTTCAACGCCGAGGACTACGTGCACCGCATCGGTCGCACCGGCCGCGCCGGTGCCTCGGGCCTGGCCGTGAGCTTCGCCAGCGGCGGCAACGACGTCCGCCTGGTGGCCGACATCGAGAAGCTGATCAAGAAGAAGATCGAGCTCGAGCCGGTCGAATTCGAAGAAGACCGCCCGCGCGGCCGCATCAACGACGGCCGCCGCCATTGGCGCGAAGAGGGCGAGGCGGGCGATGCCCGCGACGTGCTCGACACCCTCGACCGGCCGCGCGAGCGCGCCGAAGGCCGCCCGGTGCGCAGCACCCGACCGCACCGCGCGCCGTCGGCGCCGCGCGATCCTTTCTTCGAGCAGCCCTACGAGGCACCGGTCGAGCGCGAGGGCGCGCCGGCCTGGGAGGCCGCCGCCAAGGCCGCGCCGTCGCGCGGCATCTCGGCCAACATCAAGACCAAGCGCAAGGTGCCGGCACTATTCAAGGCCGCCGAACCCAGCTGATCCTGCGGATGCCCGGCGGCTCAGCCGGGTTTCTGGGCCTGCGGGCAATCGACCTGGATCAATTCGCGGTCTTGCAGGGTCGGCCCGATGCGCACCGCGCTGAGGCAGCCGCCCCAGACGCAGCCGGTGTCGGTCGACAGCAGGTCGGGCCGTGACTTCCAGCCCAAGGTCGACCAGTGGCCGAAAGCCACGGTCGCGACCGCAGTGGCGCGGCCGGGCACGTCGAACCAGGGCATGAAGCCCGCCGGCGGCGCCGCCGCGCCGTCCTTGCTGTCGAACTCCATCACGCCTTCGGCGCTGCAGAAGCGCAGCCGCGTCAGCGCGTTGACGATCACCCGCAGCCGGGCGCTGCCCGAGAGGGCGTCGTTCCATTGGGCCGGCGCATTGCCGTACATGGTCTGCAGGAAATCGGCCAGCGACGGCCCGCGCAGCACCGATTCGAGCTCGCCCGCCGCCGCCAGCGTGTCGGCGACGCTCCATTGCGGCAGCACGCCGGCATGCACCATCAGCAGGTCGCCGCCGCCGAGGCGCCGGTGCAGCGCCATCGGCTGGTGGCGCAGCCAGTCGAGCAGCGCGCTGCGATCGGGCGCATCGAGCACCTCCCGCAGCGTGTCCTTGCGGCCCGCCTTGCGCGCACCGTGGGCCACCCCCAGCAGGTGCAGGTCGTGGTTGCCCAGCAGGCTTTGCGCGGCAGCGCCGTAGCCCTGCACCCGCCGCAGCACCGCGAGCGATGCCGGTCCGCGATTGACCAGGTCACCGAGCATGACCAGCGTGTCGCGGCTGGGGGAGAAGGCGATGTCGTCCAGCAGGCGCCGCAGGGGATCGTCGCAGCCCTGCACGTCACCGATCAAGTAAAGTGCCATGATCCCCATTCTCACCCGCCTTCATGGATGTTTTTCTCCTGGCCTTGCTGACCACGCTCAACGCGTTGTTCGCAATGTCCGAAATGGCCCTGTCCACCAGCCGCCGCGCCCGCCTCGCGGCACTGGCCGAGACCGGCGATGCGGGCGCCGCTGCGGCGCTCAAGCTGATGGAGGATCCGACGCAGTTCCTGTCCAGCGTGCAGATCGGCATCACCTCGATCGGCATGCTGAGCGGCATCGTGGGCGAGGCGGCCTTCGCGGAGCCGCTGTCGGGGCAGATGCAGGCCTGGGGCCTGGGCGCCGGCACGGCCAGCGTCGCGTCGACCGCGGTGGTCGTGACCTGCATCACCTTTTTCACGATCATCTTCGGCGAACTGGTGCCCAAGCGCATCGGCCAGCTCTACCCCGAGCCGGTGGCGCGCTTCGTGGCCCGGCCGATGCGCGGACTGGCCACCGGCGCCAAGCCCTTCGTGCTGTTGCTGTCGGGCGCCACCGCCGCCACGCTGAAGCTGCTTCGCATCGACTCGAACGCCGCCCGGGTGGTCACCGAGGAAGAGATCTCCGCCAGCCTCGAGGAGGGCGTCGACGCCGGCGTGATCGAGATGCACGAGCACCAGATGGTGCGCAACGTGTTCCACCTCGACGACCGGCGGCTGGCCTCGCTGATGATCCCGCGGGCCGACATCGAATGGCTGGATGCCTCCTGGAGCGTCGCCCGGAGCCTGCAGGAGGTGTCGGCCGCCGGGGCGCTGAACCTGGTCCATTCCTGGTATCCGGTGTGCCGCAACTCGCTCGACGACGTGGTCGGCGTGATCAGCGTGGCCCACCTGCTGCGGCTCGGCCCGGACCACGAGGGATCGATCGAGCAGGCGGCCCAGCCCGCCGTGTTCGTGCCCGAGACGCTGACCGGCATGGAACTGCTCGAACAGTTCCGCTCGCACGCCGGCCGGCTGGTGTTCGTGGTCGACGAATACGGCGTGGTGCAGGGGTTGATGACGCCGCGCGACCTGCTGGAGGCGATCACCGGCGAACTGCAGGTCGCCACCCATGACGAAGCCTGGGCCCGCGAGCGGCCCGACGGTGTCTGGGAACTCGACGGCCTGATGCCGGTGTCGGAGCTGCGCGCCCGCCTGGGCATCCGCGAGCTGCCCGAGGAGGATCGCGGGCGCTACAACACGGTCGCCGGGCTGCTGATGTTCGTCTCGGGCCAGCTGCCCGAGGTGGGCGAGCGCATCGACTGCGCCGGCTGGTGCTTCGAGGTGGCGGCGCTCGAGGGCAAGCGGATCGATCGCGTGCTGGCCTATCCGGACGCCGGCGCCGCCGACCTGGCGCCCTGAACCTGGGCGCCGGCCGGCCGCGGCTCCTATACTGGCCGCCCAGCCCGGAGACCCCCATGACACTGCCCGCCACCACCCTGCAGATCCGCTCGCTCGTCAGCCGCGACGGCCAACTCACCCTGTCGCTGGCCGAGGAGGCGATCGCCCAGCCGGCCGCCCACGAAGTGATCGTCCGGGTCGAGGCCGCGCCGATGAACCCGTCGGACCTCGGCCTGCTGTTCGGGGCCGCCGACCTGCGCACCGCCAAGGCGTCGGGCACGGCGTCCCGGCCGGTCGTCACCGCCGACATCCCCGAAGCCGCGCTGAAAAGCATGGCCGGTCGCCTGGACCAGTCGATGCAGGTCGGCAACGAAGGCGCCGGCGTGGTCGTCGCCGCGGGTGCCTCGCCCGAGGCCCAGGCGCTGCTGGGCAAGACCGTGGCGGCCCTCGGCGGCGCGATGTACACGCAGTACCGCACGATCGCCGCCGCCCAGTGCATGCCGCTGGCCGAAGGCCAGACGCCGGCCGAGGGCGCGTCCGCCTTCGTCAACCCGCTGACCGCGCTCGGCATGGTCGAGACCATGCGGCGGGAGGGCCACAAGGCCCTGGTCCACACCGCCGCCGCGTCCAACCTGGGGCAGATGCTGAACAGGATCTGCCTGCAGGACGGCATCCCGCTCGTCAACATCGTGCGCAAGAAGGAGCAGGAAGACATCCTGCGCGGCCTCGGCGCGAAGTACGTCTGCAACGCCACTTCGCCGACCTTCATGCAGGACCTGACCGATGCGCTGGTCGCCACCGGCGCCACCCTGGCCTTCGACGCCATCGGCGGCGGCAAGCTGGCCGGGCAAATCCTGACCTGCATGGAAGCGGCACTGAACAAGACCGCCACCGAATACAGCCGCTACGGCTCCAGCACCCACAAGCAGGTCTACATCTACGGCGGCCTCGACCGTGGCCCGACCGAGTTCACGCGCGGTTTCGGCATGACCTGGGGCATGGGGGGCTGGCTGCTGTTCCCGTTCCTGCAGAAGATCGGGCCCGAGGGCGCCGCGAAGCTCAAGGCGCGGGTGGCGGCCGAGCTCAAGACCACCTTCGCCAGCCACTACACGGCGGAACTCTCGCTGGTCGAGGCGCTGGACCTGGCGCAGATCGCCGTCTATTCGCGCCACGCGACCGGCGAGAAGGCCCTGCTCAACCCCAACAAGTGAATCGGCGCCCGCGGAGGGCGCCGAGAAGGCTTCAGCCGAGGGCGAGGCGGTTGCCGCCGCCGGCGGTCTTGCGCACCCCATCGGGGCCGTAGAACAACTGCACGCTCGATTGCAGGAAATGCAGCGCGCGCTGGGTGAAGTCGAGGTGCGTGTGGACCATCGAGCCATTGCGCATGTTGCGCGCCTTGGCGTCCTCGGCCAGTGCCAGCAGGGCGGTCCAGGCCTGGCGCGTGGCTTCGCCGGCGGCCGCCGCTGCGGCTTCGGCGCCGGCGGGGCCGGGTTCGAAGCCCAGTGCGACCTGCGCGGTTTCGCGCTGGCGGTCCAGCGTGGCCATCCGGTCCAGCAGGGCGATCTTCTCGTCGGTGATCGCCGTCAGCTCGCTGAAGCGGGCGTTGGCCATGGCTTGTTCTTCCTGGTCCAGCACGGCGAGGAATTCCTCGACGCAGGTCTTCTCGGCATGCAGGTAGAGCAGCATCGTGTTCATGGCTTGGCTTCCGGATCGAGCAGGTCGCGCACGCTGGCCAGCAGGCCGTCGGCGATGCGGTCGGGGTGGATTTGATAGCGGCCGGCGCGGATGTCCTCGCGGATCGCCGCGACCCGGGCGGCGTCGAAGTCGCCGCCGGGCGTGCCGGGCAGGGTGCGGACCTGGCCCATGGGCTGGGCACCGTCCGTGGCGGGCGCCGCAGCGCCATCGACGCCGCTCGCGGCGGCGGCTTGCGCCTTGGTCGGGCGGCTCTGGGGCGTGGCCGGGAGGCCGGATGGATCGATTTTCAAGATGGTTCCTCAAAGGGCTGACCCGTATATCGGCGGACGCAGCCAGAACTTTAGGTCGGAGTTTGCACAAATTGCGGGCGGCGCCCTAGCTGGAAAACCATGGGGGGCGGCAGCCCGGTGGCCCTATTGGGCGAGCCGGATCTGGCCGTCCTCGGTCGCAACGCCGGTCAGCAGGCGGCCGTCGCGGGTCTTGGCCTGGACGGTGGCGCCGACCTCGGCCCGGGTCAGGGCCTTGCCCTCGGTGCTGATCGTGAATCCGGGGCCCTGGGCCACCAGTTGCACGGTCTGGCCCTGCTGGATCGCGACCACGCCGCGCATCGACTCCTTGCGCAGCGGCGCGCCGGCGGCGATCCGGTTGGTGGCCACCACGCCCTGCAGCGCCGAAGCCTCCGTGACCACCGAGCGCGGCAGGTCGCCGAGGTCGCCGCTGCGCTCGGTGACGTCGGCCTCGCCCAGGGTCTGGCCGGCCTCGATCGCGCGCGCCGCGACGTAGTAGCGGCCCTCGATGGCCACCTGGACCGGCACGAAGCGGGTCCAGGGCTTGTCACCGCGGCAGCGCAGGCCGATGGAGATCCGGCCCCGGGGCGTCGCTCCATTGGGCAGGAAAGCCTCGTAGTCGTCGCAGGGCGGCAGTGCGGCGGTGGCCTTGGTGCTGAAGCTGGGCTTGCCGGGCAGTCCGTTGGACTGCCTCTGCAGCAGGCCTTCGATCGCGGCCCGGGCCGCTTCCGGCAGCTGCTGCGCCGCGGCGCCGTTGGCGCCCGCCATGGCCACCAGGGCGGGGATTGCGATGCGCAGCAAGCGGGTGCTGCAGAAGCGGTGTTGCATGGGGAAGCCTCGGCAAGCGCGGGTGGAAGACAGAAGGGGGACGGACACCGGCGCCAGGAGATTCTAGGAATCGAGCCCACGTCGCGAAGTCGCGAAGTGCTGGCGAAAACCCCCTTTGTTCAGCCCATTGCGAACGCGATGCATGCATAGACTCGCTTTCCATCTGTCGCCATGCCGTCTTGTGCGGACGCGACGTCAACCGATGGAACCCCATGATCGACAAGCTCGATGCGGCGCTCGCCTTCAACCGCGAAGCCCTCAATCTCCGGGCCCAGCGCCAGGAAGTGCTGGCGGCCAATATCGCCCACGCCGACACGCCGAACTACAAGGCGCGTGACTTCGACTTCGCCAGCCGGCTGACGCAGGCGGTGGAGCAGGGCCGGCAGTCGCAGTCCTTCGCGCTCGCCACGACCTCGTCGCGCCACCTGGCCGGCGAGTCGAAATCGATGCCCGACCAGGACCTGCTCTACCGCGTGCCCAGCCAGTCGAGCATCGACGGCAACACGGTCGAGATGGATGCCGAGCGCATCAACTTCGCCGACAACGCGCTGCGCTACGAGTCGAACCTGACGGTGATCAACGCCAAGATCAAGTCGCTGCTGTCGGCTGTGCAGCAGTAAGCGGCAGCCAGAAGAAAGAACGAAATGCCGCTTCCCAGCGCTTCCATGAACATCTTCAACGTGGCGGGTTCCGCCATGGCCGCGCAATCGCAGCGCATGAACGTGACCGCCAGCAACCTCGCCAACGCCGAGAGCGTGGCCGGCCCCGACGGCCAGCCTTACCGCGCCAAGCAGGTGGTGTTCGAGGTCGCGGGCTCGGGCGGGCAGGACATCGGCGGCGTCAAGGTCGCCGGCGTGATCGAGGACACCTCGCCCGCCAAGATGCTCTTCGACCCCAAGAACCCGCATGCCAACGCCGACGGCTATGTCGCGATGCCGAACGTCAACGTGGTCGAGGAGATGACCAACATGATCTCGGCTTCGCGCAGCTACCAGGCCAATGTCGAGGTCCTCAACACCGCCAAGACGCTGATGGTCAAGACACTGACCATCGGCCAGTAACAACACAGCAGAAAGATTCCATGGCCATCACCGACACCTCCTCGATCTCCGGCGCCAACGCGGCCAGCGCAGCGGCCAGCACCGCCAGCGTCTCCAACTCCGACAGCGAGCAGCGCTTCCTGAAGCTGCTGGTGACGCAGCTCAACAACCAGGACCCGCTCAATCCGATGGAGAACGCCGAGCTGACCTCGCAGCTGGCGCAGATGAGCACGGTGAGCGGCATCGAGAAGCTCAACAGCACGCTGTCGGGCCTGGTGAGCCAGACCGGCTCCAACCAGGTGCTGCAGGCGGCCTCGCTGATTGGCTACAACGTGCTGTCGCCGGGCAACACGCTCGCGACCAAGGTGGCGGAAGAGGGCAAGGACCCGGCCGTCCAGGCGTTCGCGGTCCAGCTGCCGGGAACGGCCGCCGATGTCGAGATCAAGATCGTCGACGCCTCGGGCAAGACCGTGCGCACGATCGAGGCCGGCGGCATGACCGAAGGCGTCAACGCCGTCACCTGGGACGGCAAGGACGACGCCGGAAACGTGGTGCCCGCGGGCAGCTACAAGTTCACCGTGGCCGCCAGCAACGGCGGCACGGCCGTGGAAGCCACGGCACTGACCTTCGCGCAGGTCGCGGCGGTCAAGCAGGGTGCGACCGGCGTCACGCTCGAACTGGCGTCGGGCCAGAGCATCGCGCTGTCCGACGTGCGCATGTTCCTCTGAGGCGCAGCGTGCTTCTCTTTTCTTCATTGCTTCGAAACAAGGATTCATCATGAGCTTTTCCCAGGGCGTCAGCGGGCTCGGCGTGGCCGCCGCGAACCTCGATGTGATCGGCAACAACATCGCCAACTCCGGCACCATCGGCTTCAAGTCCGCGGCCGCGACTTTTCAGGACATCTATGCCGGTTCGCGGATCGGGCTCGGCGCCTCGGTGTCGGGCGTGGTGCAGAACTTCACGCAGGGCGTGACCCAGAGCAGCAGCCGTCCGCTGGACGTCGCGATCCTGAGCGGCGACGGCTTCTTCCGCATGGCCAGCACCAGCGGCGAGATCATGTACACCCGCAACGGCCAGTTCACCAAGGACAAGGACGGCTACATCGTCAACGCCAACGGGCTGCGCCTGACCGGCTACGGCGTCAATGCCAGCGGCGGCATCAACGGCGGCACGCCGGCGGCGATCCAGATCCCGACCCAGGCCATGACGCCGAACGCGACCACCGGCGTCGACGCCGAGTTCAACCTCGACGCCCGCAGCACGGTGCCGACCAAGACGCCGTTCAACCCGACCGATTCGGCCACCTTCAACTACTCCAACGCCGCCGGCCCGGTCTACGACTCGCTCGGCAACGCGCACGACCTGTCGGTCTACTTCGTGAAGACCGCCGCCAACGCGTGGGACGTCTACGCCACGGCCGACGGCGTGCCGCTCAACGCCGGCGCCCCGATCTCCGGCGCCGCGCCCGGCATGACCTTCGACACCAACGGCAACCTCACCGCGCCTGCGAGCGGCGCGATCACCCTGCCGGCCATGACCTTCCCGAACGGATCGTCGCCGGTCAACATCAAGCTAGACCTCTCGGGCACCACGCAGTTCGGCACCGCCAACGGCATGAGCAAGCTGAGCCAGGACGGCTACACCTCCGGCGTGCTGACGTCCTTCTCGGTCAATCCGGACGGCACGATCACCGGCAAGTTCTCCAACGAGCAGTCCAAGCTGCTGGGCCAGGTGGTGCTTTCCTCCTTCGCGAACCCGAACGGCCTCGAGCCCAAGGGCGACAACATGTACGCCGAGACCCAGGCCTCGGGCGCGGCCCTCACCAGCACGCCGGGCGAAGGCACCAAGCAGGGCTCGCTGGCCGCGGGTGCGCTGGAGTCCTCCAACGTCGACCTGACCGCCGAGCTGGTCAACCTGATCGTCGCGCAGCGCAACTACCAGGCCAACGCACAGACCGTGAAGACGCAGGACCAGGTCATGCAGACGCTGATGAACATCCGCTGACGCGGGGTTCCGAGCAGACGCAGCCTCTCAACACCAGGAGCACACAGTGGATCGAATGTTGTATGTCGCGATGAGCGGCGCCAAGCAGGCCATGGAGCAGCAGGCCTCGGTCGCCAACAACATGGCGAACGTCTCGACCCCGGGTTTCCGGGCGCAGATCAACACCTTCCGCGCGGTGCCGGTGGTGGGCGAGGAGGCGCCGACGCGGGCTTTCGTCACCGCGACGACGCCCGGCGCCGACTTCTCGCACGGGCCCCTGACCGAGACCGGCCGCGACCTCGACGTCGCGGTGCGCGGCGAGGGCTGGCTGGTGGTCCAGGCGCCCGGCGGCGGCGAGGCCTACACCCGCGTCGGCAACCTGCAGGTCGGTCCCGATGGCCAGGTGACGACGATGGGCGCGCGGCCGGTGGTCGGCGACGGCGGCGCACTGGTGATCCCGCCCGGCTCGATCGTGACGATCGCCTCCGACGGCACCATCGCCGCCCGTGGCGCKGGCGACGCCAACGTCGGCGTGGCCAACGTCGGCAAGCTGAAGCTGGTCAATCCGGACAGCCGCGACCTGGTGCGCGGAGACGACGGCCTGTTCCGCATGCGCGACGGCGTGCGCCCGCCCGAGGCCGATACCAACGTGGTGGTCGCCGCCGGCATGGTCGAGGGGAGCAACGTCAATCCGGTCGAGGCCATGGTGGCCATGATCGCCAACGGCCGCAGCTTCGAGATGCAGATGAAGTCGATCCAGACCGCCGACACCAACGCCCAGTCGGCCAACAAGCTGCTGGCCTACGGCTGAGCCGCAAACCCTTCGCAGGAGTAATTTAATGATTCGTTCCCTCTACGTGGCCAAGACCGGCCTCGAAGCCCAGCAGACGCAGCTCGACGTCGTGTCCAACAACCTGGCCAACGTCGGTACCACCGGCTTCAAGCGCAGCCGCGCCGTGTTCGAGGACCTGATGTACCAGAACCTGCGCCAGGTCGGCGGCCAGACCTCCGACCAGACCCGCCTGCCTTCGGGCCTGCAGGTCGGCACCGGCGTGCACGTGGTCGCGACCGAACGCATCCATGCCCAGGGCAACATGACCAAGACCGACAACCCGAAGGATGTCGCGATCAACGGCTCGGGCTTCTTCCAGGTGCTGATGCCCGACGGCACCACCTCCTATACCCGCGACGGTTCGTTCCAGACCGACCGCGACGGCCAGCTGGTGACCGCCAGCGGCTTCACGATCCAGCCGCCGATCACGATCCCGCAGAACGCCACCAGCATGACGGTCGGCCGCGACGGCATCGTCTCGGTGACCCAGGCCGGCAGCACGGCCACGGTGCAGGTCGGCCAGCTGCAACTGGCCACCTTCCTGAATCCGGCCGGCCTCGAGAGCAAGGGCGAGAACCTCTACACCGAGACCGACTCGTCCGGCGCGCCGAACCTGCTGAACCCGGGCCTCGACGGCGCCGGCATCCTGAGCCAGGGCTACACCGAGGCCTCGAACGTCAACGTGGTCGAGGAGCTGGTAAACATGATCGCGACGCAGCGCGCCTACGAGATCAACAGCAAGGCGATCCAGAGCTCCGACCAGATGCTGCAAAGGCTGGCCCAGCTGTGATCGCGTTCACGCGTCTTCTTCTGGCGGGGCTCGGCATCGCGCTGACCACGGGCTGTGCGCTGGTGCCGCGCGAGCCGCTGGTGCACCAGCCGATGACGGCGCGCGCCGATGCGATGATCCCGGTGCAGCCGCGCGTGCCCACCGGCGCGATCTGGCAGGACAGCGCGCGCGGCGTCGCGCTGTTCGAGGACCGCCGCCCGCGCAACGTCGGCGACATCCTGACCATCGTCATCAGCGAGAAGGTCAACGCCAGCAAGAACTCCGGCGCCAACGCGAGCCGCGACGGCAGCGCCTCGGCCGCCTTCGCGACCATTCCGAAGTTCCTCGGCGGCCTTCTCAACGACCAGGACGCCAAGCTCTCGGGCAAGAACGCGCTCACCGCCAAGGGCGGCGCCAACGCCGCCAACACCTTCAGCGGCGTGATCACGGTCACGGTGGTGGACGTGCTCGGCAACGGCAACCTGCTGGTCAGCGGCGAGAAGCAGATGGGCATCAACCAGGGCACCGAGTTCATTCGCTTCTCGGGCGTGGTGAACCCGCGCACGGTGACCGGCAACAACACCGTGCTCTCGACCCAGGTGGCCGATGCGCGCATCGAGTACACGGCCAAGGGCTACATCGACGAGGCCCAGCAGATGGGCTGGATGCAGCGAATCTTCCTGAACGTGATGCCGTTCTAGCATGAAAAACACCCCCTCTTCGCGCGCTTCGACGCGCTTCGCCAAGCCTCTTGCAGCGTTCGCCGCGGCTTGCGCGTTCCTGCTGGCCGTGCCTGCGCATGCCGAGCGGCTCAAGGAGCTCGCCAGCATCCAGGGCGTGCGCGACAACCCGCTGATCGGCTATGGCCTGATGGTGGGCCTCGACGGCACCGGCGACCAGACGATGCAGACGCCGTTCACGACGCAGAGCCTGAACAACATGCTGCAGCAGCTCGGCATCACGGTGCCGCAAGTGGGCATCATGCAGCTCAAGAACGTGGCGGCGGTGATGGTGACGGCGCAGCTGCCCGCCTTCGCGCGGCCCGGCCAGACCATCGACGTGACGGTGTCCTCGATGGGCAATGCCAAGAGCCTGCGCGGCGGCACCCTGCTGATGACGCCGCTCAAGGGCTCCGACGGCGCGGTGTATGCCATCGCGCAGGGCAACATGGTGGTCGGCGGCGCAGGTGCATCGGCCAACGGCAGCAAGGTCCAGATCAACCAGTTGAGTTCGGGCCGCATCCCGGCCGGCGGCACGGTCGAGCGCGCGGTCGAGGCCGCGGTCGGAGGCGAGGGCGCCGTCACGCTCGAACTCATGCGCTCCGATTTCGGCACCGCCCAGCGGGCGGTCGAGGCGATCAACCGGCAGTTCGGCGGCGGCCTGGCGGAGGCGGTCGACGGCCGCGTGATCCGCGTGCGGGCGCCCGAATCGGCGCAGGAGCGGGTCGGCTTCCTGGCCCGGCTCGAAGGCCTGGAGATCACGCCGACACAGGCGGTGGCCAAGGTGGTCATCAATGCCCGCACCGGTTCGGTGGTGATGAACCAGGCGGTCCGCGTGAACGACTGCGCGGTGGCGCACGGCAGCCTGTCGGTGGTCATCAACACCGACCCGCTGGTGAGCCAGCCCGGTCCGTTCGCGAACGGCCGGACCGTGACCTCTGCGACTTCCGAGATCTCGATCAACCAGCCGGGCGGCGCGCTCCAGATGATCCGCGGCGGCGCCTCGCTGGCCGACGTGGTCAAGGGCCTCAACACGCTGGGCGCCAACCCGACGGACCTGGTGTCCATCCTCCAGGCCATGAAGACGGCCGGCGCCCTGCGCGCCGAGCTCGAGATCATCTGAGGCCGGCATGGCGATTTCCGCAGCCAACACAGGGGTCGATCGCGCCGGTGCGCTCGACCAGCGCTTCGCACTCGACGTCCAGGGCGTCGACGCCCTGCGGCGCACCGTGCGCGCCTCGCCCGAAGAAGGCCTCAAGCAGGTCTCGCGGCAGTTCGAGGCCATGTTCATGAACATGGTGCTGAAGAGCATGCGGGAGGCGACGCCTTCCAGCGGCCTGCTCGACGGCCAGAACGAGAAGATCTACACCTCGATGCTGGACCAGCAGCTGGCGCAGAACCTCTCCGGCCGGGGCCTGGGGCTGGCCGAGGCCATGCTGGCGCAGTTGCAGCGCTCGGCGGCTGCCGGCACCGACGAACGCGAGCCGAACCCGGCAGGCATGTCGCTGGCGCCGCGCGGCGGCCTTCCGCTGTCGCCGCAGGCGGGCATCCCGCTCGGCTCGGCGCCTTCCAGCCGCGTCGACCTGAGCGCCTACAAGGTCAACAACGACCGATCGGGCGGCACGGCGGGCGCCGTGGCCAACCTGCAGGGCCATGTCGACAGTTTCGTCAACCGCATGGGTGCCTCGGCGCAGGCCGCGAGCGCCGCCAGCGGCGTGCCGGCGCCGCTGATCCTGGCCCAGGCGGCACTCGAATCGGGCTGGGGCAAGCGCGAGATCCGCGCCGACGACGGCACCCAGAGCTTCAACCTGTTCGGCATCAAGGCCGACCGCGGCTGGCAGGGGCCGGTGGTCGAGACCACCACCACCGAGTACGTGGACGGCGAGCCGCAGCGCATCCGCGCCAAGTTCAGGGCCTACGGCTCCTATGAAGAGGCCTTCACCGACTACGCACGCTTCATGACGCGCAACCCGCGCTACGCCAACGTGCTGGCGACCGACGACCCGACCGAAGCCGCGCACGGCCTGCAGCGCGCGGGCTACGCCACCGATCCGCAATACGGACAAAAACTGGTTCGCATCATGCAGAAATTCGGCTGACTGCCGATATCCATCCGAACAACCTTCCCATCCGACTCCAAGGAACCCCATGGCAGAGATCTCGAGCCCTCCATCCCATGCGGCCGGCACTGCCGCCGCGAATGCGACCGCGAACCGCCTGGAGGTCGTCACCTTCACGCTGGGCGCGGAGGAATACGGCATCGACATCCAGAAGGTGCAGGAGCTGCGCGGCTACGACGCGGTGACGCGGATCGCAAACGCGCCGGACTACATCAAGGGCGTGGTGAACCTGCGCGGGATCATCGTTCCGATCATCGACATGCGGATCAAGTTCGCGCTCGGCACGCCGAGCTACGACCAGTTCACGGTGGTGATCGTGCTGAACATCGGCGGCCGGGTGGTCGGGATGGTGGTCGACAGCGTGTCGGATGTGATCACCTTGACGCCGGAGCAGATCAAGCCGGCGCCGGCGATGGGCTCGGTGCTGGACACCGACTACCTGATCGGGCTGGGCACGCTCGAAGAACGAATGCTGATCCTGGTCGACATCGACCGCCTGATGTCCAGCGACGACATGGGGCTGATCGAGAAGTTGGCGGCCTGACGCAGTCACCTGGAACAACTTGGCAATCGGAGACGCAATGAAAGACTGGAAGATCGGCACCCGTTTGGGTGGCGGGTTCGCCGTGATCCTGGCCCTGGTGGCCGCCATCGCCGGCATCGGCGTGCTGCGGCTGCAGGCGGTCGGCGATGCGACCCACGAGATGGCGAAGCGTTCGCTCGCCAAGGAGCGCCTGGCGGCGGGCTGGCTGCTTGGCACCAGCACCAACAGCGTGCGGACCTATGCGCTGTTGAACACCGATGACCCGCAGGTGCAGGACTACCTGCAGAAGGGCATGAGCAAGATCAGCGTCACGATCTCCGAGACCCAGAAGCAACTCGAGGAAATGCTGGACTCGCCGGAAGAAATCGCGCTGGTCGCCGACATCAAGAAGAAGCGCGCCGACTACATCGAGCTGCGCAGCATGCTTCTCAAGCTCAAGGCCGGGGGCCAGCACGACGAGGCGATGCGCATCGCCAGGGACAAGCTGGTGCCGACGCTCGACAGCTACGACGCCAGCATCCGCGCCATCCTGGCGCATGAACAGGCACAGATCGACAAGTCGGCCGATGCGATCGATGCACTCTACCGCTCGGGGCGCGTCAACCTGTTGGTGCTGGCGGCGATCGCGCTGGCGCTCGGATCGATCCTGGCCTGGCTGCTGACGCGCAGCATCGTTCAGCCGATCGACGAGGCGCTGCTGATCGCCGACACCGTGGCCTCGGGCGACCTCAGCCAGGAGTTCGAGACCGATCGCGGCGGCGACTTCGGCCGGCTGCTGCGCGGCATGGGCGAGATGGAAGACACCTTGACCGACCTGGTCGGGCGCATCAAGACCGCGACCGATTCGATCGTGACCGCCTCGGGGCAGATCGCCGTGGGCAACCAGGATCTGTCCTCGCGCACCGAGCAGCAGGCCAGCTCGCTGGAGGAAACGGCCGCTTCGATGGAAGAACTCACCAGCACCGTCAAGCAGAACGCGGACAACGCACGCCAGGCGAATCAACTCGCGGCCTCGGCCTCCGAGGTGGCGGTGAAGGGCGGCGAGGTCGTGAGCCAGGTGGTGGACACGATGGCGTCGATCAACGCATCGTCGAAGAAGATCGTGGACATCATCGGCGTGATCGACGGCATCGCGTTCCAGACCAACATCCT
>NZ_JBFTHX010000034.1:0-64109 GCF_056394465.1 Variovorax sp. 10N432
GGAGCGTGGGGGCCTGGTCCGCCGCCGGGCCGCCCCAAGGCGGACCGCACCCCTCGGGGGGCAGCGACCCACRCGAAGTGGGGGAGCGTGGGGGCCTGGTCCGCCGCCGGGCCGCCCCAAGGCGGACCGCACCCCTCGGGGGGCAGCGACCCACGCGAAGTGGGGGAGCGTGGGGGCCTGGTCCGCCGCCGGGCCGCCCCAAGGCGGACCGCACCCCCTCGGGGGGCAGCGACCCACACGAAGTGGGGGAGCGTGGGGGCCTAGAATCCGCCGCCATGGCAAGCAAGGAACCAGGCAGTTACGGCGAATCCTCGATTCGCGTCCTCAAGGGCCTCGAGCCCGTCAAGCAGCGGCCGGGGATGTACACCCGCACCGACAACCCGCTGCACATCATTCAGGAAGTGCTCGACAACGCGGCCGACGAGGCGCTCGCGGGCTATGGCAAGAAGATCAAGGTCGTGCTCCACGCCGACGGCTCGGTCAGCGTCGAGGACGACGGCCGCGGCATTCCGTTCGGGCTGCATCCGGAAGAAAAGGCGCCGGTGGTCGAGCTGGTGTTCACCCGGCTGCACGCGGGCGGCAAGTTCGACAAGGGATCGGGCGGCGCCTACAGCTTCTCGGGCGGCCTGCACGGCGTCGGCGTGTCGGTGACCAACGCCCTGTCGACCCGGCTCGAAGTGACCTCGTACCGCGAAGGCTCGGTGGCGCAGCTCGCGTTCTCGGCCGGCGACGTCGTCGAGCAGCTCAAGGTCCGGCCCCAGGAGAGCGCCGCGGCCTCGAACGGCGAGGGCGCGCGCGACCGCCGCCAGGGCACCACGGTGCGCGCCTGGCCCGATCCGAAGTATTTCGAATCCGCCGCGCTGCCGATCAACGAACTCACCCACCTGCTGCGCAGCAAGGCGGTGCTGATGCCGGGCGTCACGGTCACGCTGGTGGTCGAGAAGACCAAGGAGACCCAGACCTGGCTCTACAAGGGCGGCCTGCGTGACTACCTCATGCAGACGCTCAACGGCGATCCGGTGATCCCGCTGTTCGAAGGCGCGGGCCATGCCGACAAGAACGCCGACAACTTCGCCGAAGGCGAGGGCGCCGACTGGTGCGTGGCCTTCACGGAGGACGGCCAGCCGGTGCGCGAGAGCTATGTCAACCTGATCCCGACCAGTGCCGGCGGCACCCACGAAAGCGGATTGCGCGACGGCCTGTTCAATGCGGTCAAGAGCTTCATCGAGCTGCATTCGCTGCTGCCCAAGGGCGTCAAGCTGCTGCCCGAGGACGTGTTCGCGCGGGCCTCGTACGTGCTGTCGGCCAAGGTGCTCGACCCGCAGTTCCAGGGCCAGATCAAGGAGCGACTCAACTCGCGCGACGCGGTGCGGCTGGTGTCGAGCTTCGTGCGCCCGGCGCTCGAGCTGTGGCTGAACCAGCACGTCGACTACGGGCGCAAGCTGGCCGAACTGGCCATCAAGGCCGCGCAGACGCGGCAGAAGGCCGGCCAGAAGGTCGAGAAGCGCAAGGGCTCCGGCGTCGCCGTGCTGCCCGGCAAGCTGACCGACTGCGAAAGCAAGGACACGGCGCACAACGAGGTCTTCCTGGTCGAGGGCGACTCGGCCGGTGGCAGCGCCAAGATGGGCCGCGACAAGGAGAGCCAAGYCATCCTGCCGCTGCGCGGCAAGGTGCTGAACACCTGGGAGGTCGAACGCGACCGGCTCTTCGCCAACACCGAGATCCACGACATCTCGGTGGCGGTCGGCGTCGATCCGCACGGACCCAACGACACGCCCGACATGTCGGGCCTGCGCTACGGCAAGGTCTGCATCCTCAGCGATGCGGACGTCGACGGCTCGCACATCCAGGTGCTCCTGCTGACGCTGTTCTTCCGCCATTTCCCCAAGCTGATCGAGGCCGGCCACGTGTATGTGGCGAAGCCGCCGCTGTTCCGGGTCGATGCGCCGGCGCGCGGCAAGAAGCCGGCCTCCAAGGTCTACGCGCTCGACGAGGGCGAACTCACGGCGATCCTCGACAAGCTGCGCAAGGACGGCGTGCGCGAAGGCGCCTGGAGCATCAGCCGCTTCAAGGGCCTGGGCGAGATGAACGCCGAGCAGCTGTGGGAAACCACGCTCAACCCCGATACGCGGCGGCTGCTGCAGGTGCGGCTCGGGCGCTTCGACACCCAGGGCACCGAGGGCGAGATCACCAAGCTCATGGGCAAGGGCGAGGCGGCGGCGCGGCGTGAACTGATGGAGCTGCGCGCGGACGACGTGGAAGTTGACATCTAGCGAAGCGTCCTGCAGTACAACCTGAAATGACGGATCCAAGCCCGGTCGGCGTGGACTATAGCGGCATCCACGGCGACATCGTTGCGCTGCTGGAAATGGCCCGGCGCGCCGCGGCCCGCAGCGTCAATGCGTTGATGACGGCGACGTACTGGGAGATCGGCCGGTGCATCATCGAGTTCGAACAGGGCGGGCAGGATCGGGCGGCCTACGGGCAGTTCCTGCTCAAGCGCTTGTCAGCCGATCTGTCTTCGCGTTTCGGCAGAGGCTTCTCGGAGCGGAACCTCGAGCAGATGCGGCTGTTCTACCTCGCGTGGCCTGCTTCGCACATTTCGCAGACAGCGTCTGCGAAATCCGATCTGGCGGCGCTTGCTCTGGTGTTTCCGCTGCCTTGGTCTGCGTACGTTCGCTTGCTTTCGGTCAAGAACGAGCAGGCTCGCGCCTTTTACGAGACCGAATCCCTGCGCAGCGGTTGGAGCGTGCGTCAGCTCGATCGACAGATCGGCAGTCAGTTCTACGAACGTGCCGCGCTGTCGCGCGACAAGGCGGTCATGCTTCGGCAAGGCGAGGTTGCCGAGCCTGGGGACCTCATGACGCCTGAGCAGGCCATCAAGGACCCGTTCGTTCTGGAGTTTCTGAATCTCAAGGACGAATATTCCGAGTCCGATCTCGAAGATGGGTTGACCAGGCATCTGGCCGACTTCTTGCTGGAATTGGGCGATGACTTCGCTTTCGTCGGCCGCCAACGCCGGCTGCGCATCGACGACAGCTGGTTTCGCATCGATCTGTTGTTCTTTCACCGCCGGCTCAGGTGCCTGCTGGTGATCGACCTCAAAGTCGGCAAGTTCAGCTATGCCGATGCCGGGCAGATGCATCTCTATCTCAACTATGCGCGCGCGCATTGGATGAAGCCTGGCGAAAACCCACCCGTGGGGCTGATTCTTTGCGCAGAAAAGGGCACGGCCGAGGCACATTACGCGCTGGACGGACTGCCGAACAAGGTTCTGGCGGCGGAATACCTGACGGTGCTGCCGAATGAGCAATTGTTGGCGGATGAGTTGGCCCGCACGCGTCGCGAATTGGACGCGCGGCGCAAGGATCACCGATGACGGAAGGTTTCGCTGCGCGATGGGGCAGACCCATCGCTGATCGGTTGACGGCCCTCGAGAAAACAATTTGTGACGCAGTGCCCGCTCATGGCAGCCCTGGTCGAAGTCATAGTGCGCGATGGTGATCTCGTTGAGACTTCCCGGACTGCTTCTGAGCCCGATGTCGGCGTTCGTATTGGCGCTGGGGTTGGCCGCGCAACCGGCTTGCGCCGCCGACATCTACGGCTACATCGACGAGAAGGGCGGCGCCCACTTCGCGGCCGAGAAGCTCGACGAGCGCTACCAGCTGTTCTTTCGCGGCGGCCAGAGCTTCGACACGGCGAATGGCCTGGCGCCGCTGCGCCGTGGGGGCGCCGCCGACGGCAAGGCGCCGCGCGCCTCGCAGGCCCTGGTGGCGCTGGTCGAGGCTTCGCCGGGCTACAAGGTGGCGAAGTCGGCGCTGCGCGATGCCTCGCGCAAGCACGACATCGACTACGAACTGCTGCAGGCCCTGATCGCGACCGAATCCGGCTTCGATGCGCAGGCGGTGTCGCCCAAGGGCGCGCTCGGCCTGATGCAGGTGATGCCAGCGACCGCCCAGCGCTACGGCGTGGCGGCGGACAAGCGGGCGTCGATCGAAACCAAGCTCTTCGATCCGCGCGTCAACATCGCCACCGGATCGCGCTACCTGCGCGACCTGATCGCGATGTTCCCGGGCCGGATCGAACTCGCGCTGGCGGCCTACAACGCCGGCGAGGGCGCCGTGCAGCGTGCCGGCAACAAGATTCCCAACTACCGCGAAACCCAGAACTACGTGACGACCGTGCTGCAGCTCTACGCGTACCTGAAGCCCTCGGCGGCCTTGGGGCGCGGCGGCAGGTCGGCCGGCCGCATCCACATGGAACTGGCGGTGCCCAAGGGCGGCGCCCTCGGACGTGGCAACATGCCGTCCGACCGGTCGCGCATGCCTCAGATGCCGGAATTGCCCGACCTGCCGCCGCCGGCGGCCGTTGAACCCGGCGCCCCGGTGGCGCCCTGAACCTCGAAAACTTCTTCTTTTCGCTTCTTTTTCTCCCATGGATTCCCAACCTTCGCTCGATCTGCAGAGCCCCGAAGACGATGGCGCGCTGACGCTGGCCGACTATGCCCAGACCGCCTATCTCGAATACGCGCTGAGCGTGGTCAAGGGCCGCGCCTTGCCGGATGTCAGCGATGGCCAGAAGCCGGTGCAGCGGCGCATCCTCTATTCGATGTCGCGCATGGGGCTCGGCTTCGGCGGCGCCAACGGCACCGTCGGCGCCAAGCCGGTGAAGAGTGCGCGCGTGGTCGGCGACGTGCTCGGCCGCTTCCATCCGCACAGCGACCAGGCCGCCTACGACGCGCTGGTGCGCATGGCGCAGGATTTCTCGCAGCGCTACCCGCTGGTCGACGGCCAGGGCAACTTCGGCAGCCGCGACGGCGACGGCGCCGCGGCGATGCGCTACACCGAGGCGCGGCTGGCCCGCATCACCAGCCTGCTGCTCGACGAGATCGACGAAGGCACGGTCGACTTCATCCCGAACTACGACGGCTCGACCGAGGAGCCGCGGCTGTTGCCGGCCAGGCTGCCGTTCACTTTGCTGAACGGCGCCAGCGGCATCGCGGTCGGCCTGGCGACCGAGATCCCGAGCCACAACCTGCGCGAGGTCGCCGACGCCTGCGTGGCGCTGATCAAGGCCAACGGCAAGCTGACCGACGAGGAGCTGTTCGCCCTGGTGCCGGGGCCGGACTATCCGGGCGGCGCGCAGATCATCAGCAGCGCGGCCGACATCGCCGACGCCTACCGCACGGGGCGGGGCTCGCTCAAGGTGCGGGCCCGCTGGAAGATCGAAGAACTGGCGCGCGGGCAATGGCAGCTGGTGGTCAACGAGCTGCCGCCGGGCGTCAGCTCGCAGAAGGTGCTCGAAGAGATCGAGGAACTCACCAACCCCAAGATCCGCGCCGGCAAGAAGGCGCTGTCGGCCGAACAGACGCAATTGAAGGCCGCGGTGCTGTCGCTGCTCGACGTGGTGCGCGACGAGTCGAGCAAGGACGCGCCGGTGCGGCTGGTGTTCGAACCCAAGACCTCGCGCATCAGCCAGGACGAGTTCACGACGATGCTGCTGTCGCAGACCTCGCTGGAGAGTTCGTCGTCGATCAACCTGACGATGGTCGGCATCGACGGCAAGCCGACCCAGAAGTCGCTGCGCCAGATGCTCAACGAGTGGATCGCCTTCCGCGAGATCACGGTCGAGAAGCGTTCACGGCATCGGCTGGGCAAGGTGCAGGACCGCATCCACATCCTCGAGGGGCGGCAGCTGGTGCTGCTCAACATCGACGAGGTGATCGCGATCATCCGCGCGGCGGAGGACCCGAAGGCGGCGTTGATCGCGCGCTTCAACCTGAGCGACCGGCAGGCCGAGGACATCCTCGAGATCCGGCTGCGCCAGCTGGCGCGGCTGGAGGCGATCAAGATCGAGCAGGAGCTCAAGGGCCTGCGCGAGGAACAGAAGAAGCTCGAGGACATCCTCGCCAGCCCGGCGGCGCTGCGCCGCCTGCTGGTGAAGGAGATCGAGGCCGACGCCAAGAGCTTCGAGGATGCGCGCCGCACCCTGATCCAGGCCGAGAAGCGCGCCGTGGCCGAGGTGCGCGTGGTCGACGAGCCGGTGACCGTGATCGTCTCGCAGAAGGGCTGGGTCCGCACGCAGAAGGGCTGGGCCAGCGAGCGCGCCGCCGGTGCCGCGGCGCCGGAGTACAGCTTCAAGTCGGGCGATGCGCTGTACGGTGCCTTCGAATGCCGCTCGGTCGACACGCTGCTGGTCTTCGGCACCGCCAAGGACAAGGGCGTGCGGGTCTACAGCGTGCCGGTGGCATCGCTGCCGGGCGGGCGCGGCGACGGACAGCCGGTGACGACCCTGATCGACCTCGACAGCGGCACGCACGTGGCGCACTACTTCGCGGGCCCGCTCGGTGCGAGCCTGCTGCTCGCGAACACCGGCGGCTATGGCTTCATCGCGGCGGTCGAGAACATGGTCTCGCGCCAGCGCGGCGGCAAGGCCTTCATCGACGTCGGCGAGGGCGAGCAACTGTGCCGGCCTTCGCTGGTCGGCGGGGCCGGCGGCGCCGAGCCGATGCCGGCGGCGACTCACGTGGCCTGCGCCTCGACCGGCGGCCGCATCCTGACTTTCGAGATCGGCGAACTCAAGGCGCTGCCGAAGGGCGGGCGCGGACTGACATTGATCGACCTCGAGGCCAAGGACACGCTCGCCGGTGCCGCGGCCTACACGCGCAGCGTGAAGATCGAGGGCATCGGCCGCGGCGGCAAGGAGCGCGAGGAGACGCTGGAGATCCGCACGCTCAACAACGCCCGCGGCGCCCGTGCGCGCAAGGGCAAGGCGGCCGACCTCGGGTTCAAGCCCTCGGCCGTCGTGCGCGTGCTGTAGCGGAGCCGCGGATGGAAATCGGAATCATCGGGCTGGTGATCGCGCTGCTCAGCGGCCTGGCGAGCTTCGCCCTGGGGCGCTGGCTGTCGAAGCGGCGGCGCCAGAAGAAGGCCGACCAGGCGCGCGCGGCGGCCGAGGCCGGGCAGAGCCGGCAGGTGCGGCGGGCGCGAGAGCGGCAGCAGAAGCGCTGAGGCTCGACAGGCGCTGCTACTTCAACCCCGCCCACCAGCGCACGTTGGTGCGCGGACGGCCGATCGTCAGCACCTCGCCGATCACCGGCGTGGCGAGCGTGATGCTTCGCGCCTGCGCCAGGTCGGCGATGCGGTCCAGCGGATCGTGCCAGGTGTGGAACGCGAGGTCGAAGGTGCTGTTGTGGACCGAGAACAGGACCTTGCCGCGCAGGTCCTCGAAGGCCTGCACGCTCTGTTCGGGCGTCATGTGGACCGCCGGCCAGTAGGCGTCGTAGGCGCCGTTCTCCATCATCGCCAGGTCGAAGCCGCCGAAGCGCTCGCCGATCTCGCGAAAGCCCTTGAAATAACCCGAGTCGCCGCTGTAGAAGATGCGCTGGCCGCCGCTCTGGATCACCCACGACGCCCACAGCGTCCGGTCGCGGTCGTTCAGCGTGCGGCCGGAGAAATGCTGTGCCGGGGTCGCGGTGAGCTCGACGCCGTCGAACTGCGCCTGCTGCCACCAGTCGAGCTCGGTGACCCGCTCGGCCGGCACGCCGAGCTCGACCAGCCGCGCCTTGACGCCCAGCGGCACGAAGTAGCGCTGCACCCGCTGCGCCAGGTAGCCGATGGTGGCGGTGTCGAGGTGGTCGTAGTGGTCGTGCGACAGGATCAGCCCGGCGATCGGCGGCAACTGTTCGAGCGCGATCGGCGGTGGGTGGAAGCGGCGCGGGCCGAGCCACTGGAAGGGCGAAGCCCGTTCGCTGAACACCGGATCGATCAGCCAGTACCGGCCCTGCAGCTTGAGCAGGTGCGACGAGTGGCCCAGGCGCACCAGGTGGTTGGCCTGCGGATCGAGCGCCGAGAGCTGGGCGCCGTCGAGTGCCTGCACCGGGATCGGGTCGGTCGGCACGGTGCCGGTCTTGGCTTCGAGGAGGAAGCGCGACCAGATCTTCCAGCTGCCGGCGGAGGGCAGGGCGTCCGGGTTCGGCGGGTTGCTGAAACCGCAGTCCTTGAACTGGGGCGAAGCGGCGTAGGGGCTCTCGCAGGCTTGGACGCGGCTCGCGCAGCCGGCGAGCAGCGTCCAAGCCGCCAGTGCCAGGGCGGCAGTCGCGGCACGGGAGAGCGCAGTGGTCATGGGAGGGATTTCCGGAAAAAGGGGCAGGCCGGGGCGCCGCGAGCTTAACCAATGCGGCGCCCTCGTGCCGTTCCCGGGGCTCCGGCATAGGCCGTTCGAGCCATTGATACCCCGCCGCAGGCGTGAAATATTGCATTGAACGACGAGGAGCCGAATGGACGAGACCATCCAGAAGCTGGTCGCCGAGCGTCGACGCGCCCTGCATGGCGCCGACGATGGCCGACGGCCCTGGGGCCTGGCACTGTCGGGTGGCGGCATCCGCAGCGCCACCTTCTGCCTGGGCCTGCTGAAGGCGCTGGCGGTGCGGCGGCAACTGCTCAAGTTCGACCTGATGTCGACCGTCTCGGGTGGCGGCTACATCGGCGCTGCGCTCGGGCGGCTGTGCACCAACGCGAAGTCGGCGGACGAGGTGCGCGCGATCGAGAGCGCGCTCGGCGACGTCGACCGCGCCCGCTTCGGCTGGTGGCTGCGCGCCAACGGCCGCTACCTGATCCCGGGCGGCATGCGCGACACCCTGTTCGCGACCGCGCTGTACCTGCGCAACCTCCTGGCCACCCACATCGAACTGGCGATCGCCGCCAGCCTCATCGGCATGGTGCTGGCGGCCACCAACCTGCTGCTCTGGGATGCAGTGTTCCGTGCGGTCGACCTCAACAGCGTGCCGCCCGACGCGGTGGTGCGAAGCACCCAGATCGATGCCGCGCAGTTCATGCGCCTGGCCGTCGAGTGGGCCACGCTGTGGCCGACGCTGTGGTTCACGCTGGTCGGGCCCTTCCTCGCCTCGGTGGTGCTGGCCTGCGCCTACTGGTCGGTGCACGACAAGCCATCGACCTCGTCGATGCTGCTGCAGGTCGCGATGTGGCTGGCGCTCGGCATCGGGGCCGCCTTCGTCGCGCCCGAACTGATGCTGCGCTTCAGCGGGCCGCCGTGGCTGGCGCCCAGCTTCGAGGCCTTCGCGGCCTGCTGGGTGATCGCGCTGCTGTGGGTGCTGTACCGAAGCAGGCGGCGGTCGCCGGCCGAATTGCGCAACGAGCTGACCGACCGGCTGGCCTCGGTGCTCAACACCGCGCTGCTGATCGTCATGCTGGGCCTGCTCGACCGCAGCGCCTGGTGGCTGGCCGCCGAGGGCCAGCAGCAGCGGGTCTCCTATGGCGCGGTGCTGCTGGTGGCGGCCGCGGCGCTGCGCGGCGTGCTGCCGATGCTGCTGTCGCACCGGCAGGAACTGCCCGGCATCGGCAAGACCGTGATGCTGACCCTGGCCAGCCTGCTCGGGCTGGTGCTGGCCTTCTGCCTCGCGGCCTGGTGGATCGGCGTGGTCTATGCGGCGGTGCTGCTGCCGGTCTTCACGCCGGCCGGGCTGGACTTCATGCGCGGCTGGGCCTGGCTCGGCACCATCGCCGTGATCATCGGTGTCTACGCGCTGGCGACCGGGCGCAACTTCGCCTTTCTCAATGCGTCGTCGCTGCACATGTTCTACAAGGCGCGGATCGTGCGCGGCTACCTCGGGGCCGCCAATGCGCGGCGGCTCGGCGCGCAGCCGACCGACAAGGTGTCGGGCCTGGAGCCGCCGCAGGTGCCGGTGGGCGAGGTCGACCCGCACGACGACATCTCGCAATTGCGCTACGCGCCGCACGCCCATGGCGGTCCGGTGCACCTGGCGAACGTCTGCATCAACCAGACGCACGACACCAAGGAAAGGCTCTTCAACCGCGACCGCAAGAGCCAGCCGCTGACCATCGGCCCTCTGGGCTGGATGCAGGCCGGCGGCGCGCCCTGGGCGCAGGCGCATGGCGACGGTGCGCTGACGCTCGGCGGCTGGATGGCGATCTCGGGCGCGGCCTTCGCCCCGGGGCTGGGCCGCCTGACCAAGCGCGGCATCTCGGCGCTGTCGCTGTTCGCGGGCCTGCGGCTGGGCTACTGGTGGAACAGCGCCGGGGCCGGGATCGTCCAGCACGGCGCGGTGGTGCATGCGAGCCCGCTTCTCATGAAGACCCGCTTCCTGCTGCTCGAATGCTTCGGCGCCTTTCCGGGCAGCAGTTCGGCCAACTGGTACTTGAGCGACGGCGGCCATTTCGAGAACACCGGCGCCTACGCGCTGCTGCGGCAGGAGGCGGCCTTGATCGTGATCGCCGACTGCGGCGCCGATCCGGACTACCGCTTCTGCGATCTCGAGGTCCTGATCCGGCGCGCCCGCATCGACCTCAACGCAGAGATCACTTTCATGAAGCCGCGCCCGGATGCCGAATGGACGCACCTGGGCGCCTTCGGCTCGCTCAACGACCTGGCCTCGCCGACCAGCCAGGCCTGCCTGGCGCTGGCGCAGGTGCGCTACGCGAGCGGCCAGACCGGGCAGATCGTGCTGGTCAAGCCCAATGTGTCGGCCTCGCTGCCGGTCGACCTGGTCAACTTCAAGGCCGCGAACCCCTTGTTCCCGCAGCAGCCGACCACCGACCAGTTCTTCGACGAGGCGCAGTGGGAGAGCTACTTCCGGCTCGGCTCGGAGATCGGCTTCCGGCTCGACGAGGAGATGCTCGAGCACGTGGCGCAGGGTGCGCCTGGCCTGTTCATGCTCGACGACGGCCAGCCGGATTCGAGCGCCCGCGGCGTCAAGCCGGGCGACAAGGACAGCGCCGCGGCGGCCGCCGTGGGCTCGATGAGCCGGCTGCAGGCGCGGGTGCTGAAGGCCGGTGCGGTGACGGCATCGATCGGCATCGGCACCGCCGCCACCTTCGGCGTCGCCGCCTGGCAGGGCATCGACAGCTGGCGCGCCCAGCGCGCCGACCAGGAGAAGTCCGAGAACAGCGCCTTCAAGGACCTCACCGAGCGCTGGGCCCGCCTGCACGGCGGCGGCGGGGGCGGCGATGCGCCGGCCCTGCTGGCGGCCGAACTGCTGCGCACCGGGGACTTGCTGTGCCGCGAGGGCAGCGACAACTTCATGGCCAAGTTCCGGCTCTCGGTGCGGATGGTGGACGATGCCAAGCAGGCCTGCGCGGGCGAGGCTGCGGGCCAGCGCTCGCCGGCGTGCGCGCGACTGCTCGATCCCGGCAACGGCATCGACTGCCTGCAGCCGGCGCAGGCTCCGCCGTGCGCGCCGCGTTACTGGGCCCGCGACTACAGCGGCCAGACCGGCTCCAAGCAGAACTGCAGCGGCACCTTGCCGCAGCCCTTCCAGCTTGCCGTCTGGCTGCGCGACCGCGTTGCCGGATTCGGGGCCGGCGACCGGGTCGCGAGCGCGCCGCCGCCGACCGCCGCGCCGTCGCCCGACGACACCCGCGGGCCGGCCACGCCGATCGCGGCCGATGCCTGCGAGGGCACGGTGGTCTACATCCTGACCTATGGCACCGGCCTGCGCGACAAGGCGCGCGCCTGGCGCGGCCCGTGGCGCGAACTGGGCGCCTCGGTGCCGCCGATCGAGGACGTGCTGAGCACCTCGCGGCGCGCCGGCCGGGCGCCGCCGGTGGGGCATCCGGTGCCGACCGTCGTCATCCGCGACGAGTCCGCGCGTGCCTGCGCTGAAGCCCTGACCGAGACCGCCGAGTCGCCGACCGGCCAGCCCTGGGCGATCCGGCTGCTGCCGCGCCCGGGCCTGACGGATCCGGCGGCGATCGAAGTCTGGCTGCCGCGGGTCAGGGATGGGGTGGCGAGTACGTCCTAGTCGGAGCCGGGGCGCCAGACCCGCGCCAGCACGCCGAACTTGTCGCGCAGCGTATTGCGCTCGTCGGACAGCGCATCGATGAAGTCCGACAGCCGCTTCGACTTGACCATGGTGTAGACCGTGAGCCAGGTGGTGAATCCGAAGACGATGCCGAACCACAGCAGCTTGCGCCACAACGGCGCATCGGCTTCCGCCAGCAGGTTCATGCCGAGGAAGCCGGTCGTGATGGTGCCGATCAGGCCGAACAGCGTGACCACCGTCAACCGCACCACCGTGTTGGCCTGCCGGCGCAGGCTGTCGGCCTCGAGGTAGGTGTTCATGTCGGCGATGCGCTCCTTGACCTCGTCGTAGAGCGGATCGAGCCCGAGGTGGGTGGTGCACAGTTGGAACAGTGCGCGCACTTGCGCCTGCTCCGAGATCTCGTGGAACCAGTAGCGGTGCGTGAAACGCAGGAAGCCCTCGAAGCTGGCGCGGATCGCGCGCTTGAAGCGCTTGACGCTGGCGACGTCGTTGACGTCCAGCATGCGCAAGGCTTCGACCAGGCGGTCCGAGTACATCAGCAGCGCCGCCTTCTGGAAATGCGCGATCACGAACAGCAGGAAGTGCTGGTGGCGGAACTGCGCCAGCACGCCGCGGTCGCGGCAGCAGAAGTAGTCGGCACGGGCGTCGCCGACGACGATCAGGGCGCGGCCGTTGCACAGGTAGCGGGTGCGCGGCGCGGCGCCGGCATCGACCCAGAAGCGGTCGTAGCAATAGCGCTGCTCGAAGTCCTGCACCAGCTCGTCGGCATAGGGCAGCGGTCCGCCGCCGGTGGTGGCCGGCTCGGCGGCGCCGGTCACCAGCGCCAGCCGGATGAAGTCGTTGCGCGACAGCTGCCGCGGATCGTCGAGTGCCAGATAGGCCATCACGGGCATGCGGTAGTACTCGATCTGGCGAAAGCGCAGCGCGCCGGCTTCTTCCGAATGGTCGCTGACCAGCGGCCGCATGAGCCAGGCCCAGTGCGCGGCCAGGCGCGGCGCGCGGTGCTCGGCCACGTGCGACAGGAAGGCCTCGCGCTGCTGCGCGTCCGACGCCGCCAGCACGCTGCCGTCGGCCGCCAGCCACTCGACGCTGCTCATGCAGTGCAGCGCGTGGCCCTGCGCGTCCCAGCCGCCGGGGTAGGCGCGGCCGAAGCGATAGAGCACCTCGTGCGCCTGCGCGAGGCTCAGCCGGTCGGCGCCGACCTCGACGTTGAGCATCACGACATCGACATCGAAGAAGAAGTAGAGGTCGACATGCACCACCTCGAGGGTGATCGGCGGCGTGCCGGGACGCGCCACCACGCGCACCGCCGCCACGTCGCTGCGGCGGAACACGCGCATCGGCGAATCGCCGCCGTTGGCGCCGCCGGCCGCGCGGCCCTTGCGGCCATCGCCGTAGAGGAAGCGCTGCACGTAGGGCAGGAAGCTCACGAACTCGTTGTAGTGGCGCTCGTGGAAGCGGTCGCTGGCGCCGGTGTATTCGTCGATTTCCTCGCGCCAGGGCGAGGCGTCGCCCAGGTCCCGCAGCACCTGCCACGGGCCGCGCTGCGCATGGCGCGGCTGATGGGTCGGCATCAGTCGCAGCGGCCAGAGAAGGGTTTGACGCAGGTGCTGCACGTCAGGTGCTGCAACTGCGCCGGAAAGCTCCGCTTCGGCGTCCGCCAATTCGGTGATAGGCATGGCGCCAGTGTAGGCATCGCCGCGACCTAGGGGAATCCCTAGGATGGTGCTGAAACCGGTTTCAAATATACTTCGCTGCCCCCCGATGAAGTCTTTCGACTGCGGGGATGCACCAACCCGAACCCGCCTTCGAATCGACGCCCCCCGTGAACTACCAATTCCAGTTCGATGCCGTCTTCGCCGCCTGGCCCCTGCTGCTGAAAGGCACCTGGATCACGATCCAGCTGTCGCTGGTGGCGACGCTGCTGGGCCTGGTGGTGGCGGTCTTCTGCGCCTGGGGCAAGACCTCCGGGCCGGCCTGGCTGCGCTTCGTCGTCAATGCCTACATCGAGGTCATCCGCAACACGCCGTTCCTGGTGCAGCTGTTCTTCTTTTTCTTCGCCCTGCCGGCCATCGGGCTGCGCTGGTCGCCCTACACCGCGGCGCTGACCGCGATGGTGGTGAACCTCGGCGCCTACGCGGCCGAGATCGTGCGGGCCGGCATCGAGTCGATCCCCAAGGGCCAGATCGAGGCCGGCCGGGCGCTCAACCTCAAGCCCTGGGAGATCTTCCGCTTCGTGATCATCAAGCCGGCGCTGAAGGCGATCTACCCGGCGCTCACGAGCCAGTTCATCCTGCTGATGCTGAGCTCGGCCGTGGTGTCGGTCATCTCGGCCGACGACCTGACCTCGGTGGCGGCCAACCTGCAGTCGCAGACCTTCCGCAGCTTCGAGATCTACATCGTGGTTGCCTGTATCTACCTGGCGCTGTCGCTGGCGTTCTCGGCGCTGTTCAAGCTGATCTACCGGCGCACCCTCAACTATCCGGACCGGCGCTAAGGACAGGCCCCAACCATGCGTACCTTCGGCTTCCCCGAATTCCTGTTCATCCTCGAAGCGGCCCAGTGGACGCTGGCGCTGTCGGCGATCGCCTTCGTCGGCGGCGCGGTCCTGGGCCTCGCGATCGCGCTGGCGCGCACCTCCGACAACAAGGCGGCACGCGTGCTGTCGACCGGATTCATCCAGGTGTTCCAGGGCACGCCGCTGCTGCTGCAGCTGTTCCTGATCTTCTTCGGCGCGCCGGTGCTGGGGCTGGAGATCAATCCGTGGATCGCCGCCGGGGTGGCGCTGATCCTCAACAGCGCCGCCTTCCTGGGCGAGATCTGGCGCGGCTGCATCGAGGCGATTCCGCGCGGCCAATGGGAGGCGGCCGAGGCGCTGAACCTCCACTACGGCGCGCGGATGCGTGACGTGGTGCTGCCGCAGGCCTTCAAGATCGCGCTGCCGCCGACCGTGGGCTACCTGGTGCAGATCATCAAGGGCACCTCGCTGGCGGCCATCATCGGCTTCACCGAGATCACGCGGGCCGGCCAGATCATCAACAACGCCACCTTCCAGCCGCTGCATGTGTTCAGCACCGTGGCGGCGCTGTACTTCGTCATCTGCTGGCCGCTGTCGCTGCTGGCCACGCGCATGGAGCGAAAGCGCGCCCGCGCGCTGGCCCGCTGAGTTTTTCCGTTCTTCGATTCCAGTCCTCAACCTAGGAGACCTGACATGATCCGTTCCACCACCCGCCGCGCTGCCCTCGCAGCCCTCGGCCTGGGCGCCGCACTGACCGCCTTCGCGCCCTTCGCCTCGGCCCAAAGCGTGGCCGACATCAAGAAGAAGGGCGAGATCACGATCGGCATGCTGGTCGACTTTCCGCCCTACGGCACCACCGACGCCAAGAACCAGCCCGACGGCTACGACGCCGACGTCGCCAAGCTGCTGGCCAAGGAGTGGGGCGTCAAGGCCAACATCGTGCCGGTCACCGGCCCGAACCGCATCCCCTTCCTGCTGACCAACAAGGTCGACCTGCTGGTCGCCTCGCTGGCGATCACGCCCGAGCGCGCCAAGCAGGTGCAGTTCTCGCAGCCGTACGCGGCGGCGACCATCGTGCTGTACGGCAAGACCGGCACGCCGATCAAGAGCGCGGCCGACCTGAAGGGCCTGCGCGTGGGCGTGGCTCGCGCCAGCACGCAGGACGTGGCCGTGACCAAGGCCGCGCCCGAAGGCACCGAGATCCGCCGCTTCGACGACGACGCCTCGGCCATGCAGGCGCTGATGTCGGGGCAGGTCGACGCCATCGGCGCCTCGACCACGGTCGCCGCGCAGATCGCCAAGCGCGTGCCGCCGAACACCTTCGAGAACAAGTTCAACCTGGTGCAGCAGAACATGGGCATCGCGATGCGCCCGGGCCAGGACGACCTGCTCAAGAACGTCAACGACTTCGTGGCCAAGAACTCGGCCAACGGCGAGCTGAACAAGCTCTACCAGAAGTGGCTGCAGACCGACCTGCCGAAGCTGCAGTAAGCCGGACAACTCCAGGGAACATCCATGACTGACGCAGTCGCGACCGCCGCCGACCCCATCATCCGCATGGACGCGGTGAACAAGTGGTACGGCAGCTTCCAGGTGCTGACCGGCATCGACCTGTCGGTGCGCACCGGCGAGCGCATCGTGATCTGCGGGCCCTCGGGCTCGGGCAAGTCGACCTTGATCCGCTGCATCAACCGGCTCGAGACGGTCCAGCAGGGCAAGATCGTGGTCGACGGCATCGACCTCACGGCCGGCGGCAAGAACGTCGACGCGGTGCGCGCCGAGGTCGGCATGGTGTTCCAGCAGTTCAACCTGTTCCCGCATCTCACGATCCTGCAGAACTGCACGCTGGCGCCGATGCGCTCGCGCGGCATGAGCAAGACCGAGGCCGAAGAGGTGGCGATGAAGTACCTGACGCGGGTGCGCATCCCGGAGCAGGCCCACAAGTACCCAAGCCAGCTCTCGGGCGGCCAGCAGCAGCGGGTGGCGATCGCGCGCGCGCTGTGCATGGCGCCCAAGATCATGCTGTTCGACGAGCCCACTTCGGCGCTCGACCCCGAGATGGTCAAGGAAGTGCTCGACACCATGATCGGCCTGGCCGAAGACGGCATGACCATGCTGTGCGTGACGCACGAGATGGGCTTCGCGCGCAGCGTGGCCGACCGCGTGATCTTCATGGCCGACGGCAAGATCGTCGAGCAGGCGCCGCCGGAAGAATTCTTCGGCAATCCGAAAAACGAGAAGACCCGCCAGTTCCTGGGCCAGATCCTCAGCTCCCATCAAGCGCATTGAAGCGCCCGCCCTCATCGCCATGCCGCCGCCCGTCCTGATTTCCCTTTCCTCCTTCGGCGCCGCAGAGACCGGGCGCCATGGCCAGCTCTGGTGCGCGCAGCTGGCGCGTGCCGCCGGCGCCGACAGCGTCGAGGTGCGCGGCGAACTGCTGCGCGACCCGGCCTCCGAACTGCCCGCGATGGCCGGCCTGGCCTCGGTCTATTCCAGCCCCGAGGGCCTCTGGGCCGAGGGCGGATGGCTCGACAGCGCGGCGCTCGGCCGCGGCATCGCCGCCGCCACGACGCTCGGCGCCCGCCGGCTCAAGATGTCGATCGGCGACTTCGGCCCAGGCTCGCACGGCTCGCTGTGGGGGCTCAAGGTGCAGCTGGCCGAGACCCGGATCGAGCTCGTGATCGAGAACGACCAGACCGTCTCGGCCGGGTCCCTGCCCGCGATGCAGGCCTTCTTCGACGCCGCCGACCGCGCTGGCCTCGAGCTCGGAATGACCTTCGACATGGGCAACTGGCACTGGGTGGGCGAATGCCCGTTGCAGGCGGCCCAGGCCCTGGGCCGGCGGGTGCGCTACGTGCATTGCAAGGGCGCGCAGCGGCTGCCCGCCAAGTGGGTCGCCGTGCCGCTGGCCGATTCGGTGGCGCCCTGGCGCGCCGTGCTGCGGGCGCTGCCGGCCGACGTGCCGCGTGCCATCGAATATCCGCTGATCGGCGACGACCTGCTGGCCGTCACGCGCGACCAGGTCGCCCACATCCGCTCCCTGTGACCACTGCCATGACCCCATCCGCCTTCGATGTCGCGCTGTTCGGCGAAGCCATGCTGCTGCTGGTGGCCGACCGGCCCGGCCCGATCGAAAACGCCACCGCCTTCCACAAGCGCACCGCGGGCGCCGAGACCAATGTCGCGATCGGCCTGTCGCGCCTCGGCCTGAAGGTCGGCTGGGCCAGCCGGCTCGGCACCGACTCGATGGGCCGCGCGCTGCTGGCGACCATGCAGGGCGAGGGCATCGACTGCTCGCACGTGATCTGCGATGCGACGCAGCGCACCGGCTTCCAGTTCAAGGGCCGCGTGACGGACGGCAGCGACCCGCCGGTCGAATACCACCGCAAGGGCTCGGCCGCCAGCCACATGGGGCCGGCCGACGTCGACGAAGCCTGGCTGCGCTCGGCGCGCCACCTGCACGCGACCGGCGTGTTCGCGGCCATCTCCGACACCAGCCTGCAGGCCGCGATCAAGAGCATGGACGTGATGCGCCAGGCCGGCCGCACGATCTCCTTCGACCCCAACCTGCGGCCGACGCTGTGGGCGTCGCCCGAGACCATGCGGCACTGGATCAACGACCTGGCGTCGCGCGCCGACTGGGTGCTGCCCGGCATGGAGGAGGGCCTGTTCCTCACCGGCGAGACGACGCCCGAGGGCGTGGCGCGCTTCTATCGCCAGCTCGGCGCGAAGCTGGTGGTCGTGAAGCTCGGCGCCGAAGGCGCCTACTACGACAGCGACGTGGCCGGCACCGGACGCGTCGACGGCTTCCCGGTCAAGGAGATCGTCGACACCGTGGGCGCCGGCGACGGCTTCGCGGCCGGCGTGGTCAGTGCGTTGCTCGAAGGCCGGACGGTGCCCGAGGCGGTGCGCCGCGGTGCCTGGATCGGCGCCCGCGCGGTGCAGGTGCTCGGCGACACCGAAGGCCTGCCGACGCGCGCCCAACTTGAGGAGACCGGCCTGTGACACGCAAGAACATCCTCGTCTTTCGCGAGTTGCCCGACGATCAACTGGCGCGGCTGCAGGCCGCCCATGAGGTCACGGTCGCCGATCCGCGCTCGCAGCGCGCCGCCTTCGACGCCGCGCTGCCGCTGGCCCATGGCCTGATCGGTTCCAGCTTTCCGGTCGACGATGCGCTGCTGGCGCGCGCGCCGCGGCTCGAAGTCGTGTCCAGCGTCTCGGTCGGCGTCGACAACTACGCACTGGCCTCGCTGCACGCGCGCGGGATCCTGCTGTGCCATACGCCGGGCGTGCTCGACGAGACCGTGGCCGATACCGTGTTCGCGCTCCTGATGGCCACCAGCCGCCGGGTCGTCGAACTCTCCAACCTGGTGCGCGACGGCGCGTGGACGAAGAACATCGGCGAAGACCTGTTCGGCTTCGATGTCCATGGCAAGACGCTGGGCCTGCTGGGCTTCGGCCGCATCGGGCAGGCCATCGCCCGCCGCGCTGCGCTGGGCTTCGGCATGCCCGTGCTGTACCACGCACGCCGGCCGGTCGACCTCGCGGCGCAGGCGCCCGAGCTGCAGGGCCGGGCCGTCCACGCACCGCTCGCCGAACTGCTGGCGGGCGCCGATTTCGTGGTCGCGATGCTGCCGCTTTCGGACAGCACGCGCGGGATGATCGATGCGAGCTTCTTCGCTGCGATGAAACCGGGCGCGGTCTTCATCAACGGCGGGCGGGGTGCCACCGTGCAGGAAGACGCGCTGCTGGCGGCGCTCGATCACGGCACGTTGCGGGCCGCCGGCCTCGATGTCTTCGCGACCGAGCCGCTGCCGGCGGCGTCGCCGCTGCGCACCCATCCGCGCGTGACGCCGCTGCCGCACATCGGCTCGGCGACGCACGAGACCCGGCACGCCATGGCCGAGCTGGCGACCACCAACCTGCTGCAGGCGCTCGCCGGCGAACGCCCCGCGGCGGTCTTCGACACCGCTTCCGCGTGAGCGCCGCCGCCCCAGCGCCGCGGCCGGCGCGCGCCACCATCGCCGACGTGGCCAAGGCGGCCGGCGTCTCGAAGGCCACGGTGTCGCGTTTCCTGAACCACCGCGAGCGGCTGCTGAGCCCCGACATCGCGGCCCGTGTCGAGGCGGCGGTGACCCAGCTGGCCTACACGCCGAGCCCGATGGCGCAGGCCCTGAGCCATGGCCGTTCGCGCCTGATCGGCCTGATCGTGGCCGACATCACCAATCCCTATTCGGTGGCCGTGCTGCGTGGCGCCGAGAAGGCCTGCCAGGATGCCGGCTACCTAGTGATGCTTTTCAACCTCGGCAACGACATCGACCGCGAGCGCGAGGCGATCAATGCGCTGGCTGGCTACCAGGTCGATGGCTTCATCCTCAACACGCTCGGGCGCGGCGCCGGCCTGATCGACGCCGACGCGCTGCACGGCAAGCCGGCGGTGCTGGTCGACCGCCGCCATGCGGGCATGCACACCGATTTCGTCTCGCTGGACAACGCCGCCGCCATGAAGGCGGCCTGCGGCCATCTGGTCGACGGCGGCTATCGCGAGCTGCTCTACATCACCGAGCCGCTGAAAGGCGTGAGCTCGCGGCGCGAGCGGACCGCGGCCTTCGGCGACTGCGTGGCGGCGCACGAGCCGCGCGTGGCCGGCGAGGTGTACGAATCCACGGGTGACGACGGTGATGGCCTCGACGCGGCGCTGCGCGCCCTGCACAAGCGTGCGAAGCGCGGCAGGCGCGCGGCGGTGCTGGCGGGCAACGCGGTCGTGACCCTGCGCGTGGCCGCCGCGATGGCGCGGCTGGGCTTGCGCTTCGGCGAGGACATCGGCTTCGTGGGTTTCGACGATCCCGAATGGGCGCCGCTGATCGGGCCCGGCCTGAGTGCCATCGCGCAGCCGACCGAGGAAATCGGCCGGACGGCGGCGGCCTGCCTGCTGGAGCGGCTGCGAGGGCTGGAGGGGCCGGCGCGGCAGCTGCTGCTGCCGGGGGAACTGGTGGTGCGGGGGTCGTCGGGCGGGGGGTGAGGCCGGGCGACATGCGCATTCGGGCGGGCGCCGCGGCTCGCTCAACCCTCGACCAACGCCAACACCCGCAGCGGACTCCCCGACCCCTCCTGGATTTTCAGCGGCGCCGACACGATCAGTGCCCCGGTCGGCGGCAGTTGGTCGAGGTTCTTCAGGCATTGCAGCCCGTAGCGGTTCGCGCCGTGCATCAGCGTGTGGCAAGGGTAGGCCATCGGCCATCCATGCGACTGTCCCGCGTCGGTGTTGATCGTCTCGACGCCGAAGCCGTGCACCCTGCGTTGGCCGATCAGCCACTCGACCGCCTCCTGCGTCGGCCCCGGCGTGTGGGCGCCGTCCTCGCGCATGTTGACGAAGGCGGCCGGGTCGGCGATGCGCTTGGACCAGTCGGTGCGCAGCAGCACCCAGGCGCCTTCGGGGATGCGGCCGTGGCGCGCTTCCCAGGCCTGCAGGAAGTCCACCGTCAGCAGCCAATCGGCATCCTCTGCCACCTCGGTGCTGGCATCGATCACCACCGCCGGCGCGATGAAGTTGCCGGCGTCGATGGTGTCGACCGTGTTGCCCGGATGGTCCTTGCCGGTCACCCAATGGGCGGGCGCGTCGAAGTGCGTGCCCGTGTGCTCCCCGCAGGTGAAGTTGTTCCAGTACCAGCCGGGACCGGCTTCGTCGTAGCGCGAGATGCGCTCCATCTTGAATGCCGCGACCTGGCCGAATTGCGGCGGCAGCTGCAGCGGCGGGAATTCTTCGCTCAGGGTGTGGGTCAGGTCGATCGTGCGGATCGATCGATCGCGCAAGGCCGCGGCGAGGTGGGTCAGGATGCTCATCGGGGGTTTCCTATCCGTGGGAAAGATTCGTTCGTTCGTTGGTTCGTTCAGGCCCGGCGCCGGGCCGTGACCTCGATCTCGACCTTGGCGCCTTCGACCGCCAGTGCGCTGCACAGGGTCGTGTTGGCGGGCCGGTTGTCGCCCAGGCGGCGCTTGAGCACGCCGCTGACCGCGATCACGTCGGCGCGATCGGGCACGTAGACCCGCACCCGCACCACGTCGGCGAGGCTGGCCTGCGCTTGCGCCAGTGCGCCTTCGATGGTGTCCAGCGCCAGCTCGCATTGCCGCTCGGCCGTGTCCGGGAACTCGCCGCTGGCGAAGTCCTGGCCGACGGTGCCGGAGACGAAGACCCAGTCGCCGTCGACGACGGCGCGAGAGTACCCGGCCAGCTCTTCCCAGCGTGAACCGCTCTGGATGAAAGTGCGTGGGGCGGCGCTCATTGCGCCKTGAACCCCGAATCGCGAATGACCTTGCCCCAGCCGCGCGAGGCATCGACCACCCACTGCTCGACCTCCTTCGAGGGTGCCGCCGTGACCTCGTTGCCCATCTTGGCCAGCTTCTCCTGCAGGTCGGGCTGCGCCAGGACGTTTTTCATCGCGCGGTCGAACTGCTCGACGAATTCGACCGGCAGGCCAACCTCGCCGGCCTGAGCCGGGTCATGACCTCCAACGTGCTGATGCAGCTGCAGGCGCAGGGCGTGATCGAGATGGTCAAGTCGCATTGCGTGATTCGAGAGATGCAGGCGCTGAGGCAGCGGGCCGTGGTCTTGTGATCGAAACCGGGTCGATGGCGGCCCAGTGTAGGAACCGGTCGGGGCGCCGTATGTCAACGGCTTTACAAGCCGCCAACTTTTTCTCTGACCTTTCGATCGTCCAGGCCGTCGTTTCGTCGGCGCGAGGCGCTCCGTCGACGCAATGGCGCCTTCCGCCCGACCGCGAGGCCTCCTAGAGTCGGTTCATCCGATGCCGCAAGGGAGGACCCGATGATCTCGATTCGCAACGTGCTGGTGCTGGGCGCCGGCAAGGTGGGTGGCACGGTGGCCGACATGCTGGCCGACTACCACCGGATTCCGGTCACGCTCGCCGACCGCGACCCGCCGCGACGCGCGCCGGACGACCCGCTGGTCCGGCGCACCGTGCTCGACGTCGAGGACACCGCCACACTGGCGGCCGCATTGGCCGGGCATCAGCTGCTGATCAACGCGCTGCCGTTCCAGCAGGCCGGGCGCGTCGCCGCCGCCGCACGCGCGCTGGGCGCGCACTACCTCGACCTGACCGAGGATGTCGCGGCCACCCGCGTCATCCGTGGCCTGGCCGACGGCGCCGACACCGTGCTGATGCCGCAGTGCGGCCTGGCGCCTGGCGTGATCGGCATGCTGGGCGCGCACCTCGCCGGCCGCTTCGACGATCTGCACGACCTGCACTTGCGCGTCGGTGCGCTCTCGCGCCACGCCACCAACGGCCTGCGCTACAACTTCACCTGGAGCATCGACGGCCTGATCAACGAGTACTGCCATCCGTGCGCGGCCATCGTGCAGGGCCAGCCGGTGTCGGCGCAGCCGCTCGAAGGGTACGAGACCCTGGTGCTCGACGGCGACACCTACGAAGCCTTCAACACCTCGGGCGGGCTCGGCACTTTGTGCGAGACGCTGGCGGGCCGCGTGCGCAACCTCGACTACAAGACGCTGCGCTACCCGGGCCACCGCGATGCGATGGCGCTGCTGCTGCGCGATCTGCGGCTGGCCGAGCGGCGCGACCTGCTGCGGCAGGTGCTGGAACACGCCGTCCCGCACAGCCGGGAAGACGTGGTGATCGTGTTTGCCTCGGCCTCCGGCCTGCGTGCCGGGCGCCTCGAACAGGAGACGCGCATGGCCCGCATCCAGGGTGGCCGCCTGCGCGGCGTGGACCGCACCGCGATCGAGCTCGCCACCGCGGCGGGCGTGGTCGGCGTGTTCGAGCTGCTGCGCACGGGCCGCCTGCCGGCGCGGGGTTTCGTGGGGCAGGAGCAGGCGGCGCTCGAGGACTTCCTGGCCACGCGCGTCGGCAGCTGCTATGCCGCACTCGGCGAACCGGGCAGCTGCGCGGCGCCGGCCAGCCCGCATCGCGGCGCCGCCTTCGCTCATACCTGGCCGCCCCAGCCGCGACGTCGCGCACGCCAGCAGCCACAGCCATGAACGCGAGCCGCTCAGGCCGCCAGCCGCACCGGGATGCGGCGGCGGCCGAAGGCGCGCGCGACGGTGCCGAAGCGGCCGGCGACCGGTGTGCCGCAATCCGGGCAGGCGCCATGTTCGTCGAGCCGGCAATCCAGCACCTCGTACCAGTCGCGCCGCAGCAGTACCGCGTGGCATTGCGCACAGAAGGTGGTGCCGCCCTCGATGTCGTGCACGTTGCCGGTGTAGACGTGGTGCAGGCCGTTGGCCAGGGCGATGCTGCGGGCGCGCCTGAGCGTCGCGGGCGGCGTCGGCGGCAGGTCGAGCATCCGGTAGTCGGGATGGAAGGCCGTGAAATGCAGCGGCACGTCGAGGCCGAGCCGATCGGCGATCCAGCGCGTCATGGCGTCGATCTCCGCATCGCTGTCGTTGAGTCCGGGAATCAGCAGCGTCGTGATCTCGAGCCAGCAGCCGGTGTCGTGCCGCAGGTAGAGCAGGGTGTCGAGCACCGGCGCGAGGTGGGCACCGGTCTGCCGGAAGTAGAAGCTTTCGGTGAAGCCCTTCAGGTCGACATTGGCCGCATCCATCCGGGCGTAGAAGTCGCGTCGTGGCTCGGCATGCATGTAGCCCGCCGTGACCGCGACGCTGTGCAGGCCCATGGCGTGGCAGGCGTCGGCCGTGTCCATCGCGTACTCCGCGAAGACCACCGGGTCGTTGTAGGTGAAGGCCACGCTCGAGGCGCCGTTCGCGCGCGCCGCTTCGGCGATCCGCTGCGGCGAGGCGCTGTCCGAGAGCCGGTCCTGCTCGCGGCTCTTGGAGATGTCCCAGTTCTGGCAGAACTTGCACGCGAGGTTGCAGCCCGCGGTGCCGAAGCTCAGCACGCTGCTGCCGGGAAGGAAGTGATTGAGCGGCTTTTTCTCGATCGGGTCGATGCAGAAGCCCGAGCTGCGGCCATGGGTCGTGAGCACCATCGCGTCGCCGACACGCTGGCGCACGAAGCACAGGCCGCGCTGACCCTCGTGCAGGCGGCAGTCGCGCGGGCACAGGTCGCACTGGACGCGGCCGTCGTCGAGCCGGTGCCACCAGCGGGCAGGGGCCGAACCGGCCGTCCGTGTGTCGAGGTCGGTCATGGCGCTTCCTCGAAGGCGAAGGCCGCGTAGCCCACCACCCGGTCGCGATCGCCCGCCGTGTCGCCGGAGTTGCACAGGTCGAGCAGTCGCGGCGCCAGCCCATGGGCCTGGGCGGCTCGCAGGGCGCCGTTGATCGCCGCCGCCCCGCAGGCCTGCTGCGGTGCGAGGCCGGCATCGAGGTCCAGGATGCGCTGCACGGTCGCGCGGTCCGCGGCCTGCGCCTGCGCGTAGGGCAGATAGTGCGACAGGTCCGAGCTGATCACGATCAGGGTTTCCGGCCCGCCCCAGAGCCGATCGAGGACCCGAGCCACCGCCTCCGGGTCGGCGTCGCCGACCACCAGCGGTGCCAGCGAGAAGGCGCCGAGCACGCTCTGCAGGAAGGGCAGCTGGACCTCGATCGAATGCTCTTGGGCGTGCGCCCGGTCGCTGCGGAGCACCTGCGGCAGGCCGTCGATATTCGCGAGCGCTTCGGCATCGATCGCCGTGCGCCCGAGCGGGGTTTCGAACGCGGCGCAGTCGGGCGCGGCCAGGCCGTCCACCCAGACCCGATGCGCGGGCCCGAGCAGCACGACACGGGTGACCGTGGCATGGCGCCCGCGTCCGAGCAGGGCATAGGCCGCGGCGGCCACCGCGCCGGAGTAGGCGTAGCCGGCGTGGGGTGCGATCAGGAGCTTCGGCGGCCCGCCAGCACGATGGTGGTTGTCGTCAGCGGCCTCGCCCAGGCAGCGTTCGACCTGCTGGCGCAGCGCCGGGGGCGCGGCCGGGTAGAACAGGCCGTCGACAGCGGCGCGGCGAACGGCAGGCATGGGCGGATCTCCAGCCGCCCAATTTGAACCGTCCGCTGCGGAAAATCAATCCGGTCCGCCCTGGGCCTGCCCCGGCGGCACCGCGCTGCGCCGGTCGATCTTGCGGCTCAGCACCACCGAGGTGTGCGTGTGCTGGATGCCTTCGATCAGGCCGATGCGGTCGAGCAGCGCGTCGAGCTGCTCGTTGGTCTCGCAGCGCAGGGCCAGCATGTAGTCGTACTGGCCGCTGACGGCCGAGAGTTCCTCGACCTCGGGCAGCCGTTCGAGCGCGCGGACCACCGCGGCGCCGGCCTTCGGGGCCACGCTGAGGCCGCAGTACGCACGCACGGCTGCGTGTTCGAGGCGCTGGCCGAGCCGCACGCCATAGCCGGCGATCACGCCGTCGCGCTCCAGCCGCGCGATGCGGGCGACCACCGTGGTGCGCGCCACGCCGAGCTTGCGCGCCAGCGTCGCGGCGGGCTCGCGGGCGTCGGCCTGGAGCAGGCTCAGCAGGTGGCGGTCGGTGTCGTCCAATGAATCACTTATTGAACTTCGGCGATCAGTTCGATCTCGACGCAGGCGCCGAAGGGGATCTGAGCGACGCCGAAGGCGCTGCGCGCATGGGCGCCTTTCTCGATGCCGAAGACCTCGGCCATCAACTCGCTGGCGCCGTTGGTCACCAGGTGCTGCTCGGTGAAGGTGGGCGTGGAGTTGACCAGGCTCATCAGCTTGACGATGCGCTTGACCTTGTTCAGGTCGCCGACCGCCGCGTGCAGGGTGCCGAGCAGGTCGATCGCGATCGCGCGCGCGGCCTGCTTGCCTTCGTCGGTGCCGAGTGCGCCGCCGAGCTGGCCGACCCAGGGCTTGCCGTCCTTGCGGGCGATGTGGCCGGAGAGGAAGACCAGGTTGCCGGTGCGCGCGAAGGGCACGTAGGCCGCGGCGGGCGTGGCCACCGGGGGCAGGGTGATGCCGAGGGCGGTGAGTTTGTCGTAGACGCTCATGAGGATTCCTTGTTCTGGGATTGGGATTGGGATTGGGATTGGGACTGCGTTTGGGACTGCGACGCCGCCACGGCCGCCGCCTGCTCCTTCAGCTCTTCGAGCGGCCGCACCGTGACGCTGACCGCGAGCGTGTGGCGTGCACCGCCATGCAGCACGCCGCGCATCGGCGAGACATCGGAGTAGTCGCGTCCGATGGCCAGCGTCACGTAGTCCTCGCCGGGCTGGCGGCCGTTGGTCGGGTCGAAGTCGGCCCAGTCGCCGGGGCCGTCGGCGCCCGGCAGGTAGACCGAGACCCAGGCATGCGAGGCGTCGGCGCCGATCAGGCGCGGCCGGCCCGGCGGCGGCTGGGTCAGCAGGTAGCCGCTCACGTAGCGGGCCGGCAGCCCGAGGGTGCGCAGGCAGGCGATCATGATGTGGGCGAAGTCCTGGCAGACGCCCTTGCGCTGGGCCAGCGCCTCGATCGCCGGCGTGCTGATCTCGGTGCTGCCGGCGTCGTATTCGAGATCGCGGTACATGCGCAGCGTCAGGTCCATCGCGGCGTCGAAGGCCGGCCGGCCGGGCGCGAAGCTGGCCCGTGCGTAGGCGGCGAAGTCGTCATGGCGCGGCACATAGCGCGACGGAAAGACGAAATCCGAGGCCGGGTCGTAGCTCGAATCCTTGACATAGCGGAAGCGCTCGCGCACCTCTTCCCAGGGCAGCTCCCGGGCGATCGCCGGCGACAGCACCGGCGGGGCGGTGTCGACCACGCTCTCGGCGGTGACCACCAGCTCCTCGTGGGTCGCTTCGAGCGCGAAGAAGGCGCGGGTGTTGCCGTAGACGTCCGGCGATTCGCCGTGCTGGGCCGGGGTCGGGCTGATCGTCAGCGCGTGGCTCACCAGGCGCTGGGAGGCCGTGTTCATCGGCTTCAGGTGCGCCAGGTGCTGCGCCGTCTCGACCGGCGGCGCGTAGTCGTAGCGGGTGGCGTGGGTGACGTGAAGCAGCATGGACGGGACTTTACTCGCCCCCGGGCGCGCGGCCTCAGGCGCCCACGGAACGCAGCGATTCGGAGGTCAGCGTGAAGTAGCGCGTGCCGATGGCATCCGACACATGGTAGGCGGCGGTTTCGCTGGCGGCGAACAACTGCACCAGGGCCGGGTATTGGGCCTCCGGACCGGCCTCGCAAAGCCCTTCGAGGGTCCAGGTGTCGGGGTCGGGCAGGTCGTACGACAGCGCGGTGAGCTTGTCGGGCGCGCTGCCCGCCAGCTTGGCGATGCGCTTGCGCAGGGTGTGCGTGACCCACGCCAGCGAGCGCGGGTTGTCGCCGTCCTGCACCAGCAGGTCGACCAGGGTGGCGACGTCGCGCCGCTGCTGGTAGCGTGCATGGAAGGTGATGGTGCTGTCGAACAGCGCCACCATCGCCTCGAAGCCGCTGACCTCGTGCACCGAGCCATGCTCGAAGCCGGCGGCCAGCGCGCTCGACAGGAAGCCGAGCCGCTCGATGTGGCGGCCGATGGAGAGCAGCCGCCAGGCGTCGTCGCGCGTCATGCGGTCGGTCTGGGCACCGGTCATGGCCGACAGCGAGGTGCTGGCCGATTCGAGCAGGCGCAGCGCGATGCCGGTGGCGTAGCCGCCCTCGGCCTTCTCGCCGGCCTGTTCGGCGCTGCGCCGCAGGAAGTCGGACTCGGCGCGCACGATCTGGTTCCAGTGGTCCTGCGACAGGCGTTCGCGCACCGCGGCGGCCGACTGGCGGATGCAGCGCAGGCTCCAGCCCACGCTGCCCCCGGTGTCGACGTTGCCGAGCTCGGCGATCAGCGCCCGCTCGAAGACGCGCCGCGACTTGGGCAGGCTCGGTACTTCGGGCGGCACCAGCGCATTGCGCTGGGCCAGCTGATGCAGCCAGACCAGCAGGGCGCGCGAGGACTGGTCTTCGCCGCTCAGCAGGTCGAGCGTGAGCCGGGCCAGCCGCACCGCGTTCTCGGCCCGCTCGGTGTAGCGCCCGAGCCAGAACATGTTCTCGGCCGCGCGGCTGGTGACCGGGGCGCGGTGGCGCGCCAGCGAGGCCGGCGTGGCGTGCGGCTGCAGCAGCGTGGTGCGGTCGACCTCGCCGTCGGTGCGCACCCATACGTCGGCGCTGCTGCCGCCGCGCTGCATCGAGGCGATCTGCGCGTCGCGTCCGGCCAGCCGCGCCAGCCCCCCCGGCAGCACGCGCCAGGAGCGCGGACCGTCGCTGACCGCGAACACCCGCAGCAGCACCGAGCGCTGCGCGATGTGGCCGCGGCCGAGGTCCTGGGTCCAGGTCGGCATCTGCGACAGCGGCAGGTAGCTTTGTACCGTGTGGGCCTCGCCCTGGCGCACGATGCGGCCGGCCCATTCGTCGAGCTCGCGGCGGCCCATGTGGCGCCCCAGCACGGCATCGAAGCTGGTGTGGGCGTCGACATCGGGGTAGGTCGCCTTGATCGCGCAGTCGGCCAGCTGCGGCAGCACGGCTTCCATCGCCGCGCGCTCGCCGCACCACCAGGTCGGCAGCGCGGGCAGCTGCAGCTTCTCGCCGATCAGGCGTCGCGCCAGTGCCGGCAGGAAGCCCAGCAGCGCCGGCGATTCGAGGAAGGCCGATCCGGGCATGTTGGCCACCAGCACGTTGCCGGCGCGGATCGCCTGCAGCAGGCCCGGCACGCCGAGCGTGGAGTCGGGTCGCAGTTCGAGCGGGTCGAGGAACTGGTCGTCGAGCCGCTTGACCAGGCCGTGCACCGGCCGCAGGCCCTGCAGCGTCTTGAGATAGAGGCGCTGGTCGCGCACCGTGAGGTCATTGCCCTCGACCAGCGTGATGCCGAGGTAGCGCGCCAGGTAGGCGTGCTCGAAGTAGGTCTCGTTGTAGGGGCCGGGCGTCAGCAGCGCGATGTGCGGCGGCTGGCCGGCCGGGCACATGCGCTGCAGGCCTTCCATCATCGCGTTGTAGGTGGCGGCCAGGCGCTGCACCTGCAGGTTCTCGAAGGCCTGCGGAAACTGGCGCGCGATGGCGAGCCGGTTCTCGAGCAGGTAGCCCAGGCCCGAAGGCGCCTGGGTGCGCTGCGAGACCACCCACCAGTTGCCGTCGGGCCCGCGCGCGAGGTCGAAGGCGGCGATGTGCAGCCAGGTGTCGCCCGGCGGGCGCACGCCGTGCAGCGCCCGCAGGTAGCCCGGATGGCCCTGCACCAGCGCCGGCGGCAGCAAGCCTTCGGCGAGCAGCTGCTGGGGACCGTAGACGTCGGCCATCACGTGGTCGAGCACCCGCACGCGCTGCTGCACGCCGGCCTCGATCTGGGCCCAGCTGTCCGGCGAGACGATCAGCGGAAAGAGGTCGAGCGACCACGGCCGCTGCGGACCGTCGGCGTCGGCATAGACGTTGTAGGTGACGCCGTTGTCGCGGATCTGGCGCTCGAGGCTGATCGCGCGCCTTGGCAGGTCGTCGAAGCCGCCCGGACCGAGGTTCTCGAAGAAGCCGCTCCAGGCGGGCGCCAGCGGTGCCCGGTCGCCGGCATCGTCGTCCGCCTGCGCGGGCGGCGTCTCGGGACGGGGGGCGGCGGCATCGTAGAGCGGCGCCGGCTGCGACGGGGCACCCTGGCGCGCTTCGTCCTCCGGGGTCGCGCCGCCGCGCAGTTCGTCGAAATGGCCGGGTGCGGCCGGGGGGGCGAGCGCGGCCGCGAGCGCCGCAGGCGCTTCCAGGGCCTGGGCGTCGAAGAGGGATTCGTTCAGTGGGTCCACGGTGCGCCGATTGTCACACTGCGGTCACGACGACGAGATTCGCTCGCGTGAGAAAAGTCCGAAACGCCGCGCCGCTTCGGCATCCGCTCAGCGCCGCAGGTCGAGCGTGAACGGGAACTCGCGGCTGCCCGCCAGCTCTATGGTCGCCGGCGGCGTGCTCATCAGGCCCGGCGTGTGGCCCATGCGCGTGAAGCGCGAGTGGCGCCGGCTCTCAGCCTCGTAGGCGTTGACCGGGAAGGTGTCGTAGTTGCGCCCGCCCGGATGGGCGACGAAGTACTGGCAGCCGCCGAGCGAGCGCTTCATCCAGGTGTCGACGATGTCGAAGGTCAGCGGCGCATGGGCGCCGATGCTCGGATGCAGCGACGACGGCGGATTCCAGGCCTTGTAGCGGACGCCGGCCACGAACTCGCCGACCGTGCCGGTGGGCTGCAGCGGCAGCACTTTGCCGTTGACCGTGACGACGTGGCGGCTCTCGTTGAGGCCGGTGACGCGCACCTCGATGCGTTCGAGCGACGAGTCGACATAGCGCACGGTGCCGCCGGCCGAGCCTTCCTCGCCCATCACGTGCCACGGTTCGAGGGCATTGCGCAGCGACAGCTCGACGCCCATCGCCTGCACCTGCCCGACCAGCGGGAAGCGGAACTCGAAATGCGGCGCGAACCAGTTCGGGTCGAAGGCGAAGCCGGCTTGGCGCATCTCGCTGATGACGTCGTCGAAGTCCATCTTGACGAAGGTCGGCAGCAGGAAGCGGTCGTGCAGCTCGGTGCCCCAGCGCGTGGCCGGCGCCTGGTACGGCGCGTCCCAGAAGCGGGCGATGAAGGCGCGCAGCAGCAGTTGCTGGGCGATGCTCATGCGCGCATGCGGCGGCATCTCGAAGGCGCGCAGCTCGAGCAGGCCCAGGCGGCCGGTGCTGGAATCGGGCGAATAGAGCTTGTCGATGCAGAACTCGCTGCGGTGGGTGTTGCCCGTGACGTCGACCAGGATGTTGCGCAGGGTGCGGTCGACCAGCCAGGCGGGCATGTTCTGGCCGTAGATCTCGCGGTTGCGGGCGATCTCCTTGAGCGCGATCTCGAGTTCGTAGACCTGATCGTTGCGGGCCTCGTCGACCCGCGGCGCCTGGCTGGTCGGGCCGATGAACATGCCCGAGAACAGGTAGCTCAGCGATGGATGGTTGTGCCAGTAGAGCAGCAGGCTGGCGAGCAGCTCGGGCCGGCGCAGGAAGGGGCTGTCGGTGGGCACCGCGCCGCCCATCACGAAGTGGTTGCCGCCGCCGGTGCCGGTGTGGCGGCCGTCGGTCATGAACTTCTCGGCCGACAGGCGGGTCTCGAAGGCCGCGTTGTAGAGGAACTCGGTGTGGTCCACGAGCTCGCGCCAGTTGTGCGCGGGGTGGATGTTGACCTCGATCACGCCCGGGTCCGGCGTGACCTGCAGCAGCTTCAGGCGCGGATCGCGCGGCGGCGGGTAGCCTTCCATGACGATCTTCACGCCGAGCTGCTCGGCCGTGGCCTCGATCGCCGCGACCAGGTCGAGGTAGTCCTCGAGCCGTGCCAGCGGCGGCATGAAGACATACAGCACGCCCGAGGCACTGCCGAGCTTCTCGGCCGCCGGGCCATTGGCGCGGCGCGGGTCGCGGACCTCGACGCAGAGCGCGCTGCGCGTGATCCAGTGCGCCGACTCGCCGCGCCGAGGCTGGCGCGGCGTGGTCGGGTCGATGGTGTCGTCCGTCGAGCGGTCCGGGCCGTCGCCCGGCGACTGCATGCGCAGCGCCGCCGGCGTGGCTTCGGGCGCGCCGAAGGCATAGGGCACGGCGCCGCGGTCGCCGCTCGCGCCGCTCGGCGCGAGGGCGCTGTAGCGGGCGCGGTAGTCGGCGGCACTGGGCAGGCTGCCGAGCGGCGCGGTCGGGTCGCGTTCGACCAGGTAGGGGTAGTCGCCCTTGCGGGTCCAGGGCTGGGAGTCGAGCGGCAGCCGGTAGCCCATCGGCGAGTCGCCGGGGATCAGGTACATGCGGTCGTCGCGCAGGAACCAGGGGCCGGTCTTCCAGCCCGGGCCGGCCAGCGCCGGCGCATCGCTGTCGGCGTTGCCGGCCTCGATCGGCAGCATGTAGCCGATCACCGCATCGAGCTTCTGCGTGAACACCCGTCGCAAGCGCACACGCTCCATCTCGTCGTCGAGCTTGGAGTCGAAGGGATCGACGTTGACCGGCAGCCGGCGTTCGCGCCAGAGGTAGTAGTAGACGTCCTCGTAGCCGGGCTGGATGTAGCGCTCGGTGAGGCCCAGGCGATGCGCCAGCACGGTGGTGAAGCGTTGCGCGTCCTCGCTGGTGTAGTGCGTGGGATGGCGCTCGTCGGCGAACAGCTCGGGGTTGTGCCAGAGCGTCTGGCCGTCGGCCCGCCAGTAGATCGACAGCGCCCAGCGCGGCAGCTGCTCGCCCGGGTACCACTTGCCCTGGCCGAAGTGCAGGAAGCCGCCCTGGCCGTATTCGGCCCGCAGCTTGTGCACCAGTTCGGTGGCATAGCCGCGCTTGGTCGGGCCCAGCGCATCGGTGTTCCATTCGGGCGCATCGCGGTCGCTGGTCGCGACGTAGGTCGGCTCGCCGCCCATCGTGAGCCGCACGTCGCCGGCTTTCAGGCGCTTGTCGACCGCATCGCCCAGGGCCACGATCTCGGTCCATTGCTCGTCGGTGTAGGGCTTGGTGACACGCGGCGACTCGTAGATGCGCGTGACCTTCATCTCGTGGCCGAACTCGACCTCGGCATCGTCGACCACGCCTTCGATCGGCGCGGCGCTCGAGGGCGTCGGCGTGCAGGCCAGGGGGATGTGGCCTTCGCCGGCCAGCAGGCCGGAGGTGGCGTCGAGCCCGATCCAGCCGGCGCCCGGCAGGTAGACCTCGCACCAGGCGTGCAGGTCGGTGAAGTCGACCTCGGTGCCGCTCGGGCCGTCGAGCGCCTTGACGTCGGGCGTGAGCTGGATCAGGTAGCCCGACACGAAGCGCGCAGCCAGCCCGCAGTGGCGCAGCAGCTGTACCAGCAGCCAGCCCGAGTCGCGGCAGGAGCCCGAGGCGTTGGCGAGCGTTTCTTCCGGCGTCTGCACACCGGGCTCCATGCGGATCAGGTAGTTGACGTCCTGCTGCACCTGTTGGTTGAGGCCGACCAGGAAGTCGATGGTGCGCTGTTCCTTGCGGTCGATCTTCTCGAGGTAGGCCTTGACCAGCGGCGTCGCCTCGTCGGCCACCAGGTAGGGCGCGAGTTCCTGGGCCTGTGACTCGGTGTACTTGAATGGGAAGTTCTCGGCCTGTGGCTCGAGGAAGAAGTCGAAGGGGTTGTAGACCGCCATCTCGACCACGAGGTCGACCGTGACCTTGAACTCGCGCGTCTTCTCGGGAAACACCAGCCGCGCCTGGTAGTTCGCGAACGGGTCCTGCTGCCAGTTGACGAAATGCTCGGCGGGTTCGACCTGCAGCGAATACGAGATGACGTTGCTGCGGCAGTGCGGCGCCGGGCGCAGCCGGACCACCTGGGGGCCGAGTTGCACCGGACGGTCGTACTTGTAGTGGGTGACGTGGTGGAGTGCGGCGTGGATGGACATTGTTTCTCGGTGCGTCGAGGGTGCCTCGGAGTGAGACGCATACTAGCCGACACACAAAGCAATTTGCGCGCCAAAGAAGTGCGCAGGGAGTGAATTGCACATGAAGTCTGGAGTCGGGTCGTGAGGGCCGGCCGGGAGCGGCACGCCCTGGCCGCCTTCGCCGCGATGGCGGGGTCGGTGCTGGGCGCTGCGCTGCAGCTGCAGCAGGGCGCGTTGTGGCATGGCGCTGTCTATGCCGGGCTGCTCGGCGTCGGGGTGGCCGGCTGGTTCGCGCTGCGTGCGATGCGCTGGGGGCTGCCGGCCGGCCTGCAACTGTCGGTGGCCCTGTGGGTCGGTGCGATGGCGGGGGGCGGCCTGGCGGGCTGGCGCGCGGTGGCGTACGCCGCTGGTGCCCTGCCTGCGGCGGTCGAGGGTCGCGACCTGTGGGTCGAGGGGCGGGTCGCGGGCATGCCCCAGCATGGCGCGGGCGTGACGCGGTTCACCTTCGAGGTGGCGTCGGCGCGCTGGGTCGCCGGATCGATGGACGGCGAAGAACCGCCGCGCGTGCCGGCGCGGATTTCGCTCGCCTGGTACGCGCAGGGCGGTGGCCTGTGGGGCCGGTCCGAAACCGACGCGGCACCGCCCGCGGCCCTGGCCGCATCGGTCCGGGCGGGCGAGCGCTGGCGCCTGGCGGTTCGGCTCAGGGCGCCGCACGGCAGCTTGAACCCCCACGGCTTCGATCGCGAGCTGTGGATGTGGGAACGGGGCGAGCAGGCCAGCGGCCAGGTGCGCAATGGCGCCCGCGATCCGCAGCCCGAACGGCTGGCTTCGACCTGGCGCCATCCCGTGGAGCGCCTGCGCGAGGCGGTGCGCGACGCCATCTTCGAGCAGGTCGACGAGCCACGCCATGCCGGCGTGATCGCGGCGCTGGTCACCGGCGACCAGAACGCCATCGAGCGCAGCGACTGGGACGTCTTCCGCGCCACCGGCGTGGCCCACCTGGTGTCGATCTCGGGGCTCCACATCACGATGTTCGCCTGGCTCGCCACGCTGGGCGTCGGCGTGCTGTGGCGCCGCAGCACCCGCCTGATGCTGCGCTGGCCGGCGCCGCATGCCGCCCTGATCGGCGGCGTGCTGCTCGCCACCCTCTACGCGGTGTTCAGCGGCTGGGGCGTGCCTTCGCAGCGCACGGTGCTGATGCTCGCGGCCATCGGGGTCCTGCGCCTCACCGGCCGGCGCTGGCCCTGGCCCTTCGTCTGGCTGCTGGCCTGCGCGGTGGTGGTCGCGGCCGACCCCTGGGCCCTGATGCAGGCCGGCTTCTGGCTCAGCTTCGTCGCCGTCGGCGTGCTGTTCGCGGCCGACGCCGCGGCGCCCGGCGACGCGCCGTCGGGCATCGGTGCCCGCCTGCTGCGCCTGCTGCGCGAGCAGTGGGTCGTGACGCTGGCGCTGACGCCGCTCACATTGCTGCTGTTCCAGCAGGTCTCGGTCGTCGGCCTGCTGGCGAATGCGATCGCGATCCCCTGGGTCACGCTGGTGGTGACGCCACTGGCGATGCTGGGCGTCGTCGTGCCATCGCTCTGGCACCTGGCCGCCGGGTCGGTCCAGGCGCTGCTGGCCGTGCTGGAGTGGCTGGCGGGCCTGCCGTTCGCGACCTTGTCGATGGCGGCGCCGCCGCTCTGGACCGCCATCGCCGGTGTGGCCGGCGGCGTCCTGCTGGCGATGCGGCTGCCCTGGTCGATGCGCATGCTGGGGCTGCCGCTGCTGCTGCCGGCCCTGGTGTGGCAGGCGCCGCGCCCGGCGCCGGGAGAGTTCGAACTGCTGGCCGCCGACATCGGGCAGGGCAATGCGGTGCTGGTGCGCACCGCCTCGCACAGCCTGCTCTACGACACGGGCCCGCGCTACAGCCTCGAAAGCGATGCCGGGCAGCGGGTGCTGGTGCCGCTGCTGCGCGCGCTCGGCGAGCGGCTCGATGCGATGGTGGTGAGAGCCACCGCGACAGCGACCACAGCGGCGGTGCCGCCGCGGTGCTCGCCGCGCAGCCGCAGTCGATGCTGCTGAGCTCGATCGAACCCGGGCACCCGCTGCAGGCGGTGCGTGCCGCGCAGCGCTGCGAGGCCGGCCAGCGCTGGACCTGGGACGGCGTTGATTTCGAAGTGCTGCATCCCCGGGCCGACGACTACACCGTGTTTGCGCCGCCGAAGCCGAATGCCATCTCGTGCGTGCTGCGCATCGGCAATGGCCGGGTGGCCGCCCTGCTGGCCGGCGACATCGAGCGGCTGCAGGAGGCGGCGCTGGTGGCCCGCACGCCCGGGCTGCGGGCCGACCTGCTGCTGGTCCCGCACCATGGCAGCAAGACCTCGTCGAGCGGGCTGCTGCTCGACGCCATGCAGCCGCGCATCGCGCTGGTCCAGGCCGGCTGGCGCAATCGATTCGGGCATCCGGCCGGGGAGGTGGTGGCGCGCTACCGGGCGCGGGATATCTCGCTGGTGGAGTCGGCGCGCTGCGGTGCCGCCACCTGGGCGAGCAGTGCCCCGGAACAGCTCCGGTGCGAGCGGGTGCAGGGTCGGCGCTACTGGCATCACCTGCCGCCCTGAGCGTCCCGGGGGCGCAAATTCCGTCATTCGCCGCCCGGGTTTGGCCTTGAACTTGCTAAGCTATGGCCAAGGAGATTGGTCGTCCCATGCACAAATTCGATGAGATGTACGAACAGCTGCCCTACAACGGCGCGGCGGTCCGGAGCCACTACAAGCGTTACGACCAATGGCTCGCCAGGCAACCCGGCGAGGTGATGCGGTCGCGGCGCGAGGAAGCCGAATTGATCTTTCGGCGGGTGGGCATCACCTTTGCCGTCTACGGCGCCAAGGACGAGGACGGTTCGGGCACCGAGCGCCTGATCCCGTTCGACCTGCTGCCGCGGATCATCCCGGCGCACGAATGGGCCTCGATGGAAAAAGGCCTGGTCCAGCGGGTCACGGCGCTGAACCGCTTCATCCACGACGTCTATCACGGGCAGGAGATCATCAAGGCCGGTGTGATCCCGGCCGAACAGATCCTGAACAACGCCCAGTACCGGCCCGAGATGGTGGGCGTCAAGGTACCGAACGACATCTATTCGCACATCTCGGGCATCGACATCGTCCGCGCCCCCGACGCCCAGGGCAACGGCGAATACTACGTGCTCGAGGACAACCTGCGGGTTCCCAGCGGCGTGAGCTACATGCTCGAGAACCGCAAGATGATGATGCGGCTGTTCCCCGAGCTGTTCAGCCAGAACCGGATCGCGCCGGTCGCCCACTATCCCGACCTGTTGCTCGAGACCCTGCGCGCCTCGGCGCCGCCGGCCACCGCCGAGCCGACGGTGGTGGTGCTGACGCCCGGCATGTACAACAGCGCCTACTTCGAGCACGCCTTCCTGGCGCAGCAGATGGGCGTCGAGCTGGTCGAGGGGCAGGACCTGTTCGTCAAGGACGACTTCGTCTACATGCGCACCACGCGCGGCCCGCGCCGGGTCGACGTGATCTATCGCCGGGTCGACGACGACTTCCTCGACCCCGAGGTGTTCCGCCCGACCTCGACCCTGGGCTGCGCCGGCCTGATGCAGGCCTACCGCGAAGGCAACGTCGTGATCTGCAACGCGGTCGGCACCGGCGTGGCGGACGACAAGTCGATCTATCCCTACGTGCCGAAGATGATCGAGTTCTATCTCGGCGAGAAGCCGATCCTGAAGAACGTGCCGACCTACATGTGCCGCAACAAGGACGAGCTCGCCTACACGCTCGAGAACATGAAGGACCTGGTCGTCAAGGAGGTGCACGGCGCCGGCGGCTACGGCATGCTGATTGGTCCGGCCGCGACCCAGGCCGAGATCGAGGACTTCAAGAAGGCCGTGCTCGCCAAGCCCGACGGCTACATCGCGCAGCCGACCTTGAGCCTGTCGACCTCGCCGACCTTCGTCGACGCCGGCATCGCGCCGCGCCACATCGACCTGCGGCCCTTCGTTCTGTCGGGCAAGGAGGTGCAGATGGTGCCCGGCGGCCTCACGCGCGTGGCGCTCAAGGAGGGCTCGCTGGTGGTCAACTCGTCGCAGGGCGGCGGCACCAAGGACACCTGGATCCTCGAGGCCGATCGCAGTGCCCGGCCGCGCGCGCCGGCGCAGTCGCAAAGCCAGTCCTGATCAGAAGAAGAGAGCACACGGAAGCACACCCATGATGTTGTCACGCACCGCCGATCACCTCTACTGGATGTCGCGCTACACCGAGCGGGCCGAGAACACCGCGCGCATGCTCGACGTCAACTACCAGACCTCGATGCTGCCGCAGTCGGCCGAGGTCGCGCAGTACGGCTGGCAGGGCCTGCTGTCGATCAGCGAACTGCTGCCGCTCTACAACGAGGAGCACCAGGGATTCAAGCCCGACGAGGTGATGGAGTTCATGGTCAAGGACGAGTCGAACCCGTCGTCGATCCTGTCCTGCCTGCGCGCGGCGCGCGAGAACGCGCGGGCCGTGCGCGGCTCGCTGCCGACCGAAGCCTGGGAGACCCAGAACACGACCTGGCTGGAAGTCAACCGGATGCTGCGCGCGGGCGATTTCGAGCGCGACCCGGGCCAGTTCTTCGAGTGGGTCAAGTTCCGCTCGCACCTGTCGCGCGGCGTGACGCTGGGCACCATGCTGCAGGACGAGGCCTTCTACTTCTCGCGCCTGGGCACCTTCCTCGAGCGGGCCGACAACACGGCGCGGCTGGTCGACGTCAAGTTCCATGCGCTCAACAGCGAGTTCTTCGGCACCGCCACCGAGGAAGACCAGGAGTACGACTTCTATCACTGGAGCGCGATCCTGCGCAGCGTCTCGGCCTTCGAGGTCTACCGCAAGGTGTACCGCGACGTGATCAAGCCCGAGCGCGTGGCCGAGCTGCTGATCCTGCGCGCCGACATGCCGCGATCGCTGCACGCCAGCCTGCGCGAGGTGGTGAGCAACCTCGACATGGTCAAGAACGAGCAGAGCGCCGAGACGCAGCGCCGCGCCGGCAAGCTGCTGGCCGACCTGCAGTACGCGCGGGTCGACGAGATTCTCGCGACCGGGCTGCATGCCTACCTGACGCAGTTCCTCGACCGGGTGAACGAGCTGGGGTGGCGGATCAGCCAGGACTTTCTGGTGCCGGGGCACTGAGCGGGCTTTGGATCGTGCCCCAGACGAGTCAGCCCTGAAGACGGTTCTGGCTCATACGGGAAGCGCTTCGGCCAGCACCTGTTCGCGGAATTTGGGTGGAAGGTCGGCGGGCGTCTTCAGGCCGACCTGGATGCCGAGCAAGTGTTCCAGCTCATCCTGCAGCCCCCCCAGGTCGAACAGCGTTGCACCCGGAAGAGCATCCACCAGCAGATCCAGGTCACTGCCGTCTTCGTCGGTGCCGTGGAGCGTCGATCCGAACACGCGCGGATTGGCGACGCGATAGCGGGCAGCGGCTTCGCGAATGGCACCGCGTTGGCGTTCCAGGGCAAGCGACGGCTTCATGGGGTTGCATCTTAGCGAACAGGCGCTGACTCACACCAGCGTCGCCCTGCGCACCGCCAGCGCCCACCGCCCCATCGCCTCCTCGGCCTTGGCGCGGCTCAAGGTCGGCATGAAGCGGCGCTCGACCCGCCACAGCTTCGACAGCTGTCCGACGTCGGCATAGACCCCGGTCGACAGCCCCGCGAGATAGGCGGCCCCGAGCGCCGTGGTCTCTGTGACCTCGGGCCGCACCACAGGAATCCCCAGCAGATCCGCCTGGAACTGCATCAGCAGGTCGTTCACGCAGGCGCCGCCATCCACCCGCAGTTCCGCCACCGGCATGCCGCCCGCGGCGACCGCGTCTCGGCTCATGGCCTGCAGCAGCGCGGCGCTCTGGTAGGCGATGCTCTCCAGCGCCGCGCGCGCGATGTGGGCGACGGTGGTGCCCCGCGTCAGGCCGGTGATGGTGCCGCGCGCGTCGGCGTCCCAATAGGGCGCGCCGAGCCCGGTGAAGGCCGGCACCATCATCACGCCGCCGGCATCGGGCACGCTCTCGGCCAGCGCCTGCACCTGGGCGCTGCCCTGGATCGCCTTGAGGCCGTCGCGCAGCCATTGCACCACCGCGCCGCCGACGAAGACGCTGCCCTCCATCGCGAACTGCGGCGTCGCACTGGTCTGCGCCGCGCTGGTCACCAGCAGGCCGTTGTGCGAAGGCTGGAAGGCGCCGCCCGTGTGCATCAGCATGAAGCAGCCGGTGCCGTAGGTGTTCTTGGCCATGCCGGCCGCGAAGCAGGCCTGGCCGAAGAGGGCGCTCTGCTGGTCCCCCGCGACGCCGCCGATCGGCAGGCTGCGGCCGAGCAGGGCGGCGTCGATGTCGGCGAAATGCGCACTCGACGGCTTGACCTCGGGCATCAGCGAGGCCGGGATGTCGAGCGCCTTCAGCAGCTCGGCATCCCATTGGTTGGCGTGGACGTTGAACAGCATCGTGCGCGAGGCATTGCTGACGTCGGTCACGTGCACCTTGCCGCCGGTCAGCTGCCACATGAGCCAGCTGTCGACCGTGCCGAAGGCCAGCTCCCCGCGCCCGGCGGCGGCGCGCGCGCCCGGCACGTTGTCGAGCAGCCAGCGCAGCTTGGTGCCCGAAAAGTAGGCGTCGATCACCAGGCCGGTCTTCTCGCGGATCGGGTCGGCCATGCCGTCGGCGCGCAGCTGGGCGCACAGCGGCTCGGCGCGACGGTCCTGCCAGACGATCGCGTGATGCACCGGCTGGCCGGTCTTGCGGTCCCACAGCAGCGTGGTCTCGCGCTGGTTCGTGATGCCGACGGCATGGATGTCGGCGGGCTGCAGCCCGGCCTTGTCCAGCACTTCGCGTGCGGTGGCGAGCTGGCTGTTCCAGATCTCCATCGGATCGTGCTCGACCCAGCCGGGACGCGGGTAGATCTGGGTCAGCTCGCGCTGCGCGATGGCGACGATGCGGCCTTCGGCATCGAACACGATGCTGCGTGAACTGGAAGTGCCCTGGTCGAGGGCCAGCAGGTAGGTCATGGAAAGAATCCTTCAGGTGTCGCGCGCGATCTCGCAGCGTACCTGGGCGCGCTCCAGCAGTTCGGGAAAAGGCGGCGGCGGCTCGGCATCGGTGAACAGGCAATCGATCTGCGACAGCTTCGCCAGCTCGATCATCGCCGGCCGGTTGAACTTGCTGGCGTCGGCCGCCAGCCAGACTTCGCGCGCCTGGGCGATGATGGTCTGCGCCACCTTCACCTCGCGCAGGTCGAAGTCGCGCAAGGTGCCGTCGTCCTCGATGCTCGAGACGCCGATCAGCGCGATGTCGACCTTGAACTGGCGGATGAAGTCGACCGTCGCCTCGCCCACGATGGCGCGGTCGCGCAGCCGCACCGAGCCGCCCGCCACGATCACCTCGCAGGCCGGGTTGTCGCTCAGGATGCTGGCCACGTTGAGGTTGTTGGTGATCACCCGCAAGCCGGTATGGCGCAGCAGCGCCTTGGCGATCGCCTCGGTGGTGGTGCCGATGTTGAGGATCAGCGAGCAGTCGTTGGGGACTCGGGCCGCCACCGCGCGCGCGATCCGCGCCTTGCCTTCGGCGTGCAGCGTCTCGCGCTGCCGGTAGCCGATGTTCTCGGTGGTCGAGCTCGGCACCCGCACGCCGCCGTGGAAGCGCGCCAGCAGGCCTTCGTCGGCCAGTCGCTGGACGTCGCGGCGCACCGTCTGGAGCGTGACGCCGAGCATGTCGGCGAGCTGCTCGACCGTGATCGAGCCTCGCGTGCGGACGGTGTTGAGGAGCTTGAGCTGGCGCGGGTTGGAATTCACGGGGGGAAGGGAGAAGCGGCGCGTTCTACTTTAGAACGAACAAAAACGAATGGACTTTAGGGTTAACGACTAGGAAAATCGCATCGTAAGGAACCAAAATGAAAAGATTCGAAAGCGAAAAGCCCCTTGATCGTGAACCAAGTCACATCGGATCGGAACCTATCGCCGTGAGCGCCATTGCCTCGCCACAGCAGCCGTCGGCCACCGACTGCGACGTGCTCATCGTCGGCGGCGGCATCAACGGCTGCGGCATCGCGCGCGACCTCGCGGGTCGCGGCTGGCGCGTGCTGCTTTGCGAGAAGGACGACCTCGCGGCCCACACCTCGTCCTCGTCGACCAAGCTCATCCACGGCGGCCTGCGCTACCTCGAGTACTACGAGTTCTCGCTGGTGCGCAAGGCGCTGCAGGAGCGCGAGGTGCTGCTCAAGAGCGCGCCTCACATCATGTGGCCGCTGCGTTTCGTGATGCCGCACGACCCCTCCATGCGGCCGGCCTGGATGATCCGCATCGGCCTGTTCCTGTACGACCACCTGGCCAGGCGCGAAGTGCTGCCGGGCTCGCGCACCGTCGACCTGCGCCGCCACGAGGCCGGTGCGGCGCTCAAGCCGGCGTTCAAGCGCGGCTTCGTCTATTCGGATGGCTGGGTCGACGATGCACGCCTGGTGGTGCTGAACGCGATCGACGCCCGCGCCCGCGGCGCCGAGGTGCTGACCCGCACCCGTTGCGCGAGCGCGCAGCGCAGTGCCGACGGCTGGACCGCGGTGCTCGAGGGGCCCGAGGGACGGCGCACGGTGCGTGCCCGCGCCGTGGTGAACGCCGCCGGCCCCTGGGCCGAGGCCTTCCTGCGCGGCGTGGCGCATTCGGCGCAGGGCGAGGCGCTGGCGACGCGGCACCTGCGGCTGGTCAAGGGCAGTCACATCGTGGTCCCGCGCGTCTTCGGCCACGACCACGCCTACATCTTCCAGAACCCCGACAAGCGGATCATCTTCGCGATTCCCTACCAGGACGACTTCACGCTGATCGGCACCACCGACATCGAGCTGCAAGGCGACGATCCGGGCGCGGCGCGCATCGGCGCCGACGAGATCGATTACCTGTGCGAGCAGGCCAGCCGCTATTTCGCGCAGCCCGTGAAGCCGTCGGACGTGGTCTGGACCTATTCCGGCGTGCGGCCGCTGCTCGACGACGCCTCGGGCGACCCCGCTGCCGTGACGCGCGACTACATGCTCGAGTCGAACACCGCGGCGGCGCCGCTGCTGTCGGTCTGGGGCGGCAAGATCACCACCTTCCGCAAGCTGGCCGAGGACGCCGCCGACGAGGTGGGACGGATGCTGGGCGAAACCCGCAGCGCCTGGACCGACGGCGCCTTCATGGCGGGCGGCGACCTCGCCGACTGGATCGGCGCGACCACCCGCAGCACGCGCCCCGACGACGACTTCGAACGCTTCGTGGCCGCCGTGCAGGTGCGGCACCCCTGGCTCGAGCCCGCGCTGGCGCACCGCCTGGCACGGGCCTACGGCGCCCGGATCTCCGAAGTGCTGGGTGACGCCGCGTCGATGGCCGAGCTCGGGCCGGCCGTGGCCCCCGGCCTGCACGAGCGCGAGCTGCATTACCTGCAAGACCAGGAGTGGGCCTGCAGCGGCGACGACGTGCTCTGGCGCCGTTCGAAGCTCGGCCTGCGCTTCACGCCGCAGCAGCGCGACCAGGTGGGCGCCTGGATGCAGCGCCACGCCCGCTCGAAGGAAGGAGCCCCATGCAGCTGAGCCTCGAACGCGTCACCAAGAAGTCGGGTCCGCAGACCTGGCTCTACCCGCAGAGCATCGCGCCCCACAGCGGCGCGGTGACGGTGCTGCTGGGCGCGACGCAGGCCGGCAAGACCAGCCTGATGCGCCTGATGGCCGGGCTCGACGCGCCGACCGAAGGCAAGGTCCTGGTCGACGGCCAGGACGTGACCGGCGTGCCCGTGCGCCAGCGCAACGTGGCGATGGTCTACCAGCAATTCATCAACTACCCGTCGCTCAGGGTGGCCGACAACATCGGCTCGCCGCTCAAGCTGCGCGGCGAGAAGAACGTCGAGGCGCGGGTGCGCGAACTGGCCGACAAGCTGCATATCGGCATGTTCCTCGACCGCTATCCGGCCGAGCTGTCGGGCGGCCAGCAGCAGCGCGTGGCGCTGGCGCGCGCACTGGCCAAGAACGCGCCGCTGATGCTGCTCGACGAGCCCCTGGTCAACCTCGACTACAAGCTGCGCGAGGGCCTGCGCGAAGAACTCACGCAGCTCTTCGCGAGCGGCGATTCGACCGTCATCTACGCCACCACCGAGCCCGGCGAGGCGCTGCTGCTCGGCGGCTACACGGCCGTGATGGATGCCGGCGAGCTGCTGCAGTACGGCCCGACCGCCGAGGTCTTCCATGCGCCGCAATCGCTGCGGGTGGCACGCGCCTTCAGCGATCCGCCGATGAACCTGATGGCCGGCCGCGTGGTCGCCGAAGGCGTCCAGATCGAGGGCGGCCCGCTGCTTCCGATCGCGCTGCCGGCCGGTGTCGACGGCGCGGTCACGGTCGGCGTGCGCGCCAGCGCGCTCGACGTGCAGGCGGGCGAGGGCGGCATCGCGCTGCCGGGCAAGGTCGAGCTGGCCGAGATCTCGGGCTCCGACACCTTCGTCCACGTCGAGACCCTGGTGGGCGAACTGGTCGCGCAGCTGACCGGCGTGCACCGCTTCGATCTCGGCGCCGCCGTCACGCTGTACTTCCATGCGCCGCAAGCCTATGTGTTCGACGGCGGCGAGCGGCTCGCCGTGGCGCCCGACTGGCGCCGCCCGAAAGGCTGACATGGCACGCATCGATCTCGACCTCGCCCATGCCTACCGCGCGAATCCGACGCAGGACAGCGACTACGCGCTGCTGCCGCTGCGGATGAGCTTCCGCGACGGCGGCGCCTATGCCCTGCTCGGGCCCTCTGGCTGCGGCAAGACCACGATGCTCAACATCATCTCGGGCCTGCTGGCGCCGTCGAAGGGCAGCGTCAAGTTCAACGGCCGCGACGTGACGCTCGAGACCCCGCAGCAGCGCAACATCGCCCAGGTGTTCCAGTTCCCGGTGATCTACGACACCATGACCGTGGCGCAGAACCTCGCCTTCCCGCTGCGCAACCGCAACGTGCCGGCCGAGCAGATCCGCAGGCGGGTCGGCGAGATCGCCGAGATGCTCGACATGAGCGGCCAGCTCAACCAGCGCGCGGCCGGCCTCGCCGCCGATGCCAAGCAGAAGATCTCGCTCGGCCGCGGGCTGGTGCGCAGCGACGTCTCGGCGGTGCTCTTCGACGAACCTCTGACCGTGATCGATCCACACCTCAAGTGGCAGCTCCGGCGCAAGCTCAAGCAGATCCACCGCGAGCTCAAGCTGACGCTGATCTACGTCACGCACGACCAGGTCGAGGCGCTCACCTTCGCCGAAGAAGTGGTGGTGATGACGCGCGGCAAGGCGGTGCAGATCGGCAGCGCCGAGGCCCTGTTCGAGCGCCCGGCCCACACCTTCGTGGGCCATTTCATCGGCTCGCCCGGCATGAACTTCCTGCCGGTGATCAGCACGGGCGGCATGCTCGACATCGCGGGCACGCGGCTGGCGGCGACGCGCGAGTTGCCGCAGGGCGCGCTCAAGCTCGGCATCCGGCCCGAGTACGTCGCGCTGGCCGAGCCCAGCGCGCCGGGCGCCGTGCCCGCGACGCTGACGCAGCTGCAGGACGTGGGCACCCACCTGATGCTCACCGCGCAGGTCAACGGCAGTGCCCTGAAGGCCAGGCTCGCTTCCGAGGCCGTGGTGCCCGCGGCCGGCGCCACGGTGTGGCTGAAGGTGCTCGGCGCCAAGAGCTGCTTCTATCGAGACGAGGAGCTGGTGGCATGAACGGATCCAACAAGCCCATCAACCAGAAGGCCTGGTGGCTGGTGCTGCCGGTGCTGCTGTGCGTCGCCTTCTCCGCCATCGTGCCGCTGATGACGGTCGTCAACTACTCGGTGCAGGACATCATCTCGCCCGAGCGGCGCGTGTTCGTCGGCACCGAGTGGTTCGCCGCCGTGATGCGCGACGACGAACTGCACGCGGCGCTGTGGCGGCAGCTCGGGTTCTCGATCGCGGTGCTGGTGGTCGAGATCCCGCTCGGCATCCTGCTCGCGCTGTCGATGCCGGCCACCGGCTGGAAGGCCTCCGCCGTGCTCGTGATCGTCGCGCTCTCCCTGCTGATCCCGTGGAACGTGGTCGGCACCATCTGGCAGATCTTTGGCCGGGCCGACATCGGCCTGTTCGGCTACACGCTGCAGAAGATGGGCATCGACTACAGCTACACCGGCAATGCCAGGGATGCCTGGCTCACCGTGCTGCTGATGGACGTCTGGCACTGGACGCCGCTGGTCGCGCTGCTGTGCTTCGCGGGCCTGCGCTCGATCCCCGATGCCTACTACCAGGCGGCGCGGATCGACGGCGCCAGCAAGTTCGCGGTGTTCCGCTATATCCAGCTGCCGAAGATGCGCGGCGTGCTGGTGATCGCCGTGCTGCTGCGCTTCATGGACAGCTTCATGATCTACACCGAGCCCTTCGTGCTCACCGGCGGCGGGCCCGGCAATGCCACCACCTTCCTGAGCCAGTACCTCACGCAGAAGGCCGTCGGCCAGTTCGACCTGGGCCCGGCGGCGGCGTTCTCGCTGATCTATTTCCTGATCATCCTGCTGCTGTGCTTCGTGCTCTACAACTGGATGCTGCGCGTCGGCACGCTGGACGTCGAGGAGGAAAAATGAACGAAGACCGCTTCCAGAAGCGCACCCTGTTCATGGTGCTCTACCTCGTCTTCGCGCTGTTGCCCATCTACTGGATGGTCAACATGAGCTTCAAGACCAACGAGGAGATCCTGTCGAGCTTCTCGTTCTTTCCGCAGCAGCTCACCTGGGAGAACTACCGGCGCATCTTCACCGACGAGTCGTGGTACTCGGGCTACATCAACAGCCTGATCTACGTCGGCATCAACACCGTCATCTCGCTCACCGTCGCACTGCCGGCCGCCTATGCGTTCTCGCGCTATTCCTTCCTTGGCGACAAGCATGTCTTCTTCTGGCTGCTGACCAACCGCATGACGCCGCCGGCCGTGTTCCTGCTGCCGTTCTTCCAGCTCTACTCGACGGTCGGCCTGATGGACACCCACCTGGGCGTGGCGCTGGCGCACCTGTTGTTCAACGTGCCGCTGGCGGTCTGGATCCTCGAGGGCTTCATGAGCGGCATCCCGCGCGAGATCGACGAGACGGCCTACATCGACGGCTACTCGTTCCCGCGTTTCTTCCTCACCATCTTCCTGCCGCTGATCAAGGCCGGCGTCGGCGTCGCGGCCTTCTTCTGCTTCATGTTCAGCTGGGTCGAGCTGCTGCTGGCGCGCACCCTCACCAGCGTGAACGCGAAGCCGATCGTCGCGACCATGACGCGCACCGTGAGCGCCTCGGGCATGGACTGGGCCACGCTGGCGGCGGCCGGCGTGCTGACCATCGTGCCGGGCGCGATCGTGATCTGGTTCGTGCGGCACTACATCGCCAAGGGCTTCGCGATGGGCCGCGTCTGAGAATCGAGGAGCACACCATGTTCGAATGGATGGTCTGGACCACGCCGGTGGCGATCTTCTTCAGCTGCATCGCGCTGATGCTGGTCGGCATGACCGTGTGGGAGCTCAAGTCGCCCACCACCTTGCGTCGCGGCTGGCTGCCGCTGGAGACCACGCGCGGCGACCGGCTCTTCATCGGGCTCCTGGTCGCGGCCTACATCAACCTGATCTTCATCGGCATTGCCGGCAGGCTCCAGGAGTGGATGAGCCTGGAGGCCGAGCCGTCGATCTGGATCAGCTTCGTCATTTCAATGGGTGTGCTCGCGCTGGTGATGCGCAAGGGCTGAACCCACCTTTTCCACGGACCGGCTCTTTCGCTTTCCCGGAGCCGGATCTGCAAGAAGCGGGAAGCGCCATCGAGGAGACAAGCATGAAGATTCGCTACACAGCGTTGGCAGCGGCGGCGGCGGCTTTCGCCCTGCAGAGCGCCTGGGCCGGGGAGGCGGAGGCGAAGAAATGGATCGACAGCGAATTCCAGCCGTCGAGCCTCAACAAGGAGCAGCAGGCGGCCGAGATGAAGTGGTTCATCGACACCGCCAAGAAGCTGCAGGACAAGGGCGTCAAGGAAATCGCGGTGGTGTCCGAGACCATCACCACCCACGAGTACGAATCGAAGACGCTCGCCAAGGCCTTCGAGGAGATCACCGGCATCAAGGTCAAGCACGACATCATCCAGGAAGGCGACGTGGTCGAGAAGCTGCAGACCTCCATGCAGTCGGGCAAGTCGATCTATGACGGCTGGATTTCCGACTCCGACCTGATCGGCACGCACTACCGGTACGGCAAGATCATGTCGCTGACCGATTACATGGCCGGCGCCGGCAAGGAGTGGACGAACCCCGGCCTGGACGTCAAGGACTTCATCGGCACCAGCTTCACGACCGCGCCCGACGGCCAGCTCTACCAGCTGCCCGACCAGCAGTTCGCCAACCTCTACTGGTTCCGCGCCGACCTTTTTGCGCGCCAGGACCTCAAGGACAAGTTCAAGGCCAAGTACGGCTACGACCTCGGCGTGCCGCTGAACTGGAGCGCCTACGAGGACATCGCGGAGTTCTTCACGGTCGACGTCAAGAACATCGACGGCAAGCCGATCTATGGCCACATGGACTACGGCAAGAAGGACCCGTCGCTGGGCTGGCGCTTCACCGATGCCTGGCTGTCCATGGCCGGCACGGCTGACAAGGGCATCCCGAACGGCATGCCGGTCGACGAATGGGGCATCAAGGTCGCGGCCGACAAGTGCACGCCGGTCGGCGCCACAGTGGCGCGCGGTGGCGCGACCAATTCGCCGGCGGCGGTCTATGCGCTCACCAAGTACATCGACTGGATGAAGAAGTACGCGCCCAAGGAAGCGACCGGCATGACCTTCGGCGAGGCCGGGCCGGTGCCGGCGCAGGGGCAGATCGCGCAGCAGATCTTCTGGTACACGGCCTTCACGGCCGACATGACCAAGGCCGGGCTGCCGGTGGTCAACGCCGACGGCTCGCCCAAGTGGCGCATGGCGCCCGGGCCGAACGGGCCCTACTGGAAGCAGGGCATGCAGAACGGCTACCAGGACGTCGGCTCGTGGACCTTCTTCAAGAGCCACGACCCCAACAAGACCGCGGCTGCCTGGCTCTATGCGCAGTTCGTGACTTCCAAGACGGTCTCGGCGAAGAAGAGCGTGGTCGGCCTGACCTTCATCCGGGAGAGCGACATCCAGCATGAGTACTTCACGCAGAACGCCAACAAGTACGGCGGCCTGATCGAGTTCTATCGGAGCCCGGCGCGCGTGGCCTGGACGCCGACCGGCACCAACGTGCCCGACTACCCGAAGCTGGCGCAGCTGTGGTGGAAGAACGTGGCCGAGGCCGTGACCGGCGAGAAGACACCGCAGAAGGCGATGGACACGCTGGCCGAGGAGATGGACAACGTGATGGGCCGTCTGGAGCGCGCGGGCATGGCCAAGTGCGCGCCCAAGCTGGCGCCGAAGGGCGATCCGGCCAAGATGCTCAGCGACGAGCATGCGCCGTGGAAGAAGCTCGCCAACGAGAAGCCGAAGGGCGAGACCATCGACTACACGAAGCTGCTGACGGCGTGGAAGGAGGGCAAGGTGCGCTGAGGCGAGGAGGCGCGCGCGGGCGGAGACCGCCGCGCGCGCGTATTCTCATTCTTATTCTCCAAGCCGATGCACCGAGAATGCTGCCCACTACGCAACACTAGTGGTGCGAGATTCAATATGTGTAGAACGGCCTTGTCGCGAGGTAGTAGTCAATGAACTGCCACTCTGCACCTTGCGACGGTTCGCGGCCCAGGGTGAATTGCTCCGTGTAGATTTCCGGTCTTGCGCCAAACATTGAATCAAATGTGACGATGCAGTACTGACCATCCGGATGGTTCGGGAGAAATTTGAATCCGCCTTCGACGCCCTGCAGTACGCGTTCGCGAAGTGGCCCTAAACCTTCGCGCCACTTCATCAAGCGTCTAACAAACGTCGCTTCTGTACTTCGCGCTCTCAAGGCCGGAGCACCACGCTGGTAGACGCCAGATATGCGTCCCGCGTCCAGCGGCGTCGCATCCAACTCCGCGGACAGCAGGCTCGCCATTTCACGCGCCGTCGCGCGGTCACGCTCTGACAGCCAGAACAGGTACTCGGATTGATTCGCCGATGTACTAGCAGCAGATTGTTGAGAATGTACCGTGCTCGCCAGAGAGGTCGCGGCAATCAGTGAAATCGCTCGAGCGGCCATGCCGCTCAACTCACGCCTATTCATTTCGACTCCCTAATTCGAGCGACGGCAGCTGCAAGCGTTCTCGCGGCTGCCTCGTTATCAGTGAATTCAAGCGCCAGCCGAGGTTTGCTATCTACGGAGACCAACAGGTAGTCACCCGCGACGCGGTCCACGAAGAGACGGCCCCCAGCTCGGGAATTGAACCAGCCGGACTGGAAACCGGGAAGCCCAACTCCGTTAACGCGCATGCGGACAAGGTCGCCTTCAGATCCTCGCAGCACTGTGCGGACGTCGGTGATGCTTGTCATCGCTATGGTGGTTGAATAGAACGTCGAGGTGACTCTGAATTCGTCGCCCTGAATGGTTGCGCTTCGATTTAGCATCGAGATACCAATCACGCCGAACGTAAGAATGGCAATGGTCAGGATGCCCCAAAATGCAAGATGGTTGGCGGTACCTGCCTGGCGTTGAAGAAATACGGCTGCGACGATCGGACCGATTGCGAGGATCGCAAGCAAGATGGAATATGGTTTCACGCCAATGTCTTGGAGTTGCATGTCGAAATTCCCTTAATCGAGTGCTGCCGCTCGCAGTGCAATGTTTTGAATGGTGAAGACAACGTCCTTCCTGGTCGCTGCTGAGATTTGCAGCAATCCAACTTCTTCAGCCGCTTCGACGAAAACGCTAACCTCATCCTTGACGAGTTGGCGGTTTGCTTCAAGCACGAACTGATCTTGATTCAGCAGCCGAGCAAGCCGGGCGGCCTGCTGAGCTTCTTGAAGCCTCTCGGGACTGAGCAGAAGCATTCGTTTGCCGAGCAATTCACGCTGCACGATGGCTTGTTGAATGCGGCGCTGCCGCTCCGATCTGCTCGTCTGAGGCATACTCGCAGGCCCTGCAAACAGGGCATCGCGCGTCGAGTCGTAGCAATTGCTGCCAACTGTTACTGCCGTCGAAACCGCCACAGAAATGTACACACCTGCCGTTATACCAACAGTCACGGCAGCGGCGACCGAAACATATATGACAGCAATCGCCGCGATGGCTACGGGCACAGCCGCCATTGCGATCTGCTCGATGCTCGATTCGAGTTGCCCGTAGAGATAAGTCAAATCCTGGGATTGAGTGTAAGAGACGCCTAGGCGATTGCCTTTCCCTTCGACGCGCGCAACCTTCCCTTTGATATCGTCTAAATTGGTTCGAAGAATTAAAATTATCTGCTGTTTTAGGCCCGATTTAGTGGTCCGACTGGTGACGCCCAAAGCTTTAAGTCGCTGAAGAAATTCCTGATAGTCACCAGATAGGGCTGATCGCATGACGTCTTGGTCTGTCATAGCCTTTAACAACACGACCTCTTGGTCTCGAGCCTCCAGTACCGTCTTCGGAATCCCGTATTCCTCGAGAAAGCCCGATGGGTCCCGTTGAAACCGTTGCTTTTCGGATTCGCTGCCCAATACTCCCTCCCAAATCGCACCGAACCGTGTCAAGAGCGGGATTGCTTGCGCAGGAACGTCGATCGTGCCTAGCATCAAGCGCAGTGGCTCGGACGTTCTGGCGAGCGGCCCAGACACACTCACGGGTGTACCGTAGAGACTCGATGCTTGGCCGATTCCAGGAATGCCCATGACTCCCATGGCGCCAAGAATTCTTCTGCGCTTCATACGGATGTCTCTGCTTCTTCGAGCCGACTCGCGAACGCGACGGCTCGCGTCGCGTCGGCGAACTCCCTCCGTCTGATTTCAACCTTGAGCGCAAACCTCGCCAGCACATCCGGCACAAATTCTTGATACCGGCGTAAGAGTTCGAATCGAACTTTCGGATGGAGATGCAAGACTGCACATGCTTGGCAGATATGTCGAACCTCCTTTAGCTCGTCGTTGATTTCATCGCCAAAGAGCTTGCGCAGAATCGTTGCGGGACCGTCCATGTGAATCCAAACCTTTAAAAAGTCGTTCAGGGCTTTGTCAAAGAGACTTTGCATCTCTTCTACATTGAGATCACCCAAGGTCAGTTCCGGTATGTGTTCAAAAGTCAGCCCGCAGCACGCAGCGAGTCGTCCGTAGGGTGTCACAACCAGGTTGTTGAAAATCTGACTGCAACCGTCCGTGAGGGACTCGAGCCCAGCGGGGGTGCCTCGTTCGATGTAGTTTTCATGGAAAGGCATCCAACTATTGCACTGAATGGAGAAGAGTTGGGGATACTGTTCCTGCAATAACCTGAGCCTTCTGCTGAGTCTTGCTCGCAGCAGACAGTTTGTTGTCGGCGAGTCGTTCTCTACGGTCACCAACGTCTTGACACCTGCACTTACGAGCGCTTCGCAAGCATTCTCTATACTTTCAAAGGGCATATGCTCCTGATGGTCCGATCCAGTGCTGATGTTTATCTCGGAAACGTCCGCTTCGAGCAGTCGGGCGACGGTGCGCTCAGCCGTCCTCGAAGTCTTTCCCCAGAATGCATTTGTGACACAACGCACAAGCAAGCCTAGCGATCGCGCGTGTGCAATCGCTAAAAAAAGATCACCCTTCAAAAGAAAAACCTCACCTCCACTAAAAACTAAAAGCTGGAGTGATGGGAAGGCGGCGCGTGCGCGATCGATGGCACCAATGATCTCCCTGAGCCCCAGTCGTTGCTTAATTCTTGGATTTGATTCAAAGCAGCATTCTGTGCATTCAGCGTTGCAGCGATATGTCGGCAATATCGTTATCGATTGCGGAAATACCTCTCTCATTCGGCTTGATTGTGTGTGCATACCCATCCCTTGCGACATTTTTGCCGGCGTACTATTAAGAAATCGAACCACGAAGAATTGAAGATGGCCCCTCCTTTGAAAAGCGATTGCAACGATTGAGCTATTTGCAAATCACCAGCAGATAAGCTTGAAAAAAATTGTTTCCAAATCCAAGCACCTTCATGGAGGGAACGTGCACGTAGTACACGAAACCAACCTCGTGGGCTCTGTTTGTGGTCCAATAAATGCCATGCGGGAACGAGTTATTGGTAACCAGATTGGCGGTTGCCCAATCGGCTATTTCATTTGAATCCGGCAGCCTACAATGATTTGTAGAAGTTATTTCAAAAACTTCATCGGAACTAAAAAGACCGGGAACCAGAACTCTGGATTGCTCTATTTTGAAGGCTTGGAGCCTCGGGTTGGAGATTATCGAAAGAGAATTGCATTGACCTTCGTTGACATGGTTTATAACGTGGTCAGAGTGGATGGGCTGTTGTCCAGTTGGCATCACGGCGAGAGCGACGCCGGAAAATTCAAAAATGCCAACCATCGAGATGAATTTAAGTTTGCTCTTCACAGTGCTTCCCCTAAATAAATAATAGAGCGAAACAGACAGTTAAATCAATCAAAGACCTTGGATTTCAGCGGAAATGGGCAAAAACCCTTTCAGTAGTTCGTTTGTCATCGTAAATCTAATGCCTGCACGGCGACGATGATTGTTGGTGATTTGTATTAGGCAAGCGTTTTTTCTCCCACAAAAAACACGTTCTGGATCAGGCATTCGACAAAGGCAGTCCTGCGCTCGTGCAGGGGCGCGCCGCTGATCTCCGTCCAAAGACGAAGTGGCCTGGACACCGACCGGCACCAACTTGTTCGACTACCCGAAGCTCGCGCGGTGTGGTGGAAAAACGTGGCCCAGCCGTGATCAGCGAGAAGACACCGCAGAAGGCGATGGACACGCTGGCCGAGGAGATGGACGAACGTCATGGGCCGCCTGGAGCGCGCGGGCGTGGCCAAGTGCGCCCCATGCCTCTCGCGCCTGCGGCTAATATCTTCGAGTCGAAACCCTCAGACCCTTTCGAGCCACCATGAAAATCACCGTCGAAACCACCGTTGCCGCGCCGATCCATGATGTCTGGCGCGCCTACACCACGCCCGAGGACATCATTCAGTGGAACGCCGCGTCCGACGACTGGCACACCACGGCGGCGACAGTGGACCTGCGGGTGGGCGGTGCCTTCTCGTCGCGCATGGAGGCCAAGAACGGCAGCATGGCGTTCGATTTCGCCGGCACCTACACCGAGATCGTGCCCCAGGCGCTGATCGCCTATGCCTTCGGCGACCGGACCGGGCGGGTCGAATTCACCGAGGGGCCCGATGGCGTCAAGGTGCGCGTCACCTTCGACGGCGAGGACCAGTATCCGGTCGAGCAGCAGCGCCAGGGCTGGCAAGCCATCCTCGATCGCTTCGCACGGCATGTCGAGGCCATGCGGTAGATGGTGTCGGCCAGGAAAAGTGCGGAATCGGCCGGGCTGAAGGCTGCGCTGGACTATGTGCCCCGGTGGCTCGGCTTCCAGCTCGAGCGCTACCGGCAGCCCGGGTGCTCTGTCGCGATCGCCCAGGGCGAGAAGGTGGTCGCCGAGATCGCGCTGGGTGTCGCGGACATGCGCACCGGCAAGCCGCTCACGCCCAGGCACCGCTTTCGCATCGCGTCGCATTCCAAGAGCTTCACGGCCAGCGGCGTGATGCTGCTGCGCGAGCAGGGCAAGCTCGGCCTCGACGATCCCATCGGCCGCCACGTGGGTGGCCTGCACAAGGAGCTCGCCAAGGCCCGCATCGGCGAGCTGCTGTCCCATGGTGCCGGCGTCGTGCGCGACGGTGCGGACGGCGGCCAGTTCCTGGACCGGCGGCCATTTCTTTCGCGCGCCGAACTGCGCGACGAGCTCTCCAGGAAGCAGCCGCTCGCGCCGGGCCTGCAGCTGAAGTACTCGAACCATGGCTACGGCCTGCTCGGCCTGATGATCGAGGAGATCAGCGGCACCGAATACCCGGCGTGGATCACGCGCCACGTGATCGAGGCCGCAGGCTTGAAAGAGACGGTGCCCGACATGCCCCAGTTGCCCAGGTCGGCGCCCCTGGCCATGGGCCACAGCGGCGAGTTTCCCTTCGGGCAGCGCCTGATCGTGCCGGGCGACAACGTCTGCAACGCGATCGCCCCGGCGGGCGGCTTCGTCTCGACCGCCTCGGACGTGGCGCGCTTCTTCGCGCAGCTGGCGCCGGACAGCAAGGAGGGCATCCTTTCGCCGGCCAGCCGGCGCGAGATGATGCACCGCCGCTGGCGCGACGACTGCAACAGCATGGAGGCTTACTACGGCTACGGCACGATGATGAACGAGCGCGGCCCCAAAGAGTGGTTCGGCCACACGGGCAGCCTGCAAGGGTTCATTTCGCGGACCGCGCGCTTTCCGGCTTCGGGCTACACCGTCACCGTGCTCACCAATGCGCAGGATGGCATGGCCTATGGCTGGGTCGATGGCATCGTGAGCATTCTCTCTGCCTTCGGACGGCACGGCGCCCCTGCCAGGCGGCTGGAAAGCTGGAACGGCCGCTGGTGGTCCATCTGGGGCGCGAGCGACCTGGTCGCCATGGGCCAGGTGGTCTGCCAGGTGGCACCGGCCCTGGCCACGCCCTTCGACGCGGCCACCACCGAGATCTCGGTCACCGGCAAGGACAGCGGCGTGATCCGCAAGACGTCGGCCTACAACAGCCCCGGACAGCCGGTCCGCCGCGTCCACGACCGCAAGGGCAAGCCATCGGAGCTCTGGGTCGGCGGCACCCGGCTGCTGCCGAAGGATGCGATGGTGGCGGAGGCGACCCGGCGCTACCCGAAGACGCGGCCGTCCTGATTCGCCATGAACCCCAAGACCCTGCTCATCGTGTACCACTCGATGACCGGCGGCACCGCCCAGATGGCGCAGGCCGCCGCCGAGGGAGCGGGCGACGAAGCGGGCGTGCAGGTGCGCCTGCTGCGCGCGCCGGAGGCCCAGCCGGACGACGTGCTGGCTGCCGATGGCTATGTGTTCGCGACACCCGAGAACCTGGCCGCGATGGCCGGGCTGATGAAGGATTTCTTCGATCGCTGCTACTACGCCGCGCTCGACCGCCTGAACGGCCGGCCCTACGCCGCGCTGGTGTGCGCGGGCAGCGATGGCCAGAATGCGGTGCGCCAGCTCGAACGCATCGCCACCGGTTGGCGGCTGCGACAGGTTGCGCCGACGCTGATCGTCTGCACCCATGCGCAGACGCCCGAGGCGATCCTGCGGCCGAAGCAGATCGGTGCCGCCGATCTCGCGCAATGCCGCGAAGTCGGGGCGGCGCTGGCCGCCGGCCTGGCGCTTGGCGTGTATTGATGCCTAACCGGCGACCGCCTGGCCCAGGTTGGCACGGGCTGCTGCTTCCAGTCGGGTGCGCATCGACGCCGTGAGGTAGAGCGGATCGCGGGCGAGGAAGCCGCCCAGGATCTGGCGCCGCCGAGGCTCGAAGACCGCCGGCGGCACGTGCCCGTATTCGCTCCGGATCTGGCGCTCGTATTCGGCGAAGCGCGCCGGTGGCGCACCGAGGATCGCCAGGTCGATGTCGACCAGCAGGCGGGCATCGGCGCCGACAGGCTGGGTGTCGTGGCGGGTGGCCATCACGAGCGCATGCAGGCGTTCGGCAGCATCGGGCGCCAGGCCGGCGTCGAGGGCGGCCTGCCGCGCCCAGTCGGCGCTGCGCGCCTCGTTGTCGTGCCGATGCACGTCGTAGATGGCGTCATGGAACCAGAGCGCCAGCGCGACTTCGGCCGGGCGCTCGGCGCCGCCGCGCTCGCGCGCCAGGTGGGCGAGGCACTCGCCCAGATGCTGCAGCGTGTGATATGCGCGATGGGCCTCGCCGTAGCGGTCCAGCAGCTCGGCCAGCACGGCGTCGTCGGGAGATGCATCGAGCGCGCGCCAGGCATCGGACCACGACGCACGCAGCGCGGCTGTATCCATCGCTACTGCTCCATCGCGGTTCGCACTTCGCGCCCCAGTTCGATCACCGACATCGCGTAGTAGCTGCTCCAGTTGTAGCGCGTGATCACGTAGAAGTTCTTGGTGCCCGCGACATAGCTGGGCGGCTCGTAGCCGTTCTGCAGTTCGATCAGCGCCAGCAGGCCGGGATGGCGCAGCGCCTCGCCCTGGAGCAGCGCGCCGCCGGCGACGAAGGCATCGGCGCTGAAGGTCGGCACGATGTCCGGCGCCAGCAGCACCTGCTTCTGGAGCCGCGTCGGGTCGAAGCTGACCGGAAAGACCGGCGCCACGCCCGGCTGCCAGCCGAAGCCCTTGAAATAGCTGGCCACCGAGCCGATGACATCGGCCGGGTTGTGGACCAGGTCGATGCGGCCGTCGCCGTCGAAGTCGACCGCGTACTTCGCGATGCTGCTCGGCATGAACTGCGGCATGCCCATGGCGCCCGCATAGCTGCCCAGCGGCACCAGCGGGTTTTCGGCGGTGCGGCTCTCGGTGCTGAGGAAGCTCTCGAGCTCGCCGCGGAAGAAGGCCTGCCGTTCGGCCGCGCGCGGGTGGGCCTCGGGGAAGTCGAAAGCCAGCGTGGCCAGCGCGTCGATCACGCGGAAGCTGCCCATGTTGCGCCCGTAGATGGTCTCGACGCCGACGATGCCGACGATGATCTCGGGCGGCACGCCGTAGGTCGCCTCGGCGCGCGCCAGCGTGGCGGCGTTGTCGCGCCAGAAGCGAACGCCGGCCGCGATGCGCACCGGGTCGATGAAGCGGCTGCGATAGACCTGCCAGTTCTTCGGCGTGCCGCTCGGTGCCGGCAGCATCAGCCGCGGCACGTTGGGGAGCTGGCGTGCGTTGCCGATGGTCGCGCGCACCCAGGCCGGATCGAGACCGCGCCGCGCCGCCACTTCGTCGGCGAACTGCATGGCGTCGGCGCGGGTGGCGTAGGAGATGCCGCCGCGAACGGCCGCGTTGCGTTTGTCCTTCGCGGCCTGGGCCGCGACCGGCACCGCCGCAAGGAAGGTGGCCGCCAGCAGGAAGGCCGGCAGGGCATGGGAGAAAAGGCGTCGCATCGCTTCGATTGTGCCGTCGCGGCGCAGGCCGCCCCGAAACGACACATGTGGTTTCAGCGCGGCCATGCGAGCCGCCTGAATTCGCTGCGCAGGGCCGGCAGGGCATCGCCGGGCGCCTTCGCATAGCGTTGCGCCTCGAGCCGCAGCAGCCATTGGCGCGCCGGTTCCGCGCCGCTGCCGAAGCGCTCCGACAGCCGCTGCGCCATCTGGCGCGGCGAGGCGCTTTCGGGCACCTCGACGCCGGCCTGCCGCAGCCGTTCGCGGGCCCGTCCCAGCAGCCGCAGCCAGGGGTCGCGCTGGCTGCGCTCCCAGAGCGTCCAGGCGGCGCCCGCGAGGCTGGCGGCGACCAGCAGCGCGAGCAGCACCAGCGCCAGGTCCTGCAGGCTGGGCGCCGTGAAGCCGAGGGTCTTGAGCAGGTCCAGCTGACGGCTCTGCGTGTAGTTCAGGACCCATTGGTTCCAGCCGTTGTTGACCGCTTCCCAGGCGGCGCGAAGGTTCTGCGACAGGGTCGGGTTCATGGCGCCGATGGCGCCGGCGATCAGGCCGGGCTGCGGCGCCAGGCGGCGGAACTGGCCGACCCGGTCGGGCGAGATCGCGCCGGTCGGGTCGACCCGGACCCAGCCGACGCCCTGCTGCCAGACTTCGGCCCAGGCATGGGCGTCGCTGTTGCGCACCACCCAGAAGTTGTCGACGCCGTTGATCTCGCCGCCCTGGTAGCCGGTGACGATGCGCGCCGGGATGTCCAGCGCACGCATCAGCACCACGAACGACGAGGCGATGTGCTCGCAGAAGCCGGCCTTGCGGTCGAACCAGAACTCGTCGGCGCTGTCGTCGCCGAACAGGCCCGGCTCGAGCGTGTAGGCATAGCCGCCGGTGCGCAGCCGCTGCAGCACGTTCTGCACCAGGGCCTGCGTCGAGGCGCCGGCCAGCGCCGGGTCGGCGCGCATCTGCGCCGCCAGCGCGACGGTGCGCGGATTCGAGCCCGGCGGCAGCGCGACCTCGTCCTGCAGCACCGCGCTGCGCCGCGTCGGGCCGCTCTCGAACTCGGCGTAGCTCTCGGCGCGGTAGCGCACCAGGTCGCCGATCGGGCGGGTGGCGACCCACTGCAGTTCCGGGGTCGCGAACAGCTCGTAGCCCGCCAGCTCGGGCCGTCTCGGCGCCGCGTCCAGGGTGAGCACCCAGGGCCGGTTCGAGGGTTCGAGCGTGACCTCGTAGCCGACCGGGGCGCCGCGCACGCGCAGGTTCCGCGGTGCGGCGCTGCGCGAGAAGGGCGGCGGGGCGCTCCATTCGCGGCCGTCGAACCTCGACAGCACCGGGCCGCGGAAATAGAGCGTCGTGCGCGGCGGCACCCGGCCGTCGTCGAACCTGATGCGCGCGGCGATGCCTTCGTCGAGCGCGAGTTCGGCCACGCTGCCCACGCGCATCGTGTTCGACAGCCCGGTGCGCCCGGTCATGGCGTCGTTCGGCGTGCCCCACAGCGGCGCCATGCGCGGAAAAAGCATGAACAGCACCAGCATGATCGGCGCCCCCAGCAGCGCCATGCCGCCGGCCGTGCGCGCGGCCTGGATCAGCGGCGGCTTGCCCACCGGCATGTGGGCGTTGACCAGCGCCGTCAGCAGCCCCAGCAGCGCCAGCAGCATCGCGAAGGCGGTGGCGAGCGACTGCGAATAGAAGAAGTTCGTGAGCATCGTGAAGAAGCCCAGGAAGAAGATCACGAAGGCGTCGCGGCGGGCGCGCAGCTCGAGCGTCTTGAGCGCCAGCAGGATCACCACCAGCGTGACGCCGGCGTCGCGGCCGAGCAGCGTGCGGTAGGTGATGTAGGTCGCGACCAGCGTCAGCGCGAGCAGGGCGATGCGCCAGCCCCGGGCGGGCAGCGGCCGGCCCTGCACCGCCAGCGTGCCGCGCCAGAGCAGCACGATGGCGGCCAGCGTGCTGCACCACCACGGCAGGTTGGGCAGCTGCGGCAGCAGGATCAGGCCGATCACGGCCAGCAGGAAGAGGGTGTCGCGGGCGTCGCGCGGCAGGGCCTGGAGCCGGGTGCTCAGCATAGGGCCAGCGCCTCCAGGCATTGCCGCTTGTGGGCTTCGCCCTGCGATGGCGGCAGCACGCGGCCGGCGAGCCGCAGGCCGTAGTCCACGCCCAGTTTGTCGGCCATCAGCACCCAGGCGCAGAGCCGGGAGACCCGTGCTTCGAGGCCGGGCAGGCCGGTGGCCTGGGCGTCGAGCCAGAGCTCCTGCCGCTGGGCCTGCTGGGTGTCGCGGCTCACGAGGTCTTCCGAGCCTCGGGCCTGGGCCTGCGCCGCGCGCTTCCACACCACCAGCTTCAGCGGATCGCCGCGGCGGTAGGCGCGCACGCCGTCGTACTCGCCCGCGGCATGGGCGCGCAGCGCGGCCGAGGCGGCCGGTCCGGCCAGCGGCTCGCCGGTCGGCAGCGGCGGCGGATGGGTCTCGGGCGCCGGGTAGACCAGCACCTGCGAGGCCGGCCGCCACACGGTCCAGACCCGGAAAGTCCCGAGCGGAAAGCGGGTCTCGGCGGTCAGCGTGGGCACCGGGTGCAGGCCGCGCCGCTCGGGCCTGAAAGCCACCTCGACCGTGGCGCTGCCCTCGGCCGGCACGTCGCACCAGGCCCACTGGCCGCTGCGGTGCACCGCCAGCCCGATGCCGTAGCGCGTGCGCCGCCGTGTGTTGTCGAGCACCACGCGGAACACCGCGGCGGCACCGGCGTAGCGCGGCTCGGGCGTGAGCAGGTGCAGCGCCAGGCCGCGCAGCGTGCCGTGGCATACATGCATGCCGACCGCCACGCTGCCCGCCAGCAGGAAGGTCAGCAGGTAGCCGAGATTGAGCTGGTAGTTGATCGATGCGACCAGCAGCAGGAGCAGCGTGGCCGCCAGCATCCAGCCGGCGGGGGTCGGCACGATGTAGACGTTGCGCTGGGTCAGTTCGAGCGCATCGGACGGCGGGCGCCGGCTCAGGAACCAGCGGTCGATGCGCCGGCGCAACGGCGCGACAAGCGCCCTCCGCGCGGCAGCGCCCCGGAATTCGCCTTGGGAGCGGCCCGGCGCCGGCGTCGTCACGGCAGCGGCACGGCGGCGATCATGGCGCGCACCTGCTCGATCGCGCCGCGGCCGGCGTCGCCGACGGGGGTGAGCCGGTGCCCGATGGTCTGCGGCAGCACCGCCTGGACGTCGTCCGGCGCCACGTAGTCGCGGTTGGCCAGCAGCGCCTGCGCCTTGGCGGCCCGCAGCACCGCGATGCCGGCGCGCGGCGACAGGCCCTGCAGGAACCAGCGGCCCGAGCGGGTCGCGGCCATCAGGTCCTGCAGGTAGTTCAGCAGCGGCTCGGAGGCATGGACCTGCAGCACCCGCTGCTGCAGCGCCGTGAGCTCCCCGGCGGTCAGCAGGGCGGGCAGGCCGGCCAGCATCTCGCGCCGGTCGGCGCCGGCGAGCAATTCGCGCTCGGCGGCGCGGTCGGGGTAGCCGAGCGAGATCCGCATCAGGAAGCGGTCGAGCTGCGACTCGGGCAGGGCGAAGGTGCCCAGCTGGTCATGCGGGTTCTGGGTCGCGATGACGAAGAAGGGCGTCGGCAGCGGCCGGGTCTCGCCCTCGACCGTGACCTGCTTTTCTTCCATGGCCTCGAGCAGCGCGCTCTGGGTCTTGGGGCTGGCGCGATTGATCTCGTCGGCCAGCAGCACCTGGGCGAAGACCGGCCCGGGATGGAACACGAAGGCCTGCTGGCCGCGGTCGTAGATGGCGACCCCCGAGAGGTCGCCCGGCATCAGGTCGGCCGTGAACTGGACGCGCGAGAAGTGCAGCCCGAAGGTATGCGACAGGGCGTGCGCGAGGGTGGTCTTGCCGACCCCCGGCACGTCCTCGATCAGCAGGTGGCCACCCGCCAGCAGGCAGGCCACGCAGTCGCGCACCTGCGCCTCTTTGCCCACGATGACCGTGTTAAGCTGACCAAGCAAACTGGCGAGCTTCGCGGCGACGTCCATTTTTGTATCCATATGCAAACAATACCGTAAAGCCCCGGCGGGCCCATGCCGCGTGGGGATACGGCGTGAATCGATCATGGGTAAGACCGGCTACTTCACACACCGCGATTGCTGGAAGCACGACATGGGGCCGGGCCATCCCGAATGCCCTGCGCGGCTCGATGCGATCGAAGACCGCTTGCTCGTCACCGGCGTCGGCGACGCGCTGGAGCGCATCGAGGTGCCGCTGGCCACCTTGCCCCAGATCACGCGCGCGCACAGCGTGGCCCACATGGAGCACCTCGAGGCATTGAGCCAGCGCCTGATCGAGGACGCGCCGGCCGGGGGGCCGGACCATGCGCAGATCGACCCCGACACCACGCTCACGCGCTTCACGGTGCTGGCCGCCCGACGCGCCGCCGGCGCCGCCATCGCCGCCACCGACGCGGTGATCGGCGGCCAGATCGACAACGCCTTCTGCGCCGTGCGTCCGCCCGGCCACCACGCCTGCCGCGACAAGGCGATGGGCTTCTGCTTCTTCAACAACATCGCGGTCGCGGTGCGCCATGCGATCGAGGCCCACGGGCTGGAGCGGGTCGCGGTGGTCGATTTCGACGTCCACCACGGCAACGGCACCGAGGACATCCTGAGCAACGACCCGCGGGTGCTGATGGTCGGGATCTTCCAGCACCCGTTCTATCCCTACAGCGGCACCGAGCACCCGGCGCCGAACATGCTCAACCTGCCGGTGCCGGCCTACACCAAGGGCATGGACGTGCGCGAGCTGATCGAGGCCTGCTGGATGCCGCGGCTGGAGGAGTTCAAGCCGCAGATGATCTTCGTCAGCGCCGGCTTCGATGCCCACCGCGACGACGAGCTGGGGCAGCTGCGGCTCAACGAGCACGACTTCGGCTGGATCACCAGCCGCGTGGTCGACGTCGCGCGGCGCCATTCCAAGGGCCGCATCGTCTCGATGCTGGAGGGCGGCTACAACCTCGACGCCCTGGGGCGCAGCGTCGAGGAGCACGTGCGCGTGCTCGCCGATCTCTAGCCGCCGATGAATTTTTCCGAGTTCACCCAGAAGCTTTCGCAGATCGAGGCCCGCAGCGTCTGGATCGAGATCGCCATCCTGGTCGGCTGCGTGCTGGTCGCCTGGGGCCTCAGCCGCTGGTTCGGCCGCGACCAACCCAAGGATTCGATCTGGTTCGGCCAGCGCACCATCGACGGCCTGCTGTTCCCGCTGCTGGCGCTGGTCATCACCGACCTGGCGCGGCGCGCCACCGGGGTCTACCAGCCGGTGCTGGTGCTGCGCATCGCGGTGTCGGTGTTCGTGTCGCTGGTCGCGATCCGCTTTTTCGCCCGCGTGCTGAGCGCCGTGTTTCCGGCCTCCGCGATGGCGCGGCTGGTCGAGCGCACCATCTCGTGGCTGGCCTGGATCGGTGCCGTGCTCTGGATCTTCGGCCTGCTGCAGCCGGTGCTGGCCGAGCTCGACGAGATCACGCTGGCGTTCGGTCGCACGGGCGTCAGTCTGCGCACCATCCTGAACGGCATTTTTTCGGCCGGCCTGGTGCTGGTCATCGCCCTGTGGATCTCGCAGACCATCGAGAAACGGATCCTGCGCGAGGCGGTGGCCGACCTGTCGATGCGCAAGGTGGCATCGAACGCGATCCGTGCCTTCCTGCTGCTGATCGGCCTGCTGTTCGCGCTGTCGGCGGTGGGGGTGGACCTGACCGCGCTGTCGGTGCTGGGCGGCGCGCTCGGAGTCGGCCTGGGCTTCGGCCTGCAGAAGCTGGCGGCCAACTACGTCAGCGGCTTCGTGATCCTGCTCGAGCGCTCGATCCGCATCGGCGACAACGTCCGCGTCGATGGCTTCGAGGGGCGCATCACCGACATCAAGACCCGCTACACGCTGGTGCGGGCGGGCAATGGCCGCGAGTCGATCGTGCCGAACGAATCGCTGATCACGAGCCGGGTCGAGAACCTGTCGCTGGCCGACCGCAAGTTCAACATCACGACCACGATCGTGGTCGGCTACGACAGCGACGTGGCGCGGGTGCAGGCCATCCTGTGCGCCGCGGCGGCGGCGCAGCCGCGCGTCCTGACCGATCCGGCGCCGGTCGCCTTCCTCTTGACCTTCGCGCCCCATGGGCTCGAGTTCACGCTCAATTTCTGGGTCGCCGATCCGGACAAGGGCCGGGACAACGTGCGCTCGGCCATCAACGTCGCCATTCTCGAAGGCCTGCGCACGGCAGGCATCGCCATTCCCTACCCGCAGAGCGTGCTGCATGTCGAGTCGTTACCAGCCGCTACTTCTCTTGCCGATGCGGGTCGCCTATAATCACAAAAAAGCACGACCGTTCTATTTCTGCGGCCCCGGCGTCGCCCCCTGATTGAAATGAACAGTTCTCGCGGAGGCCGGCGCCTAAAATCGCCTGCTGCCTGCAAGCCCCGGTTTCGCAATTCAATGGAGTCAAACCAATGAAGATTCTTGTTCCCGTCAAGCGGGTCGTCGACTACAACGTCAAGGTGCGCGTGAAGAGCGACGGCACCGGTGTCGATATTGCCAACGTCAAGATGAGCATGAACCCCTTCGACGAGATCGCCGTCGAAGAAGCCGTGCGCCTGAA
>NZ_JBFTHX010000035.1:0-64722 GCF_056394465.1 Variovorax sp. 10N432
CGCAACAACGCGGTCTACGACACCACCATCGGCTGGCGCTTCGTCAACAAGCTCATGAAGGCGCAGTACGGCGTCGACTCGATGCCCGAGACGGCCGAGAACGTCGCCACCGACTACAAGATCGAGCGCGAGGCGCAAGACCGCATGGCCCTGGCGTCGCAGCAGCGCGCCGTGGCGGCCCAGAAGTCGGGCTTCTTCGACAGCGAGATCGTGCCGGTCAGCGTGGCGCAGAAGAAGGGCGACCCGGTCATCGTCAACAAGGACGAGCATCCGCGCGAGACCAGCCTCGAGGCGCTGGCCAAGCTCAAGGGCGTGGTGCGCCCCGACGGCAGCGTGACCGCTGGCAATGCCAGCGGCGTCAACGACGGCGCGGTGGCGCTGCTGCTGGCGGATGAAGCCAGCGCCGCGAAGCACGGCCTGACGCCGCGCGCCCGCGTGGTCGGCATGGCGACCGCCGGCGTGGCGCCGCGCATCATGGGGATCGGTCCGGCACCGGCGACGCAGAAAGTGCTGCAGCTCACCGGCCTGAAGCTCGACCAGATCGACGTCATCGAGCTCAACGAGGCCTTCGCCGCCCAGGGACTGGCCGTGCTGCGCCTGCTCGGCCTGAAGGACGACGACGCGCGCGTCAACATCAACGGCGGCGCGATCGCGCTGGGCCATCCGCTGGGCGCCAGCGGCACGCGCTTGGCCACCACCGCGATCAACCAGTTGCACAAGGGCGGCGGCCGCTATGCGCTGTGCACGATGTGCATCGGCGTCGGCCAGGGCATCGCGGTCATCCTGGAACGAGTTTGATAGGTGTTCTACGGAGTCCGACGCAAGGGCTCCGTGAAACTTCCGCTCTCGAAGTCAAACGCGTGCCGGATCGCTACGTTTGACCAACTCCAACTTGGCGATGGCATTGCGGTGCACTTCATCCGGGCCGTCGACGATGCGCACAGTGCGCTGATGCGCATAGGCCTCGGCCAGCCAGAAGTCCTGGCTGACGCCGGCCGCGCCATGCGCCTGGATCGCCCAGTCGACCACCTTGCACGACGTGTTGGGCGCGACCTCCTTGATCATGGCGATCTCCACACGCGCATCCTTGTTGCCGACCGTGTCCACTTTGTGCGCAGCATTCAGCGTCAGCAATCGCGCCTGGTCGATCAGGCAGCGCTACTCGGCGATGCGCTCATGCCAGACCGATTGCTCGGCCAAGGGCTTTCCGAAGGCGATGCGCGAACGAAGCCGGTCGCACATCAGTTCCAGCGCGCGCTCGGCGGCGCCGATCGAGCGCATGCAATGGTGGATGCGTCCCGGGCCCAGGCGGCCCTGGGCGATCTCCACGCTGACGCCGGGCGTGTCGCGCGGCACCAGCACCATCGACTGCTGCGCATGGCGCGGCGCCTCGGTGTCGGTCTTGCCCATCACGATGAAGATCTTGCAGCGCGGRCTGCCCRCGCCGGACGAGAACCACTTGCGGCCGTTGATGACGTATTCGTCGCCTTCGCGCGTGATGGTGCACTGGATGTTGGTGGCGTCCGACGAGGCSMCGGCCGGCTCGGTCATCAGGAAGCCCGAGCGGATCTCGCCGGCGAGCAGCGGCTCGAGCCACTGGTCCTTCTGCGCCTCGGTGCCGTAGCGTTCGATGGTTTCCATGTTGCCGGTGTCGGGCGCCGAGCGGTTGAACACCTCGCCCGACCACGAGACACGCCCCATGACCTCGCACAGCGGCGCGTAGTCGAGGTTCGAGATGCCCGGCACGCCGCGATACTCGTGCGGCAGGAACATGTTCCAGAGGCCGCCGGCGCGCGCGAGCGGCTGGAGCTCTTCGACTAGCGGCGACACCTGCCAGGCATTACCCGACCGTCGGAAGGCATCCATCTCCTCGTAGTAGCGCCCCTCGTTGGGATAGATGTGCTGGTCGAAGAACTGAGCATGCGCTGCAGCACAGGTCCTAAGTCTCCGGGGAGGGTTCGGCAAACATGGTGTGTCCTTCGGTCTTGAGGGCCGCGTCCGGTCCTGACCGCTTGCTGTTCAAGATTTAGAACGCTGCAGATGGAAAGGAGCCGTCTCGCATATGACGAGGCGGCTGGCGATCGGAAATCAGTCGAGGCGCACGCCGGAGCGCTTTACCATCTCTGACCATTTCGCTGTGTCCGCGCGAATCAGTTCCGCGAATTCCTTCGACGAGCTGAGACGGACTTCGATGCCGGCGTCGGCCATCTGCCGGACGATGTCAGGGGAAGACATGACTGCGCCGATCTCGTCGTGCAGCTTCGCGACGATGTTGGCGGGCGTGCCGGCGGGCGCGAGCACGCCGAGCCAGAGCGACATCTCGTAGCTGCCCATGCCGGGTGTCTCGGAGATGGTTGGTACGTTCGGCAGGGTCGGCAGGCGTTTGCGGCCGGTGAGCCCCAGCGGGCGCACCTTCCCGGTCTTGACGTATTCGACGAAGTTCGACGCGGTGTCGAACATCATTGACGTGCGGCCGCCGAGAAAGTCGGTCATCGCAGGCGCGCTCCCCTTGTAGGGGACGTGCGTCAGGTCGACCTTGGCCAGGCTCTTGAAGAGTTCGCCGGACAGGTGGCTGGTCGTGCCATTGCCCGCCGATGCAAAGGTCAACTCGCCGGGCCTCTTGCGCGCAAGTTCGATGAGTTCAGCCACCGACTTGGCGGGCACGTCCGGATTGACTACGAGCAGGTTCGACGTGTTGTGCGTCAGCGTGATGGGCTCGAAGCTCTTGGCCGGGTCATAGCGCAGGTTCTTGTACAGGCTCGGGTTGATGGTGAGCGAACCCATGGTGGCGAACAGAAGCGTGTAGCCATCTGGTGCCGCAGTCGCTACCGCTTCGGCGCCGATGCCGCCGCCAGCACCGGCGCGGTTGTCGATGATCACGGCCTGGCCGAGTCGTTCTGCCAACTTCTGGCCCATGGTACGTGCCATCAGATCGGTCGCGCCACCTGGGGGGAATGGCACGACGAGGCGGATCGGTTTGTCCGGATACCCGGCCGCATGGGTAGGCAAACCCAGCGCCGAAAGCCCGACCGACCCGCAGGCCAGCAGCATTCCGCGGCGAGTCGGGTGCGGGTTGCCCGGACGCAGGCGTGAGTCAACGAACGCCATGGCTCAGCGTCCCGTGAACACCGGCGCGCGCTTTTCCGCAAACGCCCGCTGCGCTTCCTTGGCGTCAGCGGTCTTGCCGATCAGCGCCGTCATGTCCTGTTCGTAGCGATAGCCATCGCGCAGGCTCATGTCCTCGATCACGTTCAGCGTGTGCTTGCCCATGCGTGTCGACACCGGGCTCTTGGACGCGATGGTGGCCGCGATCTCCAGCGCCTTGGGCATTAAGTCCTCAGGCGTCGTGCACTCTTCGACGATGCCGAGGCGATAGAGCTCAGCCCCTGGCACGCGCATGCCGGTCAACATCATCCGACGCAGCCGGGAGTGGCTGAAAAGGCGCATCGCGTGGCGGCAGCCGCCGAGCAGTCCGACATCGACTTCGGGCAGGCCAAGCGAAGCCTTGTCCGAAGCGATCAGGATGTCGCTGGAGGCGGCCATCGCGACACCCGAGCCCAGCGCGGCGCCGTTGATCGCACAGATCACCGGCTTGGCGCATTCGCGGATCGCATGGAAGCATTCGCGCGTCCGCCTCGAGTGTGCGGGCAGGTCGCCTGGGCCCTTGATGACCGAAGCGCGACCCTTGAGGTCGGCGCCGGCGCAGAACACCTTGCCCGCGCCGGTCAGCACGACGACGCGCACATCGTCCATCTCGGAGATGCGATCGAGCGCCAGCGTGAGTTCGTCGTTGAGCGTGCGCGTGAGCGCGTTCACCGGCGGGCTGTTGAGCGTGAGAGTGGCTACGAAGTTGTTCAGCTCGTAGTTGAGTTGGGTCAGGTCGTTCATGGTCTCCATTCCGGCGCAAAGCGCGCTCGTCTTGTTCGGTGTTGCCAGTCTAGTGACGGGACTACCTCGACGAAGCCATCACTCCCACAGAGCTGGTATGCAATTTTCGGCAAGTCACCTGTCGACAGCAATGGCGGGAGCGTGCTGTCCGGCGGCAAAACCTGACTGTCCAAAGCTGGTACTGCCACGTATGCAGCGCAGCCGTCGCGCCGGGCGGCTACCGGTTTCACCTGAAGCTGACATAGCTTGGTGACGGAGCGACCGACTGCTGATGGCCGCGAGCACCAATTCGCGGCCGTGCCTGACACCTGACCTTCGGCGTGATCGCGCGGTTGGCCAACGACCGCTATAGGCGAGCTTGGCGAGCAGGCAGTCCCGGCCAGGGGACGAAACCGCTCGCGCGGTAGCCCGCCGTTGAGGCTGCGGTGGATGTCAAACGTTGCGCCCCTGTCTATGTTGAGGAGCGAGGCAATCCGCCTCGTTCTTCGACAGGAGCACGGCCTCCTGCAGGCTCATCGCGGCCTGCGAGCCCCGCGCCGTGGGTGCGCCCAATCAGCTGGCTCGGGCAACCAGGTGCTCAACCAGCAACTGCGCAGAGGGCGAGAGCTCGGAGGCATTGCGAAAGCAAACGACGAATCGGCGCTCGGCCCATGACTCCGCTAGCGGAATGATGCGCACCGCGTGAGCCGCGTCTTTCCGTCCGACGACCTCTCTGGGCACAAGGCTGATGGCGAGGCCCGCCGACACGACGCGCAGAGCGGCTTCGAAATTGCTGACGACGATGCGGTTTACCAACGTGTGACCGAGTTCCGCGGCAGCGCGTTGAAGCGACTGTTGGACGGCGCTGGTGACCGGCAAGCCGACCTGCTCGAAGGCAAGCGTGTCCTCGAATCGCAGCCGCTTGCGTTGCCCGAGCACGTGGTCTTGCGGTACGACGACACAGAGATGGTCGCTGCGATAGGGGCGGGACTGCAGCGTGCCGAGGTCGACAGCATCCCAGCACACGCCCAGCGACGCCAATCCTTCGCGCACTCCGCGTACGATCTCCGGGCTGATCCTTTCCTCCAGATCGACTTGCGTCGTCCGATGCGCCGGCATGTGGAGAAACGCCGCGACATCTTCGGCCAGCGACTCCGTCATGGCCGATACGCTCGCCAGGACGCGGACTTTGCCGCGTGTTCCGGCCACATAGCTTTCCATATCGCGCGCAATGCGTGCCGCGCCGTCAAGCATGCCGCGGGCGTGCTCTAGCACAGTGTTGCCGGCTGGCGTAGGGACCACGCCATGGCGCTTGCGCAGCAAAAGCGGCGTGCCCACTTGGTCTTCCAGCTGCGCCAATCGTTTGCTGATGGCGGAACCGACGATGTGGGCCCGTTCGCCGGCGCGGGCCATGTTGCCCGTTTCGCAGACTGCGACGAACAGGCGCAGCGTGGTGAGGTCGAGGTCTCGCAAGGTATTCCAGTTTGGAACTGCAGAGTTCCGAAATGTCGAAGATTTATCGATCGGGAAATTCTAGACTTGTGCAAGGGTCAGGTGCAAGCCGTGCCTGGCGAACAAGGAGACAGCAATGATTCCCTCCACCGAACTGCCACGGCACGCCGTGATTCGCGAGGTCGGCCTGCGCGACGGCCTGCAAAGCATCGCCCGCGTGGTCCCGACAGCAGCCAAGCTCGAATGGATCCGCGACGCCTACGCGGCGGGCCAGCGCGAGATCGAGGTTGGCTCCTTCGTGCCGCCGCGACTGTTGCCGCAACTGGCCGACACGGCCGAGGTGCTCGCCTTTGCCAGGACCTTGCCCGGCCTCAGGGCGTCGGTGCTGGTGCCCAACCTCAAAGGGGCCGAGCGGGCGATGGAATGCGAGGCGGAGTTCATGCTGTTGCCTCTGTCGGCCAGCCACGCGCACAGCCTCGCCAATCTGCGCAAGACACCCGACGAAGTTGTCGAAGACATCGCGCGCATCGTGGATGCGCGGGACGCCAAAGGATCCCGTACGCAGATCGAGGTGGGCATCAGCACGGCCTTCGGCTGCACGATTCAGGGACGGGTGGAGCCTGAAGAGGTGGTGCGACTGGTCAAGGCGGCCATCGATGTTGGCGCTGATGCCGTGGGCCTAGCCGACACGGTGGGTTATGCCGATCCCGGCATGGTGCGTTCGTTGTTCGAGGCCGTGCTACCGGTCGCTGGCGACAAGCTCAACTGTGGTCACTTCCATGACACGCGTGGCCTTGGCTTGGCCAATGTCTATGCGGCGCTGGAGTTGGGCATCACGCGTTTCGATGCCTGCATCGCGGGTATCGGCGGCTGCCCGCACGCGCCGGGCGCCAGCGGCAACGTGGCGACCGAAGATGTCGCCTACATGCTAGCCAGCATGGGCATCGAGACCGGCCAGGACTTCGACGCCCTGCTGGCCCTTCGCCGCAAGATCGAACACTGGCTGGAGGGCGAAACCTTTCACGGCACGCTCTGGCGCGCCGGGCTTCCGAAGACAATGAAACAGGAGCAGAACGCATGAGCGAAGCAACGCAAGTCGCGCAGCCATTGAGGGGCCTCCGAGTCATTGAGTTCACCCACATGGTGATGGGGCCTACATGCGGCATGGTGCTGGCCGACCTCGGCGCGGAAGTGATCAAGATCGAGCCAGTCGCCGGGGACCACAGCCGTCGCCTCCTGGGCGCCGGCGCCGGCTTCTTCCCGATGTTCAACCGGAACAAGAAAAGCATCGGCATCGACTTGCATACCGAGGAAGGCGCGGAGACCGCGCGGCGCCTTGCCGCGACCGCCGACGTGGTGGCGGAGAACTTCAAGCCAGGCACTATGGCGAAGTACGGGCTGGACTACGCATCGCTTTCCAAAGTCAATCCACGCATCATCTATGCAAGCCACAAGGGCTTCCTGCCGGGCCCCTACGATCATCGAACGGCGCTGGACGAAGTGGTGCAGATGATGGGCGGCCTGGCCTACATGACCGGTCGGCCCGGCGATCCGCTACGCGCGGGCACCAGCGTGAACGACATCATGGGAGGGTTATTCGGCGCCATCGCCGTCCTCGGCGCATTGATCCAGCGCGGCATCACGGGCCGGGGCATGGAGGTGCAATCCGCCCTGTACGAGAACAACGTGTTCCTGATGGGGCAGCACATGCTGCAGTTCGCCGTGACTGGCAAGCATCCGGCACCAATGCCTGCGCGAGACAACCCCTGGTCGGTCTATGACGTCTTCACGGTCAAGGACGGCGAACAGATCTTCCTGGCCGCGGTGAGCGATGCGCAATGGTCGACGTTCTGCGAAGCCTTGGGCTTCCAGGATCTCAAGGCCGAGCCAGCACTGGCGACTAACAACGAGAGGGTCGCGCACCGGCCGCGCTTGTTGAAGGCGATCGGCGATCGCATTGCGCATCGAAGCGCCGGTGAGCTTGCGCAGGTGATGGAAAAGGCCGGTTTGCCCTTCGCCCCAATTCGCAAGCCCGAAGACCTGTACGACGATGAGCACCTGCTCGCCACCGGCGGGCTCGCGGACATGCGCCTGTCCGACGGCCCGCGAGCCGGTGAGACGGTCAAGACCGCGCTGTTCCCGATCACGCTGGAAGGTCAACGGCTCGGCATACGCTTGAGTCCGCCGAGGCTGGGGGAGCACACTACAGAACTGCTCGGACAACTGGGCTTCGGCCCGGACGAAATGGAGGGCATGCGGTCTAGAAACGTGGTCGCATAGAGCCACAACGTCATTCCCAAGATTCATGGAGACAACCAATGATCTCAACGCAAAGCTTCTCGCGCCGCTCGATACTGGCCGCATTGGCCGCGATCGCTGCCGGCGCATGGCACGTTACCGCGAGCGCACAGTCCGGCACGGTCCGCTTCATTCTTCCGAACGCAACCGGTTCGGGCGTCGACGCCATCACGCGCGCTGCCCAGCCGGCATTGTCGAAGGCGCTCAACGCGGCCGTGGTGGTCGAGAACCAGCCCGGAGCAGGCGGGGTGGTTGGACTGCAGACACTGGCGCGATCGGCCCCCGACGGCAACACGCTGTCGATCGTGTCCAACAACGTGGTCATCCTTCCGAGTGTGCTGAAGTCGGTGCCCTTCGACATGCCCGGCGATTTCACACCCATCGCAGTGATCGGCGCAACGCCGATGGTGTTGGTGGTCAATCCGGGCAAGGTGTCGGCGACGAACAGCAAGGAGTTCATCGCGCTGCTCAAGAGCAAGCCGGGTGCCCTGAACTTCGCGTCCGGCGGCAACGGCACCATCCTGCATTTGGCGACCGAACTCTTCCTCGAGCAGGCCGGCGTCACGGCCAAGCACATTCCCTACAAGGGCGTCGGCCCGATGGTCACGGACTTGATCGGCGGGCAGGTCGAATTCGGCACCGCTGCATTGCCGAGTGTCCAGTCGCACATCAAGAGCGGCGCGCTGCGCGCCATCGGCACACTTGGGGCCCAGCGCACTCCTGCCGCGCCGGAGATACCGACTTTCGTTGAGCAGGGGTTGCCCAATCTCGTGGTGGACGCCTGGTTCGCCGTGATCGGACCCAAGGGCATGTCGGCGGACAGCGTCAAGAAGGCGCACGACGCCGTGGCGGCAGCGTTCTCGGATCCGGCTGTCATGGACGCGATGGCCAAGCAGGGAAATACCATCCGTATCGGCACCTCCGCCCAGGCCCAGTCTGAATTCAAGAGCGAGCTGGCAAAGTATGCGAGCTTGGTAAAGAAGGCAGGGATCGAGCCCCAGTAGGCTCGCGCCCGCCACGGGAGAATCCGGACATGCCAGCCAGTTCCTCACCAGCCAGCAGGGGGTCACTTAAGCTCGCGCCGGTCGTGCTCTTCCTGAGCCAATCGCCTGAGGTGGTGCGCCGCGGCCTCCGGGGCGAAGCGATCCCGCTCGATGCGGCGCTCCCGCTGCGGGACGACGTATCGACTGATGAAATCACGCCGCTGCCGATCCTCACGCACTACGACGACAAGCTCGGCCGCTATCCCTATACCGGCTTTCGGGCAGGTGACGCCGCGCCGATCGGCACCGACGCCATCCGCAGACATCGCATCGAGGTGGTGGTCGCCGGCAAGCGCTACGGCAAGGGCTCCTCGCGCGAGCACAGTCCGGCCGCAGAGAAGCTCGCCGGCGTGCGACTCGTGATCGCCGAAAGCTTCGAGCGCATCTACCGCCAGAACGCCGACAACATCGGCCTGTTCACTTCGACCGACTTCGGACTGGTCGCGCGCATCCAGTCGGGCGAGGCGATTCCGCTCGACGAACTCGTGGCCGGCCGCGATGCGCTGGCGGCGGCAATCCTTCGCAGCGGCGGATTGCTGCGCTTTGGCCAGCAGCACATGCGGGCGATCACGACCGTGGCCGGCGCGGCGGGCGGGCGTCCGCGCACGCTGTTCGAGAAGATCGTGGCGCGCCACGCGCTGGCCACCGAACTGACTGAGGCGCATCCTGCGCCGGGCGACGGCGCCTTCGTGCGGGCCGACTGGCGATTCATCCATGAGTACTACACCGGCATGGCCGCGCACATGCTGCACGCGAGCTTCGGCCGACCCCTCGCGCTGCGCGACCCGGCTTCGATCATCGTGTTCGAAGACCACACCTCCTACGTGAAGGAAAGCCCTGCGCATGTGAGTGGCGGCCTCGTGCCCAACGTGCAGCGCATGGTCGAGGCGCAGCGCGCGTTCGCGGCCGACTACGCGCTGCGTACGCATCGCACGCTGAACGAGGACGAGGCGGCCTCCGACAACGGCAGCAATGTGGCGGGCATCTCGCATGCGATGGTGGCTGAGCATTACGCGCTGCCGGGCCAACTGGTTGTCGGCACCGATTCGCACACGCCGCACAGCGGTGCGCTGGGTTGCGTCGCCTTCGGTGTCGGCACGACCGACATGGCGAACGCATTCGTGACCGGAGCGGTGCGACTGACGGTGCCGCAATCGTTGCGCATCGTGCTCGACGGCCGCGTGCCGGCGGGCGTGACGGCCAAGGACATCGCGCTGCACTTGCTGGCGCTGCCGTTCATCCGCCGCGGAGGCGGCGTCGGCAAGGTGTTCGAGTTCTGCGGCGATGCGATCGCCGGCCTATCCACCGACGAGCGCGCCACGCTCACCAACATGACGGCCGAACTCGGCGGCTTCACCGGCATCGTCGCGCCTGACGCCGAAACCCTGCGCTTCCTGCGTGAGCGCCGCGGCGTCAAGATCACGCTCGAACCTTGGATGCACAGCGACAAGGGCGCCACCTACACCGAGACCCTTCACGTCGACTGCGCTGTCGTGCCGCCGATGGTCGCCCGCCCCGGGGACCCCGGCAACGGACTTCCGCTGGCCGACGTGCCGCCAGTACGCATCGACATCGCCTATGGCGGCTCGTGCACCGCCGGCAAACGCGAGGATTTCGACCGCTACCACGCAGTCTTGCGCTGGGCTGCCGACCGTAGATTGAGGGTTGCGTCGCACGTGCAGCTGTTCCTGCAGTTCGGCACAACGGCCGTGCGCGACCACTGTGTCGCCCAGGGCTACATGGACGCGTTCGAGAAAGTTGGCGCGCGCATGCTCCAGCCTTCGTGCGGAGCTTGCGGAAACTGTGGCCCGGGGGGGTCGACCCGCATCGACCAAGTCACGGTGAGCGCGATCAACCGCAACTTCCCTGGCCGCGGCGGCCCCGGCCAGGTCTGGCTCGCGAGTCCGCCGACCGTGGCCGCGAGCGCGATCGCCGGCGAACTCGTTTCCTTTGAAAACCTTAAGGAGCGCCACGCCTGGCCGGCCTCAGCCGGCCCAACTGGCAGCCTTAGATCGTAGCTGTCGAAGTCCGCTTCTCGGCGCACTTCGGACTCTCGGTCCTCAATTTCGAAAGTCTTTTCAGGGCCCGAGCTCCCATTTCGATGGCGGAGAGAGCAGACGCTCAACTCTTCGAATGCAAGTTGGCTAGAGGGCGAGCGGGGGGCTATGACTGCAATGCCTTGAACTGAGTCATTGCCCTTTGCGTGCGGACGGGGGCCCCCTCCCGCACATGCGCCTTTGAAGGAGAACGCAGCCAGCAGAAAAAGGGCGCCGCCGGTCATCCGCCAGCTTTCAGGATCACAAACCAACGGCACTGCGCGCCGCTGCGCGTGTAGATGCAGAGGTTGAGCAACGCGTTCCTTGGGCTAGGCCATGGCCAAGCGGGTGGTGCCGAAACACGCGGACGACCGGCACGCATCCGGGATCAAGCCTTGGCTCCGCCCATGGCCACCGAGATCGAGGATGCTACCGCTGCCCATTCTGCTCGCGTCAGGTGCGCGGCTGTCTGCGAATGCAGCAGGGAGTCTTCTTCGTCTAGATGGACGAGCATCAATTTGCGGTGCTCGTGCAGCAGCGCTCCTACGCCGTCAGCTACGCTGGCCGCGCCCGAGGCCGCGCCCGAGGCCGCGGCCTTCAATTTGGCCGTGGCCTGCAGGAGCAGGTCATCGCAGCGATCGCGTGTGGATTCGAGGCGGATCAGCAGGTCGTCGGCCTCCACCGATCTGCCGCGCAGCGTTTGCACCAGAACCACGCCTTTGGGCCGGTGCGTGGCGTGATCGAACACCTGCAGGCGCTCGATAAGCGCGAAAAGCGCCTTCGCTTGGGGGCCGCTGCAGACCCAACCTCCGTCGTTCAGTGCGTCGTTGACGAGGTTGAGCAGCTCACGTATACGCGCGTGCTCGGCGCGCAGTACAGCCCATGCACACTCAGCTGCCAGCATGTCTTTCTCCCCTTAGAGCGATGAGACACTTCTACTGCGTCCAGCCGGGGACCGCAATATGATTTCAGTGGATGGGTGTCGCCGATCGCCGCCCTCGGTCGAGTGGCAAATGGTAGATTTCCTGCTGAGCCTGCGTTGCCGATTTCACGAGTTTCAAGGCTGACACCCACCAGCGCCGCCTCTTCGGTAGGCGACGCGGCCGAGCCAGGGTCCGCCGATTAAGCGTGCCTCGCACAACTCTCCCGCCGCGCCGCTCGGCGAGCGCTACTCAAAGTTCGGGCCTGCCCATCGCCGGGTTGGTCATGAACCCAGCGCATCGCCTGTTGCTCTGCGGTGTAGTTGGGCAGCTGCGTCGCTTCCTCATCCGCAGGAGTTTGAACAAGAACGACGATCGGTTGATAGCCGCCGCGCGGGGGTTCGGCTCGTAGCTCAAAGCGGAACCCGCAATATGCGAGCGCGTGACTATCGGAAACCGGAGTGCTGGGGTCTGTTGGCATGATTCTGGCCTCTTGGGGGCTTCCTCGATGGTGCGCAAAGGCGACGGCACGGTCGTGCAGGCGCGCACAGGCCCTGCTTGGAGGACAGCGCGCCCTGGCAGTGAGCCCGTAGCCGGCGGAAGGACAACGGCAAAGTGCGCTTGCATCGCTACGTCCCGCCGGTCCAAAGGAAGCCGCCGTACGACAGACGACAGGACTCAGTTTCTTGATGAAGTAGATCCGGTCATGATCTGAGAGATCGGGTAACCCCAGTAGCTTTAACGGTTCCCGTCCAACTCGCATTTCGTGAAAAAATACATAAACCAAAGTACTACATGTAACTACAATCGGTTACATGGACGAGACACAGTACGACACGAACCTGGGTTGGTGGACCGACAAGCCTGAGCGGGAAAGTCGCCCGTCCTCACAGCGGCGCGCCACCCTTCGGCCCAAGCGGCCGGTCGAAGGCTTTGGTGTGTGGCTCGCGTGTGCGTTGATCATTGCCTTGGTGACGGCCTTCGTTTGGTCCCTCAAGGTTGTGGTGGGGCTTTGATGAAGCTGATGGGAGCAAGAGTCGCAGCATTGGCCTGTTGTGTTCTGGTCTCGCTCAGCTCCAATGCAGATGCCCAGTCACCCCCTCGGGTCTATGCCTGCAAAGACGCTCACGGTCGCGCGTTGACTTCAGACCGACCGATTGCAGATTGCGCGGACAGGAACCAGCAGGAGTTACGCAAATCCGGTGGCGTCTTGCGCACAGTCGGTCCAACCTATTCGGACTTGGAACTTGCCGCTCGCCAGAATCAAGATCTCCGGGCCGAACGGGCTGCCCTCGACCGCGCGGGCGAACGCCGGAGAGAGCGAGCCCTCTTGGTACGCTATCCGGACTCTCGCGTCCACGACAGGGAGCGCGACGATGCCTTGGCGAACATCGACCAGACCGCCCAAGTCGCCAGGCAGTACCTCGCAGCGTTGAAGATCGACCGGCAAAGGCTCGACGAGGAACTCGAGTTCTATCGTGGAGACCGCGCTATGGCACCGGCGGCCTTGCGCGAGAAGCTCGAGGAGAACGAAGCCGGTGTCCGGGCGCAGAGCAAATTCATCCAATCCATGGAAGAGGAGAGACACCGCTTGGCCCTGCGATTCGCCAAGGAGCGCACGCAGCTCGAACCGCTCTGGCAAGCCGTAGCGGCGAAGCGCTGAAGCGCTGACGAGCAGCGCGCCTCAACTTGAGACTTCGACCCGTGGCGGCTCCCTCTTGAGAAAACACACCATGAAGTCACCAGACCATGCTGGGGGGAAGCAGACTATGAGAAGACCTAGCCAACGGTGACTTTTTCACTTTTGGAGGGTCGAGCGCGGCGCTCAATCGCTCGGAAGTGAAATCGCAGCCGACAGCCCTTTCCGATGACGCGGCTCCAGTGAGCCCGTCACTATTCCCTGAGATTCAAGAGCCGACCGGGTCGGCGTCTTCGTCCTCGCCGGTCGCCCTCGGCCCGGAGCGCTCATCTGGCACCAGCTTGAAGAGCTCGACGCAGCCAGCTTCGAAAGCCTCTATCCATGTGGGGAATGACAGAACGCTCGAATCGACATCGACCCAGACCGATGCATCTTCTCGGCTCTCGTGGAGGACCCAGTGGAAGTGACCCGGATCCGGCTCGTTGACGAAAACGGTGATGTGCCGCAGGTGGGTCATGGTCGCATCGTAGCCCTGCGGCTGTTCAGCGGCCGTTCAGCCTTCGACCATTGAATCGACCGCGGGCCCCGCCGATAGTTTTTCTATCCGGAAAGTAGGCGTCTGATCCGGGCGCTGAGTATGGCTAGGCCGCCTCTGAACGTGCCCGCAGCCGCCCTCCGAGACCGGTGTGCTTCGCGTTCGTGTCGCAGAGCAGCATGGAGGGTCTTGAGGCTTTGCGGGTTGCGCCTCCAGACCCCGGCAACCGTGAAATTGCCCCGATTTGACGGCGCGAGGCTGGGGACGATGTCGATCTGTTGGGCACCGATCTGATGTAGGTGCCGGGCACGATCCCTCGCGACCTTAAGAAAGTCGTCGTGACTTTCTATGGGCGAATTCAACGAGACCCTGATCGTTGGTACTGTCGCGAAATGCTCAGCCAAGAATGCGACTACCTCAACGAGCACAATCTTCCTCGACGCCCATCCATGCCGCATTGCGATGGCTGAAGGCACGAAGCGGTCCAGGTGGACCTCGCGCCCACCGGGTGATACGGTCACTGCCCCGATGGTGCCGACATGTGTCTCACCATCATAGAGATGCATGGGCTCCCCGAGTTTGTACGGAGCAGACCCGGGCCCTGTGATGCGGAGTTCGGGGAAGGTCAGAGAATCCCGTGCAGTCGAGTTGTTGGTGCGCGGTGAGGGAGTGTTGTTCAATTGGGCCCTGCCTGATTCGCGAGCCGCCAGGTCTTCAACACCGGCACGAGCGCTGCCGTAGCAATCGTGACCATGTGCGCAGTCCCGCGACCACCCTTGAACGCGAGCACGAGCTCCGGGCGACCCTCGCGCAGCATCTGAGCGTTTCTGATGGGCACAGCGCGGTGCTGATAGCGATCCCTGTTTGCGCGGTACGTGGCAACCTCGATACCTCGTGCGATGGCCCATCGGCGTGCGAGATTGTCTACTTCCGTCGCACCGCCTTCGATCAGGAGCGTGACGGGTTGGCGGGCATGAACGCGGTCGAGGACGTTCACGATGAACGCCGAATCGTCGTCGTCGCGTCCGCCGCAGACTAGTACTCTCATGTTGTCAGTTCAGCACGAAGAACGCCCAAGTCGGCGCATGGGCGTTCGCGTCCATGGCGTTGCGGTGGTCTCTGCATGCTTTCTGCTTAGTAGTGGAATCGCCAAAAAGCAAACCCCGCCGAAGCGGGGTTGGGTGATCGAATGACGCTTTCGCGATGATAGCCTCGATGGCCGCGATCTATGAATCCTTGGAGGAATCGCGTGATTCATTCGCCCGTTGACCGGAGGTTATAGATGCGCTGGTCGTGGGCAAGTGTGGGCGGCTCAAGGTCGATCGCACCAGTTACCAAAACCGCCACCATGGTCGCCGGCCTATAGGCAGTGCCGCCAGCGGTGCGGCAATGGTGGTGGCGGCGTGAAATCGCCGTCTGGCTTCCGCTTCCAAGATACGGGCTTCATGCATAGCGTTCTGATCACCTCGCGTCGCTTGCACCCGAAGCTCTTGGCAGTGTCGGAAAAGTTCGTCGTCGGAAAGGGCTGTCGGGTCCATCGTTTGCATTGTTGCGTGGCCCTGCCGCTTTTGCGAACACCTGGCGACACGGTCAATCCCGCGCTCGCGGACTTAAGTCACCGATCGTCCGGCTTAGGTGCTCCGTCGCTTCGCCTTTAGATTCGATAGGCGGTCGGATCGGCGTCCTCATCCTCGCCAGGGGCGCGCGGCCCGCCGCGCTCGTCCGGCACCATGCGGTAGAGGGCTACGGTGCCCGCTTCGAAGGCCTCGGTCCACGAGGTGTAGGACTGCTCGCTGTCAGCGATGTCGATCCAGACCGAGGAAGGGGAGCCTTCGTGCAGGACCCAATGAAAGTGGCCGGGCACCGGCTCGTCTACGAAGACCGAGATGTGCCGCAGGTGGTTCATGGCCACGATCGTATCGCTGGCGGCGTTCAGCGACCGTTCAGCCGCCGCCGGTTTCAGCCTGGCCAGCGCATCCAGTCAGATGGCCCTCAATTCACCCCAGAGGCAACTGACAGCGCGGCTATCATTCAGCGCGCAATGCACGATTCGCGAATGCTCCGTTCTGACACCGATCTTGGTCTGACCCGCCTGTTCGGTCGCCACTTCGTGAGCCTGGTGCTCTACGGCGAGTGGCCAAACAAGACGCGGATGAAGGCGAGCTACTCGGCTTTCCTTTTCGCGGCCGATGACCAGTGGCACCTTTCGACCGCTGGCCACAACATTGCAAACTGGCGCGAGGCAATTGAGAACGGACTGGACGTCCAAGGGTGCGACCTGAATGATGCCTTCGCCGGTGGGCCTCACCTTCGTACCGTTCCAATTGACCTTCGGGCCGATGATTGGCTGATGCTCTTCGATCCCCCAGGATCCGAGCGGCCTCGACTTGGCAGCGACACGGCTGGCCCCATTCCATCGCCGAGCACTGTCTGCGAATGGCATCGTTCCACTCGACCTAGGCGCCGACTTCTTGAGGTTGTCGCAGACGCCGTGTACGTGCCTCTACCTGACCGGAATTCCTGAGGAAACCACGAGAGTTTTTGACCATAGTCTCAAGCAGAACCTCTATGTGATTCCTGCCTTTGGCATCGCAGAGGCGAGCGTCTCACCCGCGCTCCGCCATCCGCTCAAGCGTCACTATGGCACCCTTTCAGAATTGGGATGGACATCCGCGGGGCTGCAGAGCATCTCGGGCATGAGCGGTGGCCCCGTCTTCGGCCTCTGGATGGACGAGGCTAACGATAGCTTCGACTACACAGCTATCGGCATTCAGAGCGGGTGGGACGCCTCGGCGAAGCAAATCGCCGCCACGTCCCTCGATGCTCTTTCACGGGCAATCGCCGAAATGTTTCCCGGCTAAGGTCCGGGAGTTGCGAGGCCAGACTAGGCCGCGCGCACCAGGCGCATGCACGACGATCGCGCAATTCCCGATCGTGGTGCCGGTCATGGCGCCGCTATCCTTCAAGGAAGTCCGCTACACATCGCGTGATTTCGCACCCATTTCGCAGATCGCGACCTACGATCTGGCCCTCGCTGTACCGAACGCACACCCCGCGAGGACCGTCGCAGAACTCGTCGACTGGTTGAAGAAGAATCCGTCCCAACGATTCTACGGAATTCCGGGTGCGGGAACGTTGCCCCATTTTCTCGGCGTGATGGTCGCCAAGGGGATCGAGATCGACATGACGCATGTGCCATACAAAGGCCCCGCGGCCCTGAAGGTGGATCTCGTCGAGGGCACCATCCCTTGCGGTATCTCAGTGGTTTCCGATCTCATCGATCTGCACCGCGCCGGGCGCATCCGTATCCTTGCAACATCCGGCGAGAAGCGGCTTTCCCAACTTCCTGAAGTGGCGACGTTTGCCGAGCAAGGTTATCCGCACATCGTGGCCAGCGGCTGGGTTGGCATCTTCGCGCCAGCCGGCACACCGCGGGCGATCATCGATGAATGGTCGGCGGCGCTCGTCACGACGGTGCGGTCGGCGGCGACACGGCAGAGGCTGATCAACCTGGGGGTCGAGCCGACCGGGACGTCGCCCGACGAGTTCGCGGCCATCGTCGAGGCAGACGTGGCCCGCTGGGCGCCAATCATCAAATTGTCCGGCTTTCAGGCCGAATAGAGACGGGTCGGCCTTGCGCGTTTTGATCGCCCATCAACGCTTGCTGACGAGGCTCCGTATGACCTGGACATATCGTCCGGCGACGTGGGCCTGCTGAACGTATCAAGCTTCGCCAGTCTGCGACCGCGGCGATGGGGTCCCGCGCTTGAGGTCCATGCAGCCTCTCTTTCAATTGCATCCAGTGCATTGATTCTGGGTCAACTATGCATTGGACTCAATCGGTCCCCGCCGGAACAATCGCACCTCACAGAGTCCCGGCGTTCACACACAGGACCCGGCCCGCGAAATTGCAGCCAAGGAGACAACCTGGTGAACTCCATCCAGAACATCGTGCGGGCCGCCGCATCCTCGGTCCCGCCCTGGAATCAGGGCATGACGACGACCCAAAGGCATTGGCAGGCCAGCTACGGCAGCACGCCGAATGAAATTAATCCCGACGCCTATCGCTCGGTGGTGGACATGATGGACCAGGCCATGAAGCGCTTCGCCGACCGACCGGCGATGCGCTGCGCGGGCCAGACGCTGAGCTACGCCGACCTCGATCGGCTCTCGCGCGACTTCGCAGCCTACCTGCAGAGCAAGCTCGGTGTGAAGAAGGGCGACCGCGTCGCCGTAATGACCCCCAACCTGCTGGCCTTTCCGATCGCTTTCCTCGGCATCATCCGCGCCGGTGCCGCGCAGGCCAACGTCAATCCCTTGTACACGCCGCGCGAACTCGAGCACCAACTCAACGATGCCGGTGTCGAGACCCTTGTGGTCTTCAGCGGCGTCACCGCTACCGTGGCCGAGGTCGTGGCCAGGACCCGGCTCAAGACCATCGTCACCGTCGGCCTGGGCGACGGCAGCGGCGTAGCCTTGCCGAGCCCGCCGGTGGACGGGCGCCTGATGGGCGCCGTCGCCTTCACCGATGCGCTGGCCGAAGGCGCCGGACTGCCCTTCACATCGGTCGATGTCGATGGCGACGACCTTCTGTTCCTGCAGTACACCGGCGGAACGACCGGCCTGTCCAAGGGGGCGGCGCTGTCGCACCGCAACCTGGTGGCCAACACCGAGCAGTTCAAGGCCTTCATGCCCTCCGTCCTGCGCCCGGGAGAGGAGGTCGTCGTCACGGCGATTCCCCTGTATCACATTTTCGCGCTGATGGTGAACTTCATCAGCTACTTCTCCGTCGGCGCCGACAACTGGCTGGTGCCCAATCCCCGCGACTTCAACAGCTTGCTCGACACGCTCAAGAAAGCGCGTCCGAGCATCTTCATCGGCGTCAACACGCTCTACGCCGGGCTTGTCGCCCACCCCCGAGGCAAGGAGGTCGACTGGTCCAACCTGCGCCTGGCCGCCGGCGGCGGCGCGGCCGTGATCGGTGCGGTGTCCGACAAGTGGAGAGCGCTCACCGGAACCTTCATCCGCGAAGGCTATGGCCTGTCGGAAACCTCTCCGATCCTGACCTTCAACCCGGCCGCAGTGAACGAATTCACCGGCACCACCGGGTTGCCGATGCCCTCGACCGACATCAAGCTGCTGGATGACAACGGGTGCGAAGTCGGCATCGGCGAGGCCGGCGAGATCTGCGCCAGAGGCCCGCAGGTGATGAGCGGTTACTGGCAGCAGCCCGAGGCCAACGCGGCCGCATTCACCGCCGACGGCTACTTCCGCACCGGCGACATCGGCATCTTCGACGCGCAAGGGTTCCTGAAGATTGTCGACCGGAAGAAGGACATGGTCATCGTCTCCGGGTTCAACGTCTACCCCAACGAGATCGAAGCCGTGGCCACGAGTTGCGCCGGTGTCGCCGAATGCGCATGCGTGGGCGTGCCGGACGAGAAGACGGGCGAGGCGGTCAAGCTGTTCGTGGTCAGAGCGGCGAACGTCGCACTCGGCGAGAGCGAGCTGATCGCCCATTGCCGCGATCAGCTCACCGCCTACAAGGTGCCCAGGATCGTGCGTTTCGTCGAGGCCTTGCCCAAGTCCACGGTCGGCAAGATCTTGCGCCGCGAACTGCGCGACGTGGCATGAAGCAACCGCCGCAGACAAAGCAATGAGCAAGAACACCCATGGGTGGCCGTTTCTTGTCGATTGGATGGGCAAGAGCTCGCCAGTTCGAACTCGGTGATCGCGGACCAGGGCCGCATCGACGCCTTCGCGCAGGCGGCACGAGGGGCTGCCGCTACCAGATGCAGGCATGCTGGGCCGGCCAGCCTTTCCTGACTCTAAGGCATTCGGCACTCGACGCTGGTGTGCGCCTTGACGCCTGCGCATCGAGGGGGCCTGCTCGCCGAAGAAGCGCATGTGACCTCCGACGTGTCGGCGCTGCAGTTTTTCTGCGAAGCGGCGTCGTAACAGACGCGAGAGCACCCGCACGGACAGGAAGAAGCCCGGCAAGCCACCCAGCGCGTACCGCTTGTGTACAGGGGGTGCGCGAGGCGCCTACCGCGAATACGAAGGGACTTCCCACCCTCCGGTGACGGTGGCGAAGCAGTTGTGACTCTGCGGCGTGCTGCGCCTCGCGCGGGGACGACAAGGTAGGTTGAGCGCGCGGCATTCGGGCGCGCCGGGCGCGGGCCGGATCGGTCAGGCGACGAACCGCAGCTGCAAGTGCTGGCGCAACGCCGGCCCGAGGAGGTGTCTTTGGCTCCCGAGCAACATTCATGATGTCAAAGTTCGCCAAAAACCCATGACTCGCACGGCCTTAGTCGAAAATTTCCACAACCTTAGTCATCTAAAGGCGGCGGCCTCCTGGGGATGCGAAAGAGAATGGTACGACCGGCCGGCGCGGCGTGCACGGGCCAGTCCCCCCGCCTAGAATCGAAGCCCGCCCGGCCGCCATGTTCGTTCGCCAAGGGAGACCCGATGAGGCAAGTCGAGATCACCTACCGGTACGACGCCGACAGCACGGTCTCGCGGCCGCGGCCATCGGATGCAGACGAGGCATGCCGGCGCCTCGACGAGGGCAACCGGGCCTTCGCGACGCTGTTCGACAGCCTGGTGTCGGGAAGCGGCATGGCGCGACGGGTCATCGCTGTCGATTCGCGCGACCTCGGCATCCTGCCCGGCGACCATGGGCCGCCCAAGCAGCGCCCTTACGCGGCGGTGCTCGGCTGCTCCGACGCCCGCGTGCCGATCGAACTGATCTTCAACGAAGGGCCGAACGATCTTTTCGTCGTCCGGGTCGCGGGCAACGGTCTGGGCGGCGAAGTGCTGGGCAGCCTGCGATACGCCGCCGACAACCTGGGGGACAGCCTCAAGCTCGTCGTGGTCCTGGGCCACAGCGGCTGCGGCGCCGTGTCGGCGGCCGTCGACGCCTTCCTCCAGCCGGCGACCTACATCTCGCTGGCCCCGGACCATTCCCTGCGCGCGATCCTCGATCGCCTGCTGATCGTCGTCCACGCGTCGGCGACCCGGGTCCAGGCGATCCTCGGACCGGAGGTCACCCGCTGTCCGGGCTACCGCGATGCGCTCATCGAGGCCTCGGTCGTGCTGAACGCCGCGCTGACCGCCTACACGGTCCAGAAGGAACTCGGCGGCGTCGGGCAGGGCGACCTGCAGGCGACCTACGGCGTCTACCTCCTGTCGACCCGGCAGATCTGGGCCCCGCGCGGCGGCAGCGCCGAATGCGCCGGCCTCGCCCGCTGCCCCGCGGATCTGGCAGACTTTGCCGCCCTGGCCGACGCGGTGGTTCGATCGGATCGATTCACGAAGCTTCTCGAGCAGGGTCCGACTTGAGGCGGCAGGCCTGCCCGGCCGGGCGCCTTCGCGTGCGAGAGGAAACACCATGGGACGCATGAACCGGACGTTGGCGATCATGCTGCTGGGCACTTTGTTCGCGCTGGGCGCTGCCGGCGCGGCAGCGGACACGGCAGCCACGACCCACCCGCCGACCTCCGGCGCGGTCGTGGCCGATCAGGTCGACGAGCCCGCCACCCTGCGCATCCTGAATCGCGAGGTGCTGACGATGCGCGCGCGCCTGGCCGGCTTGACCCCGCAGGCGCGCGTGCAGCGCGCCCGCGAGCGGATCGGGACGCTGCCGGACGAGGCGGTGGACCTGCCGCTGAACCAGATCCAGTTCAACCTCGGCGGGGTGAACGGCGTGCAGTTCCTGCTCGGCGACCTGCCACTCTTCTCGGTGCTCGAAGGCGACGCCGACATCGAAACCAAGCAGGGCTTCGACGCGCTGGTGCTGCAGACGCGGGCGCGGCTGGAGGAGGTCCGCACCGCCTGGCGCCAGGCGCGCAGCAAGCCGCTGCTGCTGCAAGGGCTGCTGAGCACGCTGGTGGCCACCCTGGTGCTCGGCGCCCTGATCTGGATCGTCTATCGGGTCAGCGCCAAGGCGGTCGAATGGATGGAAAAAAAGCGCGACGTGCTGGCCGGACGCTTTCCCTACGTCGACTGGCGCGAGTTCCTGGCCCGGCTCGCCGTCGGGATTCTGCAGATCGTGCAGTGGGTCGTCCTGCTCGCCATCGGCTACTTCTACGTGTACTTCGTGCTCGACAGCTTCGTCGCCACCGAGCCGATCGCCAAGAGCCTGGGCAACTGGCTCCTGGGCAAGGTCGAATGGCTGGCCGAGGGCTCGCTGGACAGCCTGCCCGGCCTGGTCACCGTCTTCATCGTGCTGATGCTGACGCGCGCCGCGGTCGACGTGCTCGGCTACTTCTTCGATGCGCTGCAGAAGGGCCGGCTGCGCCTGCCGATGGTCCACGCGGAGACCGTGCCCGCCACCCGCCGGATCTTCACCCTGCTGACCTGGGCGCTGGGTGTCGCCATCGCCTATCCCTTTCTCCCGGGCTCGAGCAGCGACGTGTTCAAGGGACTTTCCGTGCTGTTCGGCCTGATGGTCACGCTCGGCTCGTCAGGGCTCGTCACCCAGGCCATGAGCGGGCTGGTCGTCGTCTATTCGCGCTCGCTGCACAAGGGCGACTTCGTCGACGTCAACGGCGTGCAGGGCGTGGTGACCGAGGTGGCCTCCCTGGCGACCAAGATCGTCAACGTGCGCAACGAGGAGATCACGATTCCGAATTCGGTGCTGATCTCGAATCCGATCCACAACTTTTCGAAGCTCGCAGGCAGCCAGGGCACCTTGCTCACCACCCGGATCACGATCGGCTACGACGCGCCCTGGCGCCAGGTCCACGAACTCCTGCTTGGCGCCGCGAAGAAGACCGCCGGCGTGCGCGCCACGCCCGTGCCCTACGTCTACCAGCGCGCGCTGTCGGACTTCTATGTCGAGTACGAGCTGTTCGTCAGCATCGACAATCCGCTGGAGCGCGTTCCGATCCTGTCGGTCCTGCATGCGAGCATCCAGGACGAGTTCAATGCCTACGGCGTGCAGATCATGTCTCCGCATTTCCTCGGCCAGCCGGACCGGGCCGTCGTGGTCGACAAGGACCAGTGGTATGCGGCGCCTGCGCGCCAGCCCTGAGCGCGGCGCGCGGCCTCAGCCCATGATGTTCACGCCGCCGTCCACGAACAGCGTCTGTCCCGTCAGCCTGCGCGCGTACGGCGTCGCCAGGTAGGCGCAGGCGAAGCCCACGTCGTCGATGTCGACCAGTTCGCCCACCGGCGCCCGGCTAGCGGCCTCGTTCAGCAGCAGATCGAAATCCTTCAGGCCCGAGGCCGCGCGCGTCTTGAGCGGGCCCGGCGACACCGGGTGCACACGGATGCCCTTGGGGCCTAGCTCGTACGCCAGGTAGCGGCACACGGCCTCCAGCGCGGCCTTCACCGGTCCCATCACGTTGTAGTTGGGCACCACCTTCTGCGCGCCGAGGTAGCTCATGGCGATCATGGTGCCGCCCTCGGTCATCAGCGGCGTCGCCAGCCGCGCCATGCGAACGAGGGAGTGGCAGGAGACATCCATCGCGCGCTGGAAGCCCTCGGCCGAGCAGTCGAGCAGGCCCCCCTGGAGGTCGGCCTTGGGCGCGAAGGCGATCGAGTGCACCAGGATGTCGAGCCGGCCCCACTGCTTCGCGATGGCGTCGAACACGGCCTCGAGCTGCCCCGGCTGCTCGACGTCGAGCGGCATGAAGATGGGCGCGTCGAGCGCCTTGGCGAGGGGCTCGACGTGCGGCCGCGCCTTCTCGTTCAGGTAGGTGATCGCCAGTTCGGCGCCGAGGCTGCGAAAGGCATTGGCGCAGCCGTAGGCGATGGAGTACTCGTTGGCGACCCCCACCACCAGCGCCTTCATGCCGGCGAGGACGGGGTTGTGCGGTGGCGGCATGGCGTCGGTCCTCAGGCGAGAAGATCGCGCGTGTGGCGGGCGATCATCAGTTCTTCGTTGGTCGGGATCACCCAGGCGGCGGTGCGGCTGTCCGGCGTGCTGATGCGGGGGCCGCCGCGGGCATTCGCCTCGGGATCGAGCGCGATGCCGAGCCAGGCGGCCTGGGCGCAGATGCGCTCGCGCACGGCGCTGGCGCGCTCGCCGATGCCGGCGGTGAAGACGATGGCGTCGAGCCCGCCGAGGGCCGCGGCCAGCGAGCCGAGTTCGCGGCCGATGCGATAGACGAACAGGTCGACCGCCACCCGGGCCTGCGGCTGGTCGGACGCCAGCAGTTCGCGCATGTCGCTCGACACGCCCGAGACGCCGAGCAGGCCGGACTGGCTGTAGATCAGCTTCTCGACGGCGCGGGTGTCCATGCCGTGCTCGTCCATCAGGTAGAGGATCACGCCGGGGTCGAGCGCGCCGCAGCGCGTGCCCATCGGCAGCCCGTCGACGGCGGTGAAGCCCATGGTGCTGGCGACGCTGCGGCCGGCGTCGAGGGCGCACATGCTGGCGCCGTTGCCGAGGTGCAGCACCACGGTCTTGCCGCGCGCGGCGCGTTCGTCGAAGCGCGGCAGCACCGAGGCGATGTATTCGTAGGAAAGGCCGTGGAAGCCGTAGCGCCGCACGCCGGCATCGGAAAGCGCCTTCGGCAGCGCGAACATCTGGGCCAGCGCCGGGTTGGAGCGGTGCATGGCAGTGTCGAAGCAGGCCACCTGCGGCAGGCCGGGCGCCTGCTGCAGCAGCGCCCGGATCGGCGCCAGGTTGTGGGGCTGGTGCAGCGGCGCGAGCGGGATCAGCTTTTCGAGCCGGGTCACGATGTCGCCGTCGACCCGTACCGGCGCGGCGAAGTCCATGCCGCCGTGCACGACGCGGTGGCCGACCGCACTCAGGTGGTGTTCGTGGCCGTAGGTGGCGCGCAGCCATTCGACGATGTGCCCGATCGCGCCGTGGTGGTCGAGCCGGGCCTCGGCGTCCCAGCGCTTCTCGGCGATCGCGTTGCCGCCGGTGTCTTTCGCCACGAAACGCGGCGCCGCGGTGTAGAGGCCCGAGACCTGGCCGCCGACCACGAACGGCAGGTCGTCCGCGCCCGCGAACACCGAGAACTTCAGGCTCGACGAGCCGGCATTGAGGACGACGATCGCGTCGGTCATGAGGCAACCTCCGTGCTGCGCACTGCGGTGCGAGCCCCCTTCGGAGCGGCCGGGCGGGGGCTCATTGGATGGCCTTCGCCGCGCTCTCGCGCCGGGCGTGGGCGACCATCACGGCGACCGCGCAGGAGGCCAGCCGCGCGGTCACAGAGTCGGCCCGGCTGGTGAGAATGATCGGCACCTTCGCCCCCAGCACGATGCCGGCGGAATCGGCCTGCGCCAGGAAGCTGAGGCTCTTGGCGAGCATGTTGCCGGCTTCGAGGTTGGGCACGATCAGCACGTTGGCGCGGCCGGCCACCGGCGAGACGATCTTCTTGATGCCCGCGGCTGCCATGTCGATGGCGTTGTCGAGCGCCAGCGGTCCGTCGAGGATGCCGCCGGTGATCTGGCCCCGGTCGGCCATCTTGCACAGCGCCGCGGCCTCGACGGTCGACGGCACCTTCGGATTGACCGTCTCCATCGCCGACAGGATCGCGACCCGCACCTCGTCCTGGCGCAGCGCGTGCGCCAGGTCGATCGCGTTCTGCACGATGTCGACCTTCTCCTCCAGCGAGGGCGCGATGTTGACGGCCGCATCGGAGATGATCAGTGCGTCGTCATGGCCGGGCACGTCCATCACGAAGCAATGGCTGATGCGGCGCGCGGTGCGCAGGCCGGTGTCCTTGCGCACCACGGCGGCCATCAGTTCGTCGGTATGCAGGCTGCCTTTCATCAGCGCCTCGGCCTGGCCGCACTGCACCAGTTCGACCGCCTTGGCGGCGGCGGCGTGGCTGTGCGGCGCATCGACGATCTCGAAGCCGCCCAGGTCCTGGCCGCATTCCTTGGCCGCCGCCTCGATCTTGGCGCGGGGGCCGACCAGGATCGGCCGGATCAGGCCCAGCCGCGCCGCATCCAGGGCGGCGGACAGCGAACTGGCGTCGCAAGGATGCGCCACGGCGGTGGGGATGGTGTCGAGGGCCTTCGCGACCTCGATCAGGCGGTCGTACTTCTCGTGGCTCATTCGGTAACCTCCGTGCTTCGCACTGCGGTGCGAGCCCCCTTCGGAACGGCCGGGCGGGGGCTCATGCCGCTCTCCTCGGGCGCACCGGCGCATCCAGGGACAAGACGCTCGCCAGCCGCCGGAAGCGCTCCTCCTGGTGCGCCGACAGCTTGCCGCGCGCGCCCGCCACCTTGCGCGCAGCCTCGACGCCCTTGCGGCGAAGGTGCATCTCGGGCACCAGCGCCGGCAGCGCGGCGATGGCGCGTTCCTCGTCGAGCGCGAGGACGAAGGCCTGCCGCTTGATCGCCGCCTTGACGGCGGCCAGCGCGGGCCGGTGCTCGGGATCCATCTCGTCGATCATGCGGCGCATCAGGTTGTAGGGACGTTCGTCGACCACGTTTTCCTCGCGCCGCACGTAGAGCAACATCCGTGCCCATGCATCGAGCACCGAGCCGGATTCGAACTGCGATTCGATCTCCTGCCGCTTGAGGCGTTTCAGCTCGTCCTGCTCCCAGGTGGCCGAGGGCGGCCCGCGCCGGCCCAGCGCGTCGGCGCCCAGGCCGACGGCCGCGGCGAGCCAGGGCGCCTCGTAGATGGCCTTGAACATGCGCTCCGACATCGCATCCTTGGCATCGCGCACGCGGTCGAGCGATTGCTCGATGCGGCCGGACACCTCGCGCTCGGCCTTGGTGAAGGGGTTGTCGGGCGCGGCCGCGCGTCGATTCGCGCGCACGTTCTCGGCCATCGCCTGGACCCAGAACATCCACGGGTTGAGGTTGGAGAAGCCCCAGCGCTCCATCCGCGACGGATTGGTGGCCCGCGACAGCTCGGCACTCGTCTCGCTGCTCATGGCCTTGACCAGCGGCGAGGCGAAGGTGTCGTAGAGCCCCTGGTTGATCTGCGCCACGCGGTCGACCACCTCGAAGGCTTTCTCGTCCTCGCGGCCGTCGTCGAAGGCCAGGATGTCCTCGATGGTGCGCGGCACGAACTGGATCAGGTAGCGCCCTTCCAGGTAGGCCAGGCCGGGCATGTCGGGCTGGGTGTCCTGGATCACGGCCTCGTAGAGGCCGGGCGGCAGGGTCTCGATGAGGTCGAGCGCGCTCGCCAGTTCCGAGGTTTCGCGCTTCGCCACGCCGGCCGAGACGAAGATGCCGAGGTGGCCGATCTTCTCGTGCAGGCAGTAGACGATGGTCTGCTCGTTGAGCCGGATCTCGTCCACGCTCGCATAGGCGTCCGGGATCCAGTTCAGCGCCTGCTGCGGCGGCGTGATGTTGTCGCCCCAGGAGGCGAACACGACGATCGGCGTGCGGATGTTGCGGATGTCCACGCGGTGCTTGCCGTCGAAGGATTCGACCTCCCCGGCCGAGAGCTTGTTGCCGACGAAGAGGTTCTTCGTGATCCACTCCATCTCTTCCTTGTTCATGAGGAAGAGGCCGCCCCACCACTTCTCGAACTCGAGGAAGCGCTCGCGCTCGGTGTCCACCTGCGCGTAGAGGTTGTAGAGCTTGCTCCAGTAGGTGTTGGCGGGATTGAGGCCCTCGAAGTTGTTGACCAGGTAGGCGCCGTCGAACTTGCCGTGCCCGAGGTCGCCGGCCAGCGAGGCCAGCCAGGTGCCGCCGAGCAGGCCGCCCGAATAGCGCATCGGGTTCTTGCCCTCGACGCCGGCCCAGTAGGAGACCGGCGACCCGGCCAGCAGCAGCGGGCCCACATGCTGCGGCGCCAGCGCGGCGAGCATGATGAGCGCCCAGCCGCCCTGGCAGTTGCCGATGACGAAGGGCTTGCCGTCGGCGTCCGGATGCAGCTCGTTGACCTTCTTCATGAAGGCGATCTCGGCGGCGCAGACCGACTCGATGGTCTGGCCCGGCATCGGGTACGGAAAGAACATCACGAAATAGCAGGGATGGCCGTGCTGGAGCGCGATGCCGATTTCGCTGTCCATCTTGAAGCCGCCGATGCCCGGGCCGTGGCCGGCGCGCGGGTCGATCACCACGAAGGGCCGCTTCTTCGCGTCGGTCTTCGCATGGCTGGCATCGGGCTTGATGCGCACCAGCGCGTAGTTCGCGGGCTTCGGGAAATCGCGCGCGTCGAGCACCGTGTCGTAGTCGAACACCAGCACCGGCGGCTTGCCGGACTTGGTGTGCTCGAGGTATTGGTTGCCGCGCTCGCGCAGCACGTCCATGGTGAGGATGCTGCGCTGCCAGGCATCGATGCCGTATTCGGCGGCGGCCTGCGCGGCCTGCATCGCCCACAGTGGGGAAGAAGGGAAAGAGGCGGAAGGGGGAGGGGCTTTGTTGGCCATCAATGCACTCCTGGAGGCGAAGGCCGATCGTCCTCGCCCTGTGTTTCAGATTCGTGGCGGCAATCCATGTGCACCAGCGTCACGCCACCGTCGCGCGCCAGGGTGATCGGCAGCCCGCTGCGCCTGAACACGGCCAGCATCGGCGCGTTGTCCGCCAGCACTTCGGCCTTCAGCGTGTGCAGCCGCGCCGCCTTGGCGATCAGCGCCAGGTGGCGCATCAGCAGCGTGCCGATGCCGAGTCCGTGGTGCGGGTCGTCGACCGCGAAAGCCATCTCCGCGCAGCCCGGCGCCGAGACGATGTAGCGGCCGCCGCCGGCGATCACCGGTTCGCCGTTCTCCTCCAGTTCGGCGACGAGTGCAACGTGGCTGACGAAATCCACGTTGATGTAGTAGTCGATCTCGGTGTCGGTGAAGTGGTGCTTGGGCGAGAAGAAGCGGCGGTAGAGCGAGGCGTCGCCGATGCGATCCACCGCCGCGAGCATCGACTCGCGGTCCGCCGGCTTCAGCGCGCGGATGCGAACGGGTCGGCCATCGCGCAGGGTTTCTAACGCAAGGTACTCGGCTGCATTCATGAGTCGGTCGGCTGGGATTCGGGCCGCGGCGGGCTGTCGCCGGGCGGATTCGGGTAGCTTGAGCTTGCGCCTGCGCCGCGCGGCATGTGAATCCAACCAAAGTAGGATTTTCGGCCCGTCGGGCAGGGACTAGCGTAGGGCCTCCATTCGTGCGGCCACCTCCCGGTCGACCCGCTGCCGCTTGCATCGAAGGACGACACATGCAACAACAAGTGCACATCGTCATCGGAAACCTGCCCGACGACGTCACCGAGGAAGGCATTCGCGAGGCGCTCAGCGCCTTCGCGCAGGCCGACAAGATCCGGCTGGTCAACGAGACCGGCACGCCGAGCGCGCTGATCGACGTCGACATGCCGCGCGCGCAGGTCGAGGCCCTGGCGCAGCGCATCAACGGGCGCTCCTACCAGGGCCGCGTGCTGCGCGCCTGGGTGCCCAAGATGGACTGGTAGCGCGCCGCCATGGACCTGAGCGCGTTGTTCGATCGCGTGGCCTCGGCCCTGTTCGGGCGCGATGGCGCGCCGCCAGACGACGCGGCCGAGAAGCAGCTCGTCGCCGACATGACCGAGCTGGTGGTCGAGACGGTGGATGCGCGCATTCGCCTGCAGTCGCGCTACGCCGAGAAGCTCGAGGGCTGCGTGCGCAAGACCATCGCCCACCTGCGCGAGATCGGCCGCCAGCCCCTGGAGCCGCTGCTGCTCTCCCGCTCGAGCTGGAACGACGATCCGCGGCTGAACGCGTTCTTTGCCTCGGCCGACGACGTGCCGGCATTCCTGGGCCGCAGCAAGGAGCTGCGCGCCTTCTTCGGCGTGCCTTCGCAGCGCGAGCTCGGGGAGGCCTATGCGCTGCTGGCGATGAAGAAGGAGGAGCGCACCGTGCTGGCGCCCAAGCAGGACGGCGACCGGGTGCAGCACGAGGTGCCGCAGGTCACGGTCAGCTTCTCGGGCCACCGGCTGTTCGCGCCCTCGRCCACGCTCGAAGCGACGCGGCTGGAGGTCGGGCGCCGCATCATCCGCCGCCTGTCCCAGCAGGCGCTCAAGCGCATCGTGGACCTCGACATGAAGGCGGCCGATCTCGGCGAGCGCAAGGCCTGGCTCGCCGCCCGGCTGCGGCTGGTGAAGCTGGCGGTGGATGGCGCGGCCGGCCTGCTGGAAGACACGGTGGACACGCGCTCGAAGATGGCCGCGCTGGAGCGCGAGCTCAACGAGACGGTGCACGACTACATCGAGACCAAGGCCAGCGTCGCCACGATGGCCAGCTACACCGGCCACATCAAGGCCATCCTGGACCACCCCGAGCAGCATGTGAGCCTGCAGCGCACGCCGATGCGGCTGAGCCGGATGGGGGTGCGCGTGGACGACGCCCACTCGGGGCCGGTCAACGCATTCACGCTGTCCGAACTCGCCATCGGCGAGGGCGTGGTCGCGGTGATCGCCATCGTACGCTGCCCGCTGGCCGAGCTGCCCGCCGAGGCGGACCCGCTCGCCAACGCCGAGCGTTTCCTCTAGTGCCGACCAGGGAGGCGACGGCCCATGTCGAAGTCAGCCAGCGTCCGGATCGTCTATGTCGTGGATGGCGACGCTTCCGTGCGCGAAGGCATGTCGCGCCTGATGGACTCCGCGGGCCTGGAGGCGCGGCCCTGCGCCTCGGTGCCGGAATTCCTGGACCAGGCGCGCGGGATGCGTGTCGCCTGCGTGCTGCTCGACGTCTGGGGGGCGCGGCAGTGCGAGCTGGCGGTGCGCAATGCGCTGCTGGCGGTCGCCAGGGTGCTGCCTGTCATCGCCCTGTCATCGAGCGACGATCCGACGGCGCGGCAGCTGGCGCGGGAGTTGGGGGCCCAGTCTTTCTTCCGCAAGCCGGTCGATGCGGCGGCCCTGCTCGATTCGATCGAATGGGTGATGCAGGGCGATGGCCGAAGTGCGCCGAACTGAGTGCGGCACGGGCCCTGCTCTTCGCTTGACAGGGATCGAGGTCGGGAATCATCATCGTGCGGAATTCCGGCCCTCGGCACGCCTGGCGCGTTGCGGGTGGCGCTGCGACAGGCTGCCATGTACGACAACCCGCGATCCACGCGAGGAGGAATCGATGCGCCAGGCACAGGCCAGTTCGGCTACGGGCGTCCACGCTGCCCAAGGGCGGGCGGAAGCCGTTCTGCTGGAGCGGCACGCCTTCGAGCGCCTGCTGGCCCAGCTGTCCGAGCGCCTGGGCGACATCGCGGAGCCCGATGTCCTGGCCCGCACCGAATGGGCGCTGAGCCGGCTGCTCGCGTTCCTCGACTGTGACCGCTGCACCTTCTCCGAGTTCGTCGCCGGCGACTACCTGAACGTGCTGTGCTCCGTGGGCTCGGCCGATTTCGGTGCCTTGCCCCGCGGCCGGTTCCAGCAACCGTTCCGCTGGTTCATCGACGCGCTGCGAAGCGGCCGCATCGTGGCGCTGTCGAACCTGCCGGACGAACTGCCGCCCGAGGCGATCGAGGAGGCCGAGCACTGCCGGCGCACCGGCCTGCGCTCGCACATCTCGATCCCGGTGCGCATCGGCGGGCGGGTGACCAGCGTGCTGTCGTTCGCCGCCGTCCGCAGGGAGCGCAGCTGGCCTCCCGAGATGGTCGACAGGCTGCGCATCGTCGGCGACCTGCTCGGCAGTTCGGTCGCCCTCGCGCGCGCGGAGGAGGAAGTGCGGCAGCTGCGCCATCGCATCTGGCATGCCGACCGCGTGCAGCGCGTGGGCGCGCTCACCGCGGCGATCGCCCACGAGGTCAACCAGCCGCTCGCGGCCATCCTCAGCAACGCCCAGGCCGGGCTCCAGTACCTCGCGCGCGGGGATGCGGCGCCCGAGGCGATCCGGGACATCCTCGGATCGGTGGTGCGCGAAGGCAAGCGCGCGGCCGAGACCATCCGCACCATGCGGGCCCTGATCCGCCGCGACGAGACCCGGCGCGAGCGCATCGACCTCGCGGCCGCACTGGGCGAGGCCGAGCGCCTGCTGGACAGCGAGTTCGCGGGCCACGGCGTGCGCCTCGAGACCGCCTTCGACCCCGCCTGCTGGGTGCTGGCGGACAAGGTGCAGATGGAACAGGTGGGCCTCAACCTGCTGCTCAATGCGGCCGCGGCGGTGCGGGACGCACCGCCGGCGTCGCGCCGGGTCCGGCTTCAGGTGTCGCGGGGCGAAGAAGGCAAGGTACGGATGTCGGTGCGCGACGCCGGCAAGGGCATCGCACCGCAGGACCTGGGTTCGATCTTCGAGCCCTTCTGGACCACCGGGCAGGACGGACTGGGCCTCGGGCTCGCCATCTGCCGCTCCATCGTCGAGGCGCACGGCGGCCGCATCTGGGCCGAGTCGAACCCGGAAGGCGGCGCCACATTCAGCGTCGAACTGCCGGCGGCCGCGCTCGATCGCGATGCGTCGCAGCCGGCGCGCGACGAGCCCATGGCCGCCGCCGCCGTCCCCGCGAGCCAGGCCGGCGGGGAGGCGGTGGTGTGCGTCATCGACGACGACCCCGAGGTGCGCGGCAGCCTGCTGCGCCTGCTCGACGGGGCCGGCTGGCGCGGCGTCGGCTATGCCTCGGCCGAGGAGTTCCTCGGCAACCCTCCGGCGGGCGAGCCGGCCTGCATCCTGCTCGACGTGCAGATGCCGGGCCTCTTCGGGCCGCAACTGCATCGGCGCCTGCTCGAAGGCGGCTGCGCGCCGCCGGTCATCTTCATCACCGGGCGCAGCGATGTCGCGGCCGGCGTCGACGCGATGAAGCGCGGCGCGGCGGACTTCCTCGAGAAGCCGGTGGACGGCGAGGTCCTGCTCGCGGCGCTGCGCCGCGCGGTCGAGCGCCACGCCGGCGAGCGCCGGCAGGCGCTGGCGCAGGACGCGGCCAAGGAGAGGATCGCCCGCCTGTCGCCGCGCGAGCGCGAAATCATGCGCCATGTGGTCAGGGGGCGCCTGAACAAGCAGATCGCGGCCGACCTGCTGATCGCGGAGCAGACCGTCAAGCAGCACCGTGGGCGCGTCATGGAAAAGGTGGGCGTGCATTCGGTCGCCGAACTCGTGCGGATCTGCGAGGCCGCCGACCTGGCCGCGGAGCCATCGCAGGGCCCCCTTGAACAACAACGCGACGACGCGACCGGCGCCTGAAGCCTGAAAGGAGACAAAAATGGAAACCCAGTTTGCATTCGACCTGTCGACCCGCAAGGCCGCGGGCCCATGGCGCGGCTTCACGCCCGGCATGTGGCAGGACCGCGTCAACGTGCGCGAGTTCATCCAGCGCAACTACACGCCCTACGAGGGCGACCACGCCTTCTTGCAAGGCCCGACCGCGCGCACCAAGACCATGTGGCAGACCCTGGCGCCGCTGCTCGCGAAGGAGCGCGAGAAGGGCATCCTCGGCGTCTCGCAGGTGCCGTCGGGCATCCTCGCGCACGCGGCCGGCTACATCGACCGCGACAACGAGATCATCGTCGGCCTGCAGACCGACGCGCCGCTGGTGCGCGCGATCATGCCCTTCGGCGGCTGGCGCGTGGTCGAAGACAGCTTGCGCGCCTACGGCTACGAGCCCGACCCGGCGCTGGTCGACGTCTTCACCAAGTACCGCAAGACCCACAACGCCGGCGTCTTCGATGCCTACACGCCGGAGATCCGCAAGGCGCGTTCGTCGCACGTCATCACCGGCCTGCCGGACGCCTACGGACGCGGGCGCATCGTCGGCGACTACCGCCGGGTGGCGCTCTACGGCGTCGACTTCCTGCTGGCCGACAAGGCGCGCGAGAAGCACGAACTCGACGAGCGCCATTCGACCGAGGAGACCATCCGCCTGCGCGAGGAACTGTCCGAGCAGATCCGCTCGCTCGAGGAGCTGAAGGAGATGGGGTCGCGCTACGGCTTCGACATCTCCGTGCCGGCCAACAATGCGCGCGAGGCCGTGCAGTGGACGTACTTCGCCTACCTCGCCGCGATCAAGCAGCAGAACGGCGCCGCGATGTCCGCCGGCCGGCTCTCCACCTTCTGGGACATCTACTTCGAGCGCGACCTGCGCGAAGGCACGCTGACCGAAACCCAGGCCCAGGAGATCATCGACGACCTGGTCATCAAGTGGCGGCTGGTGCGCTTCCTGCGCGCCCCGGAATACAACCAGCTGTTCTCCGGCGACCCGGTGTGGGTCACGGAGGTGGAAGGCGGCATGGGCGAGGACGGCCGCACGCTGGTCACCAAGTCGGCCTTCCGCATGCTGCACACGCTCAACAACCTCGGGCCGGCGCCGGAGCCGAACCTCACGGTGTTCTGGTCGCCGCGCCTGCCCGAGGGCTTCAAGCGCTTCGCGGTCAAGATCTCGATCGACACCAGCTCGATCCAGTACGAATCCGACGACCTGATGCGCCCCAAGTGGGGCGACGACTGCGCCATCGCCTGCTGCGTCTCGGCGATGCGGCTGGGCAAGCAGATGCAGTTCTTCGGCGCCCGGGTCAACCTGCCGAAAACGCTGCTCTACGCGCTCAACGGCGGGCGCGACGAGCTGACCGGCGAGCAGGTCGGGCCGATGCTCGCGCCCATCACCGGCGACCTGCTCGACTACGACGAGGTGATGAAGCGGCTGGACCCGATGCTGGACTGGCTCGCCAAGACCTACGTCAACGCGCTCAACGTCATCCACTACATGCACGACAAGTACTGCTACGAGGCGATCGAGATGGCGCTGCACGATCGCGACGTGCTGCGCACGCTGGCCTGCGGCATCGCGGGCCTGTCGCACGCGGCCGACAGCCTGTCGGCGATCCGCTACGCGCAGGTGCGGCCGGTGCGCGACGAGCGCGGGCTCATCGTCGACTACCAGACGACCGGTGATTTCCCGTGCTTCGGCAACAACGACGACCGGGCCGACGGCATCGCGACCGAGCTGGTGTCGATGATGATGAACAAGATCCGCATGTACCCGAGCTACCGCAATGCGGTGCACACGCAGTCGGTGCTCACGATCACCTCGAACGTGGTCTACGGCAAGGGCACGGGCAACACGCCGGACGGCCGCAAGAAGGGCGAGCCGTTCGCGCCGGGCGCGAACCCGTCCAACGGGCGCGACACGCACGGTGCGCTGGCGGCGCTGATGTCGGTCGCCAAGATCCCCTACGACGACGCGGAGGACGGCATCTCGCTGACGCTTTCGGTGGTGCCCTCGGCGCTCGGCAGCGAGGAGGAGCGCCTCACGCGCGGCACCGGCGCCCTCGACGCCTACTTCGCGAGCGGCGGCTTCCACGTCAACATCAACGTGCTCAACCGCGAGACCTTGCAGGACGCGATGGCCCATCCGGAGAACTATCCGCAGCTCACGATCCGCGTCTCCGGCTACGCGGTGAACTTCATCAAGCTCACGAAGGAACAGCAGCTCGACGTGATCAACCGCACCTTCCACGGCGCGATGTAGGCCGGCCCGGAGCACCCCATGGGCCAGTCACTGAGCGGCAGCCGCTACGAGCTGCACGTCGCGCGGAAGTGGGCGGCGGAAACCAAGTCGCAGGACTACTACACGATCCACGCGGCGGATCTCGAGCAGGCGCCGGACACCGGCGAGGACATCGTCGGCTACGTCCACTCCTGGGAGGTGGGCAGCACCGTCGACGGGCCGGGCATCCGCTTCGTCGCCTTTCTCACGGGCTGCTTCCTGCGCTGCCAGTACTGCCACAACCCCGACACCTGGCACCGCCAGAACGGCAAGCCGGTGACGGTGGCGCGGGCGATGCAGCAGATCGCGAAGTACGCGCAGGTGCTGAAGATCAGCCGCGGCGGCATCACGCTGTCGGGCGGCGAGCCGATGGTGCAGAAGGCGTTCGCGATGCAGATCTTCAGGCGCAGCAAGCAGCTCGGGCTGCACACCTGCATCGACACCTCCGGCCGCCTGGGCGAGCGCATGACGGACGAGGAGCTGAGCCAGATCGACCTGCACCTGCTCGACATCAAGTCGGGCGACCCGGCGATCTACCAGCAGGTCACGGGGCAGCCGCTGCAGCCGACACTCGACTACGCGCGCCGGCTCTCCGACCTGGGCCGGCCGATGTGGGTGCGCTACGTGCTGGTGCCGGGCCTCACCGACGGATTCGACAACGTCGAGAAGGTGGCCGAGGTGTGCGCCGGGCTGAAGTCGCTGGAGCGGGTCGAGATCCTGCGCTTCCACCAGATGGGGCGCGACAAATGGCAGCGGCTCGGACTCGACTACCCGCTGAAGGACGTCGAGCCGCCGTCGCCGGAACTCGCCGAAAGGGTGCGCGGCCAGTTCCGCAGCCGCGGTCTCACGGTCTACTGAAACGAATCCCGGACCAGAACCAAGAACAACGAGGAGAAGACCTTGGAGACATTGAGCAACATACTCGTGCAGCAGCCGATGATGGCGCTGTTCCTCACCATCGCGCTCGGCTACCTGCTGGGCGAGGTCAACATCAAGGGCTTCTCGCTCGGCGTCGGCGCGGTGCTGTTCGTGGCCTTGTTCATGGGCTGGCTGGCGCCGAAGTCGGCGCCCGCGCCGATGGTCGGAACCCTGGGGCTGGCGCTGTTCCTGTATGCCGTCGGCGTGCAGTACGGCAAGCAGTTCTTCGTCGGGTTGACCAGCGCCAACGGCCGCCGGGCCAACCTGATCGCGCTCACCGGCGTGCTGCTGTCCGGCATCGTGAGCGTGCTGTTCATGAAGCTGTCGAGCCTGCCGCTCGGGCACGCGCTGGGACTGTTCGCGGGTGCCGGCACCAGCACGCCGACCTTGCAGGCCGCCATCGTGCAGCTGGGCAACGACGATCCGGCGGTGGGCTATTCGGTGGCCTATCCGCTGGGTGTGGCGGGGCCGATCCTGTTCTTGTACATCTGCTTCATGGTCCTCAAGCCGAAGATCCAGGCGCCCACGGGCGGCGGCATCGAGATGCTCGAGATCGCGCCCGAGGACTCGGCGCTGAAGGGCAAGACGATCGGCGACCTGCTCGCCGGACTGCCCGCGGGCATCGACATCGCGGCGCTGCGGCGGGCGCACCACAACCTGCCGGCCTCGCGCTCGATGGCGCTGGCGGCCAACGACGTGCTGCTGGTCACGGGGCCGAGCCGCGAAGCGCTGGAGCAGGCCGCCAAGCAGCTCGGCGAGGTCCATCACGGCCGCGTGACCGGCGACCGCCGCGACCTCGACTACGTGCGCATCTTCGCTTCGCGTGCGGCTGTGGTCGGCCGCAGCCTCGGCGACCTGAAATTGCCGGAGGGCCGTCCCCGCGCGCTGGTCCAGGTCCGGCGCGGCGACGCCGACATCATGCCGAGGCCCGACCTGGTGCTGGAGTTCGGCGACCGCATCGGCATGCTGGCGCACCGCGACGACTTCGCCGCGCTGCGCAAGTTCTTCGGCGATTCGATCAAGGGCACGGCCGAATTCAGCTACATCTCGATCGGCTTCGGGATGGCGCTGGGTTTTCTGCTCGGGGCGATCAACTTCCCGCTGCCGGGTGTCGGCAAGCTAGCGCTGGGGCTTTCGGGCGTGCTGATCGTGGCGCTGGTGCTCGGCAAGATGCGCCGCACCGGCGGACTGAACTGGACCATCCCGCTGTCGGCCAATCTGGTGCTGCGCAACCTCGGCCTGACGCTGTTCCTGGCCCAGGTGGGCATGGCCTCGGGGCCCAAGTTCGCCGCCACGGTGTCGCAGACGGGCTTCCTGATGCTCGGCCTCGGCGCGATCGTGGTGGTGGCGCTGGTGCTGCCGATCCTGCTGCTGGGCCTGGGCGTCTTCAAGATGCCCTACGACGAGGTCGCCGGCATCGTGGCCGGGGCTTGCGGCAATCCGGCCATCCTCGCCTATGCCAACAAGCTGGCGCCCACCGACAAGCCGGACATCGGCTACGCGATGATCTTTCCGGGCATGACGATCATCAAGATCCTGTTCGTCGACATCGTGCCGGCGCTGCTGGGCGGGTGAGGCGGCCCCCGGCTGAGCCTGCGCAGCGCCGCCGGGGAAATCCGACCAAAGTAGGATTTGCGCCCCCGGTCGGCTGCGCTACGTTCGACGCACAACAATGACGAGCGAGGTTGCCATGGACCAGAAACACCGACCGTCGGACAAGCCGGAGCACGAAGCCGTTGCCGCGCACGACGAGGCCAAACCCAAGGATGCCGAGACGACCAAGGGCAAGCTCGGCCGCCGGCAGTACGACAAGGAGCTCGAACGCCTGCACGTCGAACTCGTCAAGCTGCAGCAGTGGGTGGTCCACAAGGGCCTGAGGGTGTGCATCGTGTTCGAGGGGCGCGACGGCGCGGGCAAGGGCGGCACCATCAAGGCGATCACCGAGCGCGTGAGCCCGCGCGTGTTCCGGGTGGTCGCGCTGTCCGCGCCCACCGAGCGCGAGAAGAGCCAGATGTACGTGCAGCGCTATCTGCCGCACCTGCCGGCGGCCGGCGAGGTGGTCATCTTCGACCGCAGCTGGTACAACCGCGCGGGTGTCGAGCGGGTCATGGGTTTCTGCAGCGACGAGGCCGTCAAGGGCTTCCTCGAGGCGATCCCGAAGGTCGAGCGGGTGATGGTCGACTCCGGCATCATCCTCGTCAAGTACTGGCTCGAGGTGAGTCCCGAGGAGCAGACCCGGCGGCTCGAGGAGCGCATCGACGACGGGCGCAAGATCTGGAAGCTGACGCCGATGGACCTCAAGTCCTACAGCCGCTGGTACGACTACTCCCGCGCGCGTGACGACATGTTCGCGGCGTCCGACACCGAGTTCGCGCCGTGGAACGTCGCGCGGTCCGACGACAAGCGCCGGGCCCGCCTCAACATCATTTCGCACCTGCTGAGTCAGGTGCCATACCGGGAGGTGCATCGCGAGAAGATCAAGCTGCCCAAGCGGCAGAAGGCGGACGGCTACCGCGAGTCCAACCATCCGATGCGCTTCATCGAAGAGCGTTACTGAAGAGCAGCCGACCACGCCGCCCCACCGGGAACGAACGGATGCCCCTCTTCAATCGCCTAGCCGCTGGCCGGTCGTGTGACGCTTCGGGCGATGGCTCGCAACCGGTCCTGATTGGAAAAAAATGACTCTCGCACTCAGGGAACATGCGGCGAAGCGCCTCCATCCGCCGCGCCTGCTTGGCATCGGCGCACTCATTGCGGCGCCGGCGGCGCATGCGTCCTTCCTGCCGCCCGACATGCTGGCCTCCGCCGCCACCGGCATCGCCTGGTTCGTCGTCTTCGTCGTGCCCATCGCCGTGATCGTGCTGTTCTGGATGGTGCACGTGCTGCCCGAGAAGATCGCGCACAAGCGGCATCACCCGCAGCGCGATGCCATCAAGACGCTGTGCCTGCTGTCGCTGGTGTTCGGCGGCATGCTGTGGCCGCTGGCCTGGCTGTGGGCCTTCGTCAAGCCGGTGGGCTACCAGGCCGCCTACGGCACCGAGAAGCACGACGACTACTTCCACGAGCAGAGCGAGAAGGCGCACGCGGGCGAGCTGCTGGAGCACGAGATCGCGCACCTGCGCGAGGAACTCGATGCGATGGAGGCCAAGGGCGCGCTGTCCGCCGAGCTCAAGCAGGTGCGCCGGAACCTGGCCGCGGCGCTGCAGGCGCGGCGCGCCGAGGCGGACGCCACCCGAGACGCGAGCACCTGATGGACATCCTTCTCCTCGGCATCTATGCCTTCTTCGTCTGGCTGATCTTCATCAAGCTGAAGTGGCTGCCATGGAACACCGCGTGGCAGGTCACGGTGGTGATCATCCCGATCGTCGCGCTGTCGATCCTGATCCTCACGCTCAACGTCGTCGCGCCGTCGACCGCCGACGTGCGCGTGCTCAAGTACGTGGTGCAGGTGGTGCCGCAGGTGCGTGGCCGTGTGCTCGAGGTGCCGGTCGAGCCCAACCGGCTGGTGAAGAAGGGCGAGCTGCTGTTTCGCATCGACCCGACCCAGTACGAGAACGAACTCAACGCGGCCAAGGCCAAGCTGGCGTCCGACGAGGCGAAGTTCGCAGCGGCCGGCGCCTCGCTGGTCGATGCCTCGGCCGGCGCTCGCCAGCTGCAGGAGCAGCTGAAGGCCGCCACCGGCCAGGTCAAGGCGCTGCAGCCCAAGCTCGAACTGGCCCGCCTGCGGGTGCGCCAGAACCGCGAACTGGTCGCCACTGGCGCGGGCGAGCGCTTCGCCCTCGAGCAGGCCGAATCCACGCTGGCCGAGTTGCAGGGCCAGATCGCGACCGCCGCCGCCAACGAGACGCAGGTCTCCCAGCGGCTGGCGGCGCAGGTCAACGGTGAGCAGGCGTCGGTCGCCACATCGCGGGCGCAGCTCGCGACCGCCAAGGCGCAAGTCGACCTCAGCCGGGCCGAGCTGGGCAATGCCCAATGGAACCTCGACCAGACGGCCGTCTACGCGCCCTCCAATGGCTATGCGATCAATGTGCAGTTGCGGCCGGGCTCCTTCGTGGTCTCGGTCCCGCTCGCGCCCGCGATGAGTTTCGTCGAGGAAACCTACCAGGTGATCGCGCTCTTCGACCAGAACGAGCTGCGGCTGGTCGAGCCGGGCGACAAGGCGGAGTTCACGCTCAAGACCTATCCAGGCCGCATCATCAGCGCGACGGTCGACTCCATCGTGTGGGCGCAGGGCCAGGGGCAGGTGCAGCAGTCGGGCACGCTGCCGCAGACCGGCGCGTTCCCGCAGGTGCCGGGCCGCTTTCCGGTCAAGCTGATCGTCGACGAGCCCGACGCCGGGCTCTTCCTCGCCGCCGGCGCGGATGGGCAGGGCGCGATCTACACCGCACACGTCGCGGCCATCCATATCCTGCGCATGGTGATCCTGCGCGTCGGCTCGATCACCAACTACCTCGTGCTGAAACTGCACTGATGTCCATGCCCTCGCTTCGTCCCTGGGTCCTGGCGGCGCCGCTCGCGGCGGCGCTGGCGGGCTGCGCGCTCAAGCCGCCGCCGACCACCGACGACCTGCGCAAGGAGGTGCTGCAGCAGGGGCCGATTCCCGAGGCATTCAGGGCCGGCGGCGGCGTCTCGACACCGGTGGCCGACGGTTGGCTCGCGTCCTTCGAGGAGCCGGCGCTGACCACGCTCGTGAACGAAGCACTGGCCTACAACGCCGACCTGCGGGTCGCCGCGGCCCGGGTCGAGCAGGCGGCGGGCTACGTCAAGGTGGCGTCCGGCGGCCTGCTGCCGTCGGTCGGCGTGGCCGCCCTGGGCGGCGACAAGTCGGGCGGCGGGGGCGGGCTGAACGGCGTCTTCCTGAACGCCTCGCTCGAACTCGATGTCTGGGGCCGGCTGCGCTATGAAAGCGCGGCCTCGCGCGAGCAGCTCGCCGCGGCCGAGGCCGACTACGCCTACGCGCGCCAGTCGCTGGCCGCGATGGTCGCGAAGAGCTGGTTCCTGGCGGTCGAGGCCGGCATGCAGCGGGCGATCGCGAAGGATTCGCTCAGCTCTTCCGAGGGCTTGATGCGCCTGGCCGACGACCGGTTGCGGATCGGCAACGGGACGGCACTTTCATCGGCGCAGGCGCGGGCGAGCGTCAACGGCTATCGCGACACGCTGAAGCAGGTCGAGCTGTCGCGCGAACAGGCCTTGCGCGCGCTGGAGCTGCTGGTCGGCCGCTACCCGGGCGCGGAGATCGCGGTCGCGGACCAGCTGTCGCGCATGCCGCCGCCGCTGCCTGTCGGGGTTCCCTCGGAAGTGCTGGAGCGCCGGCCGGACATGGTCGCGGCCGAGCGTCGCGTGGCGGCCGCCTTCAATCGGGTGGGCGAAGCCAAGGCCGCGCAGCTGCCGAAGATAAGGCTCACTGCAGGCGGCAGCAACGTGTCGAGCGAACTGATCGTCCTGAAGGACGTCAGCAGCCCGGTGTGGAGCCTGGGCGCGAACCTGATTGCACCGATCTACCAGGGCGGCGCGCTGCGGGCCCAGGTCGAGATCCGGTCGGCCGAGCAGAAGCAGGCAGTGGCCGAATACGCGCGCGCGGGTCAGAAGGCGTTCAGCGAGGTCGAGACCGCGCTGGGCACGGAATCGATCCTGCGCGAACGCGAGGCCGTCCTGACGGCCGCGATCCGCGACAACGAGGAGGCGCTGCGGCTGGCGCGGATTCAATACCAGGTGGGCACGGCGGACCTGCGCACGGTCGAGCAGAGCCAGCTGGCGCTCTATGCGGCGCGGACGTCGAGGCTGCGGGTGCAGAGCGAGCAGCTGGCCCAGCGGGCCAATCTGTACCTGGCCCTGGGTGGCGGGGTCTAGCGCGATGGCGAACGCACACCCAAGCGGCGCGAGGTCAGCGACCCATGCGGGCGTCGTAGCTGCGCGAGACCCGATCGATGAGCGCGGGATCGCGCGCGCCGGTGGCGTCGAACTGGACGCGGACACTGCCGTCCGCCTGCTGGCGCACGCTGGCCGACACCGTGGCGCTGCCCGCCGTTCCGATGATCATGCCGGCGCTGCGGTCTTCGGTGCCGATGGCCAGCCCCTGGTCGCGCATCGCGCCGGCCGCGGCCGCGAACGATCGGTCGAAGCTGGCCGGGGCCCCCACGGTCACGGGGTACGCGGGCGGCGGGTAGTAGCAGCCACTGGCAACCAGGGCGGCGCCCAACGCCGCGACCCGCAGGAAGGTGATGATGAACTTCATTCGTGTCTCCGATCGATCGTCCCGCGATCGTAGTGAGTTGCCCATCGACTGCCTACCGTCAGCCAATTGCGGCCTCCGGCATACCCCCGTATGCTGGCTGCCAACCTGAAAGGGAGTGCCCATGTTCTCTGTTGCGACCCGCTTCACGCGCATGCTGGCAGTGACGATCTCGCTGCTGGTGTCGGCGTCCCTGGTGACGGCGCAGCAGGCGCCCACCTTCAGCCGGGAACAGCTCGACCAGATGATGGCGCCCATCGCGCTCTATCCGGATTCGCTGCTGTCGCAGGTGCTGATGGCCTCCACCTACCCAGCGGACGTGGTCGACGCCGCGAAATGGTCGAAGGCGAATTCCAAGCAGCAGGGTGATGCCGCCGTGAAGGCGGTGCAGGACAAGCCCTGGGACCCGAGCGTGCAGTCGCTGGTCGCCTTCCCGCAGGTGATCCAGATGATGGGCGACCAGCCCGACTGGACGCAGAACCTCGGCGACGCCTTCCTGGCCTCGTCCAAGGACGTGCTCGACTCGGCCCAGCGGCTGCGGACCAAGGCCCAGCAGCAGGGCAGCCTCAAGACGACCGAGCAACAGAAGGTGATCGTCGAGCAGGAACCGCAGACGCAGCAGACCGTGATCAAGATCGAGCCCACGAACCCGGAAGTGGTCTACGTGCCGGCCTACAACCCGACCGTGGTCTATGGCGCCTGGCCCTATCCGGCCTATCCGCCGTACTACTACCCGCCCTACCCGGCCTACTACCCGGGCGCCGCGCTCGCCACCGGCATCGCCTTCGGCGTCGGCGTGGCCGCCGTGGGTGCGCTCTGGGGCAATGCGAACTGGGGCGGCGGCAACGTGAACGTCAACGTCAACCGCTACAACAGCATCAACACCAACCGCCAGATCGCGGCCAACCAGACCAACTTCCAGCACAACGCCGCCAATCGCAAGGGCGTGCCTTACCGCGATTCGCGCAGCCAGCAGCAGTACGGCCGCAACGCCGGCGATCCGGGCCAGCGCCAGGACTACCGCGGCCGCGACAACGCGGGCCGCGATGCGCAGCGGCAGCAGGCGCAGTCCTCGCTGCAGCAGCGGGGCATGGACCCGGGGCAGGGTCGCGAGAACCTGCGCAACGATCCGGGCACGCGTGAACGGGCGCAGCAGGCCGTCGACCGCGGCGGCCAGCGGGGCGGCCAGGGCGGGGCCGGCGGCGGCTTCGACCGCGGCGGGCAGGGCGGACAGGGCGGCGGCTTCGATCGGGGCGGCGCCGGCGGCCGCGAGCAGGTCCAGCATCGGGGCGGCTCCGACAATGCCCTGCGCGGCGCGGGCGATGGCGGCGCCCAGGCGCGGCAACAGGCCGATCGCGGCAACGCGAGCCGCCAGTCGATGGGCGGGGCCGGTGGCGGCGGGGCGCGTGCGGGCGGCGGTGGGTACGGGGGTGGCGGTGCGCATGCCGGCGGCGGTGCACGGCCGAGCGGCGGTTCCTACGGCGGTGGCCATGCGGGCGGTGGCGCGCGCGCCGGCGGCGGTGGCGGCGGCGGCATGAGGGGCGGTGGTGGCGGCGGACGCGGCGGCGGCGGAGGCCGGCGCTAGGCGCGCGAGCGATGACGGCGATGAACCCACTCCACTTCATGCGAGGCTCGAACATGCTGAATCCGATGCGCACCAGGGCAGCAGCGGCTGCTGCGATGGCCACACTCATGCTGGCGCTTTCCGCCCCCGCTTTCGCGCAGCGCGCGTACCCCAGTCCCGAGGCGGCCTCGGAGGCATTCTTCCGGGCGCTGGCGGACAACGACCAGAAGGCGCTGCAGACGGTGCTCGGCAACGACTGGCGACGCTTCGTGCCGGCGGGCGAGGTCGATCGCGAGGACATCTACGATTTCCTGGGCGCCTACGCCAAGCAGCACAAGGTGGTGCCCGACGGGCCCGACCGGGCGTTGCTGGGGGCGGGCGACAGTGGCTGGACCTTGCCGATCCCGATCGTCAAGGGCGCGGGCGGCTGGCACTTCGACCCGCGCGCCGGCGCCGACCAGATGCAGACGCGCCGCATCGGTCGCAACGAGCTGGCCGCCATGCGGGCCGCGCTCGCCTACTTCGATGCCCAGCGGGAGTACGCGCAGGTCGACCGCGACGGCAACGGCGTGCTCGAATTCGCCCAGAAGTTCGCCAGCACGCCGGGCAAGCACGACGGCCTGTACTGGCACACCGGCCCCGGCGAGGCGGAGAGTCCGCTGGGCCCGCTCTACGCCCCGGCCCGGGCCGGCGAGGGCTACCACGGCTACCACTTCAAGATCCTCAAGGCGCAGGGTCCGAACGCACCCGGCGGCGCCTACGACTACGTCATCGGCAATCGCATGCGCGGCGGCTTCGCGCTGGTCGCCTGGCCTGTCAAGTACGGCGAGACCGGCGTGATGAGCTTCATGGTCAACCACGACGGGGTGCTCTACGAGAAGAACCTGGGCGCCGGCACCGACGCCGCCGCACGGGCGATGACCCGGTTCGACCCCGATGCGGGCTGGAGAAAGGTCGACGTACAGTAGGCGCGGGCGCGGTTCCGCCGGCGCCCTCCACGCAGCGAGGGCCCAATTGATTCCCGACACCACCCGTCCCGACGGCGGCAGCGACGACCTGCTGCTGCGGGTCTCGCCGCCGAGAGTGCCGCGCCATCTGGTGGCGCGGCCGCGGCTGCTGGCGGCCGACCCGGCGTTCCGCGATGTCCCGGCCATCCTGCTGCAGGCGCCGGCGGGCTTCGGCAAGACCTCGCTGCTGGCCCAATGGCGGCTCGAGCATCTCGCGCACGGCCTGGTGGTGGCCTGGGTCTCGGCGCAGGCGCGCGACACGCCGCAGCGCCTGGCGCAGGCGCTGGCGCTGGCGGTGCGGCGGGCGGCGGGGCGCTCCACTTTCGGCCACGTGCTGCTCGACGCGGCAGCGCCGAGCGGCCTCGAGGGCATCACCATCTGGCTGGCGGAACTGGCGCAGACGGCGCTCGACGTGGTGCTGGTGGTGGACGAGGCGGAGCGCCTGCCGGCGGCGTCGCGCGAGGCGCTGGCCTACCTGCTGCGCAATGCGCCACCCAACCTGCGCACCGTGATCGCCAGCCGGCCCGACTGCAACCTGGACATCGACGACCTGATCGCCTATGGGCAGTGCGTGGTGGTCGGGCCGGCGATGCTGCGCTTCAGGCTCGAAGAGACGCTGGAACTGATCCACGGCCGCTTCGGTGCCAGCGTCGACAACGACACCGCCGCCCGGCTGCACGCCCTCACGGAGGGCTGGCCGCTGGGACTGCAGCTCTCGCTCACCGTGCTGGCGCGCGGCACCGACGCGCGGGCCGACGTGGCGGGGATGAGCGCCCTTGGCGGGCAGCTGCGCGAGCAGTTCCTGGCGATGCTGCTGGCCAATCTCGATGCGCGCGACCGCGAGTTCCTCACCCGCATCGCGATCCTCGACCATCTGCACCCGGAGCTGTGCCGGCAGGTCGCCGGCATGGACGATGCGACGGAGCGGCTGGCGCGACTGAGCCGCGACACGCCGGTGTTCGTGGCGGCGGAGCAGGGCGACTGGCTGCGCATGCACGCGCTGGCGCGCGATGTGCTGCGCGAGGGCTTCGGCGCGCTCCCCCCGGAGGTGCAGGCCGGAGCCCATGCCCGGGCGTCCGGGTGGCTGGCCGAGCGCGGCATGCTCGAGGACGCGGCCCGCCACGCGCTGATCGCCGGCCAGCGTGAGCGGGCCTACGAGCTGGCCGAGCGCAGCCTCTACGAATCGATCATGACCCACGGCCGGCAGGGCGTGGTGCTCGAATGGCTGGCGCAACTGCCGCCCGACGAACTGGACCGCCGGCCGCGGCTGCTGCTGGCCGCCGCCTGGACGCTCGCCACCAGCGAACGCCATGAAGACGCCGGCCGGCTGGTCGACCGGATCCTGGCGCAGCCGCAGCACGCGCCCGATGCCCCCCTGCGCTGCGAATGCGCGTTGATCCTGAGCGGCGGGGCGGTGTTCGCGGACGACCCGGACCGCTTCGCGGCGCTGCACGACCCCTGGGCCGAGGCGCCGCCTCTGCGCGATCCGCTGCTGCTGCAGGTGCACGCCAACCGCACCGCCTACCGGACGCTGCTCGAGGGCGACCCGGCGCTGGCGCGGCTGCGCCAGCAGCAGTCGCCGCGCGGGGATTTCGGCCGCGGGCAGGGCTTCATCGGGCGCTGGGGCGAGCTCATCATCGCCCTCTCCTATGTCTGGGAAGGCCAGGTCCGGCTGGTCGAGAGCCTGCTGCATCCGGCCGTGGCCAGCGCCGAGGCCGACCTGGGGCGGCGCAACAGCTTCGTGTGCATGCTCGCCGCCCTGCTTGCGGCCGCGCTGTGGGAGCGCGGCCGCCCCGTCGATGCCGCCGCGCTGCTGGCCGACCGGCTCGACGTGCTGGAGCGCAGCGGGCTGCCTGAAGCGCTGTTGCTGGCCTACCGGACGATGGCCCGCATGGCGGTGGCCGAGGGCGCCGAGCACCGGGCGGTGGAACTGCTCGGCGCGCTCGACGCGGCGGGCTCGGCACGCGCGCTGCCGCGGCTTCGCATCGCCAGCCTGGTGGAGCTGGTGCGCCTGCATGCCCGACGCTTTCGGGCGCAGCGCTGCCGGGAACTGTGCCAGCGCATCGACGCCCTGCTGGCGGACCCGGCCCTGCCGCAGGGGCGGCTCTGGCGGCGCAGCGTGGACGCGATGCGCGATCTGGCCCACGGCTACGCGGCGATCGCGGCCCAGGACTGGCGCGGCGCCCTGGCGCCGCTGACCCAGGCCAGCGAAATCGTGCAGGTGGTGCGGCAAGGCCGGCTGGAGATCGAGATCCTCGGCCTGCGCGCCTTCGCACTCGACCGTTGCGGCGAGAAACGCGCCGCCCCGATGCTGCGCGAGGCGATCGACCTGGCTCAAAGTTACGGCCTCGTGCGCATTTTCGAGGACGCCCATCCGGACCTGGGCGCATGGGCCAGGCAGGTCGCCGGCGAAGGCGACGAGCATGCGCCGGTGGCGCCGGCCGTGGCCGCGCCGACGCGTCCGGTGCCGGCCGCCGAAACGCCCCGGCCTCCGGCGGTGCGCGGCATGGTGCTGACGCCCAAGGAGCGCGAGGTGATGGAGCTGCTGGCGCGCAGCCTGTCCAACAAGGAGATCGGGCGCGCCATGCAGGTGGGCGAAACCACGGTCAAGTGGCACGTCAAGAACCTGCTGGCCAAGCTGGACGCCGGCACGCGCAAGGAAGTCGTCGTCCGCGCCCGCATCCTCGGGCTGCTCCAGCCGGCGCCCTAGCGGAAGGGGCCTCCCCCCTCCTGCAAGGAGGGGCTCGGAAAGGGCGCCGAATCCTATTCTTCGGGCTTGGGAATTCGCGCTCAAGCGGCCTCCCACCAGACGGAGACAAGACATGCCCTCAACAACCGAAGCCGCGCCCCTGAAAGGCGCACCCGCCGTAGTGTCCAGCGCGGCACTGAAGACATCCATCCAGGTCGAACCGCTGACCTGCACCATCGGCGCCGAGCTGCGCAACGTGGACCTCGGCGCCGCCTCGCGCGACGCCGACACGGTGGCCGAGATCCGCGCGCTGCTGCTCAAGCACAAGGTGCTGTTCCTGCGCGACCAGGACTTCTCGCGCGCCGAGCACGTGGCCTTCGCCCGCCACTTCGGCGAACTCGAAGACCATCCCGTGGCCGGCAGCGACCCCGAGCACCCCGGCCTGGTCCGGATCTACAAGTCGCCCGACACGCCCAACGACCGCTACGAGAACGCCTTCCACACCGACGCCACCTGGCGCGAGAAGCCGCCCTTCGGCTGCGTGCTGCGCTGCGTCGAAACGCCGGAAGTCGGCGGCGACACCATCTGGGTGAACATGGTCGAGGCCTACGCCCGTCTGCCGGAAGACATTCAGCGCAAGATCGAGGGCCTGCGCGCCCGCCACAGCATCGAGGCCAGCTTCGGCGCGGCGATGCCGATCGAGAAGCGCCTCGCGCTGCACGCGCAGTTCCCCGATGCGGAGCACCCGGTGGTGCGCACCCATCCGGAAACGGGCGAGAAGATCCTCTTCGTCAACGCCTTCACCACGCACTTCACCAACTTCCACACGCCGGCGAACGTGCGCTTCGGCCAGGACTACGCGCCGGCCGCCGGCCAGCTGCTGAACTACCTGGTCAGCCAGGCCGCGATCCCCGAGTTCCAGGTGCGCTGGCGCTGGAAGAAGAACAGCGTCGCCTTCTGGGACAACCGCAGCACCCAGCACTACGCGGTCATGGACTACCCGCCCTGCCACCGAAAGATGGAACGCGCCGGAATCATCGGCACAGCCACCTACTGAACCCCTCATCCAACACGCAACTGAAAGACCAACCATGAACTTCCTCGACGGCTCCCTCTTCCCGGAGAACCAGGACAAGCTGGTGATCACCGTGGCGCCCTACGGTCCCGAGTGGATCCCCTCCGACTTCCCGCAGGACATCCCTGTGACCATGGAACAGCAGATCCAGAAGGCGGTCGACTGCTACAACGCCGGCGCCAGCGTGCTGCACCTGCATGTGCGCGAGCTGGACGGCAAGGGCTCCAAGCGCCTGTCGATGTTCAACGAGCTGATTGCCGGCGTGCGCAAGGCAGTGCCCGACATGGTGATCCAGGTCGGCGGCTCGATCTCCTTCGCTCCCGAGAGCGACGGCGCCAACGCCAAGTGGCTGCACGACGACACGCGCCACATGCTGGCCGAGCTCGACCCGAAGCCGGACCAGGTCACGGTCACCGTCAACACGACGCAGATGAACGTGCTGGAGCACATGGAGGCCGAGGACATCGCCGGCACCTCGCTGGCCGAGGCCCAGACCAACGCGGCCTACCGCGAGATGATCGTGCCCTCGGGCCCCGGCTTCATCGAGGAGCATGTGCGCCGCCTGAGCGCCGCCGGCATCCAAAGCGCCTTCCAGTTCTACAACATCAACAGCTACGAAACGGTGGAGCGGCTGATCCGCCGCGGCGTCTACAAGGGCCCGCTGGTGATGAACTGGGTGGCGATCAGCGGCGGCATGGATGCGCCCAACCCCTACAACCTGACGAACTTCCTGCGTGCGATTCCGGACGGCTCGATGCTGACCGTGGAAAGCAGCATGCGCAACGTGCTGCCGATCAACATGATCGGCATGGCGCTGGGCCTGCATGTGCGCTGCGGCATCGAGGACAACCTCTGGAACCAGTCGCGCACCGAGAAGATGACCTCGGTGCAGCAGATCGAGCAGCTGGTGCGCATGGCGCGCGAGTTCGGCCGCGAAGTCGCCAACGGCAAGGAAGCTCGCGAGATCCTGAAGATCGGCGTGTTCTACGACACCGTCGAGGAGACGCTGGCCGCCAACGGCTTCGCGCCCAACCCGAAGGGGCGCCAGCAGGGCTACCTGCGCCGCGTGGCCTGAAGGTGAGCGGAGCATCCCCCATGACCACCGTGCTCATCGTCCCCGGCCTGCGCGACCACGTCGACGCCCACTGGCAGACGCTGCTGGGCGCGCGCCTGGCGGCGCGGGGCGGCCCGGTGCGCTGCGTGCCGCCGATGGGCCGGGCCGACCTCGACTGCGCGACGCGCGTGGCCGCGATCGAGCGCGAGGCGCAGGCCGTCGAGGGCCCCTTGATCCTGGTGGCGCACAGCGGCGGCTGCGTGATGGTCGCGCACTGGGCGCGCCAGACCAAGCGGGCCGTCCATGGCGCGCTGCTCGCCGCGCCGCCGGACTTCGATCGGCCGATGCCCGAGGGCTACCCCACGGTCGATGAATTGCGCGCCAGCGGCTGGCTGCCGGTGCCGCGCCGGACGCTGCCCTTCCCGAGCATCGTGGCGGCGAGCCGCAACGATCCGCTGGCCGACTACGGCCGGGTGGCGGAACTGGCCCGCGACTGGGGCAGCCGCCTGGTCGACCTCGGCGAGGTCGGCCACCTGAACCCCGCCTCGGGCTTCGGCGACTGGCCCCGCGCCGAGCTGTTCATCGCCGAGCTTTCGCACCGCTGAAATCAGATACCAAGGAGACACATCATGGCCAAGGCCATTCGCTTTCATGAAACCGGCGGACCGGAAGTCCTCAGGCTGGAGAACGTCGATGTCGGCGAACCCGGCCCGGGCCAGGCGCGCGTGCGCCACACCTACATCGCAGTCAACTTCATCGACATCTACTTCCGCACCGGCCGCTATCCACTGCCGCTGCCCAACGGGCTCGGCTCCGACGCCGTGGGCGTGGTCGAGGCCGTGGGCCCCGGCGTGACCGACATCCGCGTGGGCGACCGCGTGGGCTACCTGATCGGCCCCCAGGGCGCGTACTCGGAAGCGCGCGTGATGCCGGCCGAGCTGCTGATCCCGCTGCCTGAAGGCGTGTCCGACCGCACGGCCTCGACCTTGATGATGAAGGGCATGACGGCGCAGTATCTGTTCCGCCAGGTCTTCCCGCTGAAGGGCGGCGAAACAATCCTCTATCACGCGGCCGCCGGCGGCGTCGGCCTGATCGCCTGCCAGTGGGCGCGCGCGATGGGCGTGACGATGATCGGCACCGTCAGCACCGACGAGAAGGCCGCCATCGCGAAGGCCAACGGCTGCGCCCACACCATCGTGACCTCGCGCGAGAACATCGCGAAGCGGGTGCGCGAGATCACCGACGGCAAGGGCGTGCCGGTGGTGTACGACTCGGTGGGCAAGGACACGCTGGAAGCCTCGCTCGACAGCCTGCAGCCGCGCGGTTCGCTGATCAGCAACGGCACCACCTCGGGGCCGGTGGTGATCGACTCGCAGACGCTGGCGGTGAAGGGCTCGATCTGGGTCACGCGCCCGGCGATGATGCACTACATCACGCCGCGCACCCACATGCTGGCGATGGCCGAGGAGCTGTTCGGCCATGTGCTGGCGGGCCGCATCGTCAGCGAACCCAAGCAGAGCTTCGCACTGGCCGATGCCGCCGACGCGCACCGCGCGCTCGAATCGCGCGCAACCACCGGCGCGACCGTGCTGGTGCCCTGAGGGGAAGACCATGGATCTGCATTCCCACGACGCGAAGCCGGGCGCGGCCGACGGCTACCTGATCGGTCCGCGCCAGGCCTGGTTCGCCTTTGCCATGACCATCGGGCTGATGATGGTCGACTACATCGATCGCCAGGTGATCGTGTCGCTGTTCCCGCACCTGAAGGAGGCCTGGGGCCTGTCGGACAAGCAGCTCGGCGCGCTGGTGTCGGCCGTCTCGGTGACGGTGGCACTGGGCGCGATCCCGATCGCGCTGTTCGCCGACCGCTTCAGCCGGGTGAAGAGCATCGTCGCGATGGCCACGATCTGGAGCCTGGCCTCGATCAGCTGCATGTTCACTCGCAACTATGGCCAGCTGCTCGCCGCGCGTGCCGCGGTGGGACTGGGCGAGGCGGGCTACGGCTCGGTCGGTGCGGCCCTCATCGCCAGCCATTTCCCGGCCCGCATGCGCGGCGCGCTGATGGCGGCCTTCTTCGCCTCGGCGTCGGTCGGCTCGGTGCTGGGCGTGATGCTCGGCGGCCTCATCGCCGCCAAATGGGGCTGGCAGGCGGCCTTCGGCGTCGTCGGCGTGCCGGGCCTGATCCTGGCGCTGCTCTACACCCGGGTCCGTGACTACCGCACGGTGGCGCTCACGCCGAGCATCGAACAGGCCACCCGTTCGACCCAGGGCACGGCACGCGCCATCGTGAAGCGGCTGGCGCGTTCGCGCACCTTGTTGTGGGTCTGCATCGGCGCGCCGGCGCAGCTGATCCTGGTCTCGGCCATCTGGGCCTGGATGCCGAGCTACCTCAACCGCATGCATGGCATGGCGCCGGAGCAGGCGGGCGTGAAGGCCGCGCTGGTGGTGCTGTGCGGCGCGCTGGGCAGCGTGGTCTGGGGCGCGGTCGCCGACCGCGCCGGCCGCAAGAATCCGGCCGCCAAGCTGCACGTGACGGCCGCGGTGTGCGTGGCCTCGGCGGCGGTGCTGGCGTTCGCCTTCGGCGCCGGCCACCTCGGGCTGGACCTCGGCAAGCAGGCGCAGTTCGCACTGTTCGCGCTGGGCGGCTTCCTGATGACCTGCACCGTCGGCGTGGTCGCCGCCGTGGTGATCGACGTGATCCACCCCGGCATCCGCGCCACCGGCGCCTCGGTGCTGTCGCTGTTCCAGAACCTGCTGGGACTGGCCGTGGGCCCGCTCATCGCCGGCGCGCTGTCGGACCTGTGGACGCTCCAGAACGCCCTGATGGTGATGCCTGTGTTCGGACTTCTCGCCGCCTGGGCCTTCATCGTTGCCTCGCGCAGCTACGGGGCCGACCTGCAAAGCGCCGGCGACAGCGCCGACGAAGACATCCATGCCGCGCCGGCCGGCGCCCCCCGCAGCGTGCCGGCCTGAGCCGCCGCCGCGCCACCACTGTCCATTTGAACGAACGAACGGAAACCGACATGAACGGATTGATGATGGATCAGCCGCTGCTGATCTCCAGCCTCCTCACCCACGCCGAGCGCCACCACGGCGACCAGCAGATCGTCTCGCGCCGGGTCGAAGGCGACCTGCACCGCTACACCTACCGCGACCTCGGCCAGCGCGCGCGCCGGCTGGCCAACGCGCTCGCCGCGCGCGGCATCGAGAAGGGCGAACGCGTCGCCACGCTGGCCTGGAACGGCTATCGCCACATGGAGCTGTACTACGCGGCCTCCGGCTCGGGCGCGGTGCTGCACACGCTCAACCCGCGCCTGCACCCCGACCAGGTGGTGTGGATCGCCGACCACGCCGAAGACGAGATCCTCTTCTTCGACCTGAGCTTCCTGCCGCTGATCGAGGCCATCGCCTCGCGCGTGTCGACCATCAAGGCCTTCGTCGCCATGACTGACCGCGCCCACATGCCCGCCGAGTCGAAGGTGCCCAACCTGCTGTGCTACGAGGAACTGATCGACGACCATTCGCCCGACTTCACGTGGCCGGTGTTCGACGAGAAGGCGGCTTCTTCGCTGTGCTACACCTCCGGCACCACCGGCAACCCGAAGGGCGCGCTCTACAGCCACCGCTCGACCATGCTGCACACCTATGCGGCGGCGCTGCCCGATGCGCTGAACTGCTCGGCCAACGACGTCATCCTGCCGGTGGTGCCGATGTTCCACGTCAACGCCTGGGGCCTGCCCTATATCGCGTGCATGGTCGGCGCCAAGCTGGTGTTCCCGGGTCCGTGGCTCGACGGCAAGTCGCTGCACGACCTCTTCGAGGCCGAGGGCGTGACGGTCTCGGCCGGCGTGCCCACCGTGTGGCAGGGCCTGCTCGCCCATGTGGAGAGCAACGACCTCCGCTTCAGCACCATGCGCCGCACGATCATCGGCGGCTCGGCCTGCCCGCCGGCGATGATGCGCGCCTTCCAGGAGCGCTACGACGTGCAGGTGCTGCACGCCTGGGGCATGACCGAGCTGAGCCCGGTGGGCGCGGTGTGCACGCTCAAGCCCTGCCACCGGTCGCTCGACGGCGAGCAGCGCCTGGCGTTGCAATCGAAGCAGGGCCGCTCGGTGTTCGGCATCGACATGAAGATCGTCGGGGCCGACGGCGCCGAGCTGCCGCAGGACGGCAAGGCCTCGGGCGAGCTGATGGTGCGCGGCGCCTGGGTGATCTCCGGCTACTACAAGGGCGAGGGCGCGGGCCCGCTGGTCAATGGCTGGTTCCCCACCGGCGACGTCTCGACCATCGACGCGGACGGCTTCATGCAGATCACCGACCGCAGCAAGGACGTGATCAAGTCCGGCGGCGAATGGATCGGCTCCATCGACCTAGAGAACATCGCCATGGCGCACCCCGCCGTGGAGATGGCGGCCTGCATCGCGGCGCGCCACGCCAAGTGGGACGAGCGCCCGCTGCTGATCGTGGTGAAGAAGCCCGGCCAGGAATTGACGCGCGAGGAACTCATCCGCTTCTACGACGGCCGGATCGCCAAGTGGTGGACGCCCGACGACGTGGTCTTCGTCGATCGCATCCCGCTCGGCGCGACCGGCAAGGTGCAGAAGAACCTGCTGCGCGACGCCTACGGCAACCACCTCATGGCCGACGGCGGAATGAGGTTCGCATGACCGCCCTGTCGATCGCCGCCTGGCCGGCGCGCAGCCGCACGCTGTTCCCGGGGGTGCTGGCCTGCGCGGTGGTCGCGGCCGCCTCCACTTTCCTGTCGCAGCACTACGGCGCGCCGGTGATGCTGTTCGCGCTGATCCTCGGGATGGCGATGAACTTCCTGTCGGTCGAGGGTGCCTGCAAACCCGGCATCGAGTTCACGGCGCGCCAGGTGCTGCGCTGGGGCGTGGCGCTGCTGGGCCTGCGCATCACGGCCGCGCAGGTGGTGGCGCTGGGCTGGCACCCGGTGCTGCTGGTGGTGCTGTCGGTGGTGCTGACCATCGGGGTGTCGATGGTGGTCGCCAAGCTGATGGGCTTCCAGTCGCTGTTCGGCCTGCTCAGCGGCGGCGCCACGGCGATCTGCGGGGCATCGGCCGCGCTGGCGTTGGCGGCGGCGCTGCCGTCGCATCCGCAGAAGGAGCGCGCGACGCTGTTCACGGTGGTCGGCGTCTCGGCGTTGTCGACCTTCGCCATGATCGCCTATCCCATGATCGCGCACGCCCTCGGGCTCGACGAGCGCGCGGCCGGGATCTTTCTCGGCGCGACGATCCACGACGTGGCGCAGGTGGTTGGCGCCGGCTACAGCATGTCGAAGGAAACCGGCGACATCGCCACCTTGGTCAAGCTCATGCGCGTGGCGATGCTGCTGCCGGTGATCGTGTTCGCCGTGATGTGCACACGCGCCGCCGGCAAGGGCGAGGGCGGCCCGCGCCCGCCGCTGCTGCCGTGGTTCGCCGTCGCGTTCGCGCTGCTGGTGGCCGTCAACAGCACTGGCTGGATTCCGAAGGTGCTGACCGACGCCGGCAGCGACTGCTCGCGCTGGTTCCTGGTGGCCGCCATCGCCGGAATCGGCATGAAGACGCAATTGCGCGACCTCGCCACGGTGGGCCTGAAGCCCGTCGTCCTGATGTTGGGCGAAACGGTGTTTCTCGCCATACTGGCGATCGCGCTGATTCGCTGGATCTAGATTGAAACACCCCCGAAGCGCCTGCGGCGCCTCCCCCTCAAGGGGGCGATACCAGCGGCCCGGCAAAGGTTCTATGGTTTCGTCAAGCGTTGTGTGTGACGCGATGAGCCTGGAAGGGTTGGCCGGAGCGCCAAACGGCGAAGGCGATTCGCATGAGCTTGCGCGCCAGGATCACGAGAGCCTCGGTGGTCTTGAGGCCACGGGCACGCAGCGCCTGGTAGGTGGCCGCGAAGGTGCTGGTGTGGCAGGCCGACATGGCTGCCATGAACATCTGATGGCGCAGGGCCGGATCGCCGCGCTTGGACAGACGGCGGCGCCCCCTGCAGCGCCCGGAGTCATTGGCTCGTGGATCCAGTCCGCTGTAGGCCACCAAGGCATCAGAGCTGGCGAATGGCACTCGGGCGAGCAAGCTGGCGAGCAAGGCGCTGGATTGGGGCCCCACGCCGACGATGCTTTGCAACAAGGTGCGTGCGCGGTGCAACTGGGGATCGGCCTTGATCAGCTCGGTGATGCGCCCATCGATGGTGCGCAGCAAGGCGGCAAAGGCGGCATCGAGCTGCGAGGCGGCCTGCGCGATGCTCGCGCCGCAGGCCTGCAGCGACTCGCGCAAGGCGATGCGCTTGGTCACGATCGTCCAACGCTGGCCCAGCAACTGCTCCAGTTCGGCCTGGGAGGCGCTGGGGGCGTGGTAGGGGTGCAGCCGGTCATGGTGCTCGGCCAGGTAGCGCGCAATGACCCGGGCATCGACCCGGTCGGTCTTGCCGCGTGCGCCCAGACCCTTGGCGTAGAAGTACACGTCGCGGGCATTGAGCACGAAGACGGGCCGGCCCGCGCCCGCAGCCAGATTGGCCAGGAGTTGGTGGTATCGGCCGGTGGACTCCATGGCCAAGAGCGAGCCGGCAGCCAAGGTGCGCAGCCATTGCAGGATGGCAGTGCATTCGTTGGGCACGCTCAGGCAGTCGTCCTGGCCGTAGGTGGCGATCACCAGTTCGGCCTTGGAGACGTCCACACCAATGAAACTATTCAGGGGAACTTGCATAGTCGGATTCCTCCAATGAACAATGACGATCGTTGGGGTGAAATCCCGCCCGCGGCGTTAGCTTGCTCAGAGATCGGCGCTGAGATGCTGCTCAGTTCCTTATCGACGCTCAAAGGCGGGGTGGGGGCAATCTTTGCCAGTCGGTCAAACCCGATAGCCGGTAATCAGGCCCTACACCCCAACACCCTCACCATACAAGCCGGTTCCGCGGTATCTCTGGCTTTTTGGCTGCGCCGGTTTCATGGGTCGCGGTCACACCTGGTGCCGTGGAGCACTGAATGAACAACAGATAGAAGGAAACCGAACATGAATCCGAATCAATGGCGGCGGCGGATGATCCAGGCCGCGTGCCTGTCCTGCCTCGGCGTCTCGGGTCTCGCGATGTCGCAGGCCCAGCCGACAGCGAAATGGCCCGAGAAGATGGTGCGCGTGATCGTCGCCGGTCCGGCCGGCGGCACCGCCGACATCATCGCGCGCCTGGTGGCAGACCAGTTGTCGAAGGACACCGGCCAGCCCTTCGTGGTCGACCCCAAGCCCGGCGCGGGCGGCGTGCTCGCGGTCAACGAGCTCTCGAACGCACCGCACGACGGCCACACCCTGCTGGTGGGCGTCAACTCGCTGGTGAGCGAGATCCCGCACATCGTCAAGCTGCGGGTGGACATGGCCAAGGAGATCAAGCCGGTGGCGGAACTCGGCCACGGCGGCCTGGTGATGGTCGGCGCACCCACGGTGCCGGCGAAGAACTTCCGCGAGCTGCTGACCTGGGTCAAGGCCAACCCCGGCAAGGTGAGCTATGCCTCGTACAGCCCTGGCACGGTGTCGCACGTGGCGGGGCTGCAGCTCAACAAGGCGGCCGGCATCGACATGACGCACGTCGGCTACAAGGGCTCCACGCCGGCGCTCGCCGACGTGATGGGCGGCCACGTGCCGCTGATGTTCGACGGCATCGCGACTTCGCTGCCGTTGATCAAGGCCGGCAAGATCAAGGCCTTTGCAGTGAGCACGCCCAAGCGCTCGCCCCTGCTGCCCGAGGTGCCGACCTTTGCCGAGCTGGGCTATCCGCAGCTGGAGACCGTCTCGTGGATGGGCCTCTGGCTCAAGCCCGACGTGCCCGCCGCGGTGCAGGCCAGCGTGCGCGAGGCGACGCTGAAGGCGCTGGCCCAGCCGGCGCTGCGCGCGCACCTGCTCGACACCGGGCTGGAGGCCGGCGGCACCCGCACGCCCGAGGAGCTCACGGGCTCGCTCGCGGCCGACTACCGGCGCGTGGGCGAGGTGCTCAAGTCGATCGACTTCAAGCCGGAGTGAGTGCGCGCAGCATGGCGTCCAGCAGCGTGTCGGCCGACACGGCGCCGGCCAGCGCCAGCGATGCGTCGAACACGAAGAAGGGCACCCCGCTGACCAGGTGGCGCACCTTGGCCTGAGGGTGGCGGCCCTGGCTGCGCTCGCCGCCAGGGTCGGGAGCCTCGGCCGGCAGCCCGCATTCGCGCGCCAGCTGCGCGAGCACGGAGGCGTCGCCGATGTCCCGGCCGCCGTTGAAGTAGGCCATGAAGATGCGGTCGATCAGCTGGCGCTGCTGGACCTCGGTGCCGACCGCGGCCGCCTGCGCGACCCGGTCGTGGGCGGCGGCCGTGTTCGGCATCATGGCGATCCGGTCGAAGGCGAACGGGACCCCGGCCGCCTGGCCGGCCTGCAGCACCTGCGCGCGCCGCCGGGCGACGGCTTCGGGGCTGCCCAGGCGGGCCACATAGAAGGCCTGGTAAGGCAGGCCGCCCGCCGGCACGTCGGGCAGCAAGGGGTACGAATGCCAGACCATGCGCAGCCGCACATCGGGCCGCAGTTCGGCGAGACGGCTGGCGGCGGCGTCGAGCTGGCGCTTGCCGATCAGGCACCAGGGGCAGACGAAATCGAAGTAGACCTCGACCGTCAGCGTGGGCTCGGGCGAATGCATGCTGTGCTCCTGTGGAAGGTGGCCGCACCCGGGTGGCGCGGCAATGGGCAGGCCCGTGGGGTCTGTGCCGCAACTCTAGGGGCCGGACGTCCCGGCGGCCCCCTCCGCGAAGGAGGGGGAAGGGCGGCCACGGGGCCGCGCGTTCAGCCGCCCAGCGCGATGACGATCAATTCGATGGTCACGCCCAGCACGACCATCAGCAGTGCGGCCCGCCAGGGCGGGGTGCCGGCGTAGCGGCCCCATTCGTAGCCGCAGAGAAACAGCATCACGATCGCGATCGCGGCGGACGCGCGCATCGCACTGCGCAGGTCGGAGAAGAAAAGGAAGGGCAGCGTCGGCGGAAAGGTCGAAAGAAAGACCAGCAGGAAGACGCCCAGGCCGCCGACCAGGTCCTTCCGCTTCAGCACGCGGGCCGGCGCGACGTGCGCGGGCTGGGCCAGCATCCATTGGCGCGTGCGTTCGAAATCCTGGCGCCCGAGCGCATCCGACAGCGGGCCGATCTCCTGGGCGATCAGTCCATGTGCCTCTTCGGGTTGCTGGCTGGAGACCACCCGGCGCCAGAGCATCGCCTGGCGCGCGCGGCCGACGACGCGGCGCAGCATGAACATCACGCCGTCGACGAGGCCCCATGCAATATTGCAGCCGATGGCCGCGATCAGCATCGCGCGCACCTCCTTCGGTCCGGCCGAAGCCACGCTCAGCGTGCCGGTGAAGGTCAGGACCATGAAGAGTCCGAACAGGATCTCCGAGTTGCGATCGATCGGGTCCAGCACGCGGTTGCTCATGTCGTCTCCATGCGGTCGGGCATCAGTGTACGTGCAGTGCTAGGCTCAAGACATGGACGTCGTACGCGAGATCCTCTCCTTCAACGCGAAACGGGAACCGGAGCGGGTGCAGCTCAAATTCCGCAACATGCGCACCAGCCCGTTCGTGTTCCTGCGCGGCACCTGCCATCTCTTCTACGACCGGCTTCCGGGCAGCGGCATCTTCCGGTCGGCGCCTCCGGGGTGGGTCTGCGGCGACCTGCATCTCGAGAATTTCGGCAGCTACAAGGGCGACAACCGGCTGGTCTACTTCGACATCAACGACTTCGACGAAGCGGCGCTGGCGCCGGTGAGCTGGGACCTGGTCCGCTTCCTGGCGAGCCTGTGGGTCGGTGGCGAGACGCTCACGGCACGCCGCCGCGAAACGCGCAAGCTCTGCGAGATCTTCCTCGAAAGCTATGCGACCACCCTTCGCGCGGGCAAGGCCTACTGGGTGGAGCGCGACACGGCGCAGGGCCTGGTGCGGGCGCTGCTCGACGGCCTGCGGGAGCGGCAGCGCACGCAGTTCCTTGCGGCGCGCACCGAACTCAGGGAGCGTCGCCGCGTGCTGCGGATCGACGGCAAGAAGGCGCTCGGCGTCGACAAGGCGCAGGACGCGGCCGTCCGTGCGGTGGTCGCGCAGTACGCCGAGGCGCAGCCGAACCCGGACTTCTACCAGGTGCTCGATGTGGCGCGCCGCATTGCGGGCACCGGCAGCCTGGGCGTCGACCGCTATGCGATCCTGGTCGAGGGCAAGGGTTCGCCGGACGGCAACTACGTACTCGATCTCAAGCAGGCGCTTGCGTCGTCGCTGGTGCCGCACCTGAAGGTGGCGCAGCCGAAGTGGAAGTCGCAGGCGCACCGCGTGGTGGCGCTTCAGCGTCGCCTGCAGGCGGTGTCGATGGCCTTTCTGCAGCCGATCGTCGCCGGCGGTACGCCCTACGTGTTGCGCGCATTGCAGCCGACCGAGGACCGGGTCGTGCTCGGCGGCCAGTCGGCCAGGAACCTCGCCGACCTCGAAGGCGTGATCGCGGTGATGGGCAAGCTGGTGGCTTGGGCCCAGCTGCGCAGTTCCGGGCGCGAAGGATCGGCCACCGCCGATGAGTTGATCGATTTCGGCGGCCGCGCGAAGTGGCGGGACCGCCTGCTCGATGCGGCGGCCGAATGTGCCGCCCAGGTGCGCGCGGACTGGGCGGTCTATGCCGCGGCCTATGACGACGGGGCCTTCGGCGGTCCGTCGAGCGGGCATGGACGAGGCTGACGCCGGCAAGCACAATGCACCCGCTCCCGGTCATGTGGGGCAGGAGGAATCCATGAAAGCTCGGTTGCTGGCGCCGTGTGCGCTCGTGCTCGTCTCTGCCTTGCTCGGCGCCTGCGCCAACCCGCCCGGCGCGGCAGCCGGTGCTCCGCTGCCGCGGGTCGCGCAGACGCAGTCACTCAAGCTCGGCTACCGGGAGGACGCCCAGCCCTTCTCCTTCAAGGGCGCCGACGGCAAGCCGGCCGGCTACTCGGTGGCCTTGTGCCAGCGGGTGGCGGCTTCCATCCAGGCGCAGCTCAAGCTGCCCAAGCTCGATGTGCAGTGGGTTCCGGTGACCGCCGCCACGCGGATGCAGGCGGTGAACGACGGCACCGTGGACATCGAATGCGGCAGCACCACGCGCACGCTGGGCCGCGAGCAGCAGGTGGATTTCAGCAACACGATCTGGGTCGAGGGCGCCTCCTTCGTGACCCAGGCCTCGTCGCCCATGGCGCGTCCGGCCGACCTGAACGGCAAGCGCGTGGGCGTCATCCCCGGAACTACCACCGAGGCGGTACTCAAGAGGCTGTCGGCGCGCGGCATCGCGCCCGTGCTGGTCCCGATGCAGACGCACACCGAGGGCATCGCGGCGGTGCGTACCGCCCGCATCGACGCCTACGCCACCGACCGCCTTATCCTGCTGGGCGAAGCGCTCGGCCAGCCCTCCACGGTGGCGCTCAAGCTCAGCGACGACTACCTGTCCATCGAGCCCTACGCGCTGATGATGCGGCGCGACGCCGACCTGCGGCTGGCGGTGAACCGCGGGTTGGCCGAGACCTACCGCAGCGGCGCGATCACCGAGGTGTTCCGCCAGTCCTTCCCGGCCGGCGCCCGGCCCTCGCCGCTGCTCGAGGCCATGTACATCCTGAACGCTCCGGAGGAGTGACCGGGCCGTCTCCACCCCGCTCGCTCCCGGCACGTCGCAGTGCTACGCTATGCGGCACACGAGCGCAGGAGACAAGCATGACGGCCAGCTACGTGGAAATACAAGGCGCCCAGGCGGATGTCGATCTCTGGGACGGGCTGATCAGGGACCACAACGCCCTGATCGTCGCCATGATGCAGAAGATGTCCGAGGTCGCGAGCGCGGACGCGATCTGGTTCGACGAGCGGATCACGGAGGCCGAAGGCATCGAGAATCGCCTGGTCGTCGGCCTCGACCGCGCCCAGCGCCGGTTGCGGGGACTCATCTAGGCCGTTGCCGCCGCGTGCTGATCCATGAACCTCTCGACGCGCCGTGCGGTCTGCGCGGCGCGGGTCAGCACGAAGAGATGCCCGCAGTCGACCGTCTCCAGCGTCGCCCGGGGCAGCCCGGCCGCGATGATGCGGCCGTTGACCGGCGGCACGATCGGATCGTCGCTGCCCATCATCACCAGCGCCGGCGCCTGCACCCGCTTCAGCCAGGGCCAGCTGGTCCAGCCCGCGGTGGCCAGCAGCTGGTAGAAGTAGCCGTGCCAGCTCGGGCTGCGCATGGATTGCGCATGCAGCTGCAGCAGCTCGGTCTCGAAGCGCAGTTCGCCGCCGTAGAGGTCGCCGCCGATGCGCATCAAATAGGCCGGATCGACATAGCGCCGCGGGCTCAGCATCTTCAGCAGCACGTTCAGCCGTCCCGGCACCATGACGATGCCGGCGCAGGTGGCGGCCAGCGTCAGCGTGCTGCAGCGGCGCGGATGGTTGATCGCGAACTCCTGCGCCGCGGCTCCGCCCCACGAGACGCCGAACACATGGGCGCGCTGCACGCCCAGGTGGGTCAGCAGGTCGGCGCCCAGGCGCGCGATATCGCGCGGACGGTAGGGCAGCCAGGGCGCGGGCGATTCGCCGACGCCCGGCGCATCGAAGGTGACGACCCGGGTGTGCGAGAAGCGGGCAATGAAAGGCGCCAGCGTCTCGACGCTGGCGCCGATGCCGTTGAACAGCAGCAGGGTGCGTTCGGCGTCCGGCGCGCCGCCGATGGCGACGCGCAGGCGCTGGGTTCCGATGCGGACCGGGAAGGTCTCCAGAGGTCGGACCCCGGCCTTCATTCGGCCGCCGACCCGGTGGGCCCGAGCACGTAGGTTCCCGGTGCCGCGCACAGGGCCGGATGGCCGCGCGAGCCTTCGCGGGCCGGCGCCCGCTTCTGCGCGTCGGAGCGCGCCGCGAGCCAGGCCGTGAGGTGCGGCCACCAGCTACCTTCGTTCGCCTGGCCGCCCGACTCGAAGCGCTCGGGCGTGTCGTGCGCACCGGTGTTGGTCAGGAACGACGCCTTCTTGCCGCCGGGCGGCGTGACGATGGATTGCACGTGCCCGCTCGATGTCAGCACGAACTCGCTGTGCCCGCCGAGCATGCGGCGCGTCTGGTAGCAGCCCTCCCAGGGCGTGATGTGGTCGGTGCGGCCGGCGACGATGTAGCTGTCGCAGCCAACGTTGGCGAGCGACAGCGGCAGCTCGCCGATCGAGAGTCCGCCTTCGTGCGCCAGCGCGTTGGTTTCCAGCAGCGCGATGAAGTCGGCATGCAGCCGTGCGGGCAGGCGGGTGGTGTCGGAGTTCCAGTAGAGGACGTCGAAGGTCGGCGGCTTCTCGCCCATCAGGTAGTTGTTGACCCAGTAGTTCCAGATCAGCTCGTTCGGACGCAGCCAGGCGAAGACCTTGGCCAGGTCCTTGCCCTGCAGCACGCCGCTGCCCCCGCTGGCCGTGCGCGCGAGCTCGAGCGTCTCGAGGTGCGCGAACAGGCCCATGGAACTGTCGGCGATGCCTTGCACGTCGAGCAGCGACACCAGCAGCGTGAGGCTTCGGGCCCAGTCGCTGCCCTTGGCCGCCAGGTAGGCGAGCAGGGCCGATGCCGTGATGCCGCCGGAGCAGGCGCCCAGCACATGCATCTGCGGCGCGCGGGAGATGTCGCGCACGGCCTGCATGGCCTCTTCGAGCGCCAGCACATAGTCTTCCAGCCCCCAGCCCGACTGCTCTGCGCCGGGATCGAACCAGCTCACGACGAAGACCTGGAAGCCCTGCTGCACCAGGTGCTCGATCAGGCTGCGGCCGGGCGCGAGGTCCCAGATGTAGTACTTGTTGATTTGAGGTGGCACGATGAAGAGCGGCGTGCCGTGCACCTTCTGCGTCTGCGGCCGGTACTGGACCAGCTCCAGCATCGCATGCCGATAGACGACCGAGCCGGGCGTGACCGCGAGGTTCTCGCCGACGCCGAAGGCGGTGCCGTCGACCATCGCCGGCAGGCCGCCGTTGTCGCGCCAGTCGGTCACCAGGTTGCGTGCGCCGTCGAGCAGGTTGCGCCCGCCGGTATCGAGCGTGCGGCGCAGCGCCGCCGGGTTGCCCAGCAGCGTGTTGGTCGGCGCCAAAGTGTCGGCGACCATGCCCAGCGCCATGCGGGTGCGGGCCTCGTCGCGTGGCGACAGATCGAGTTCGCCGGCCAGGCGCTGGGCTTCCCGCACCAGCGCCAGGTGGCTGTGCATCAGGCCGCGATAGAGCGGATTGCCCTGCCAGGCAGGATCGTCGAAGCGGCGGTCGCCGGCGGCGGGCTCGACGGTCGAGCGGCCGATGGCGACATCCAGCAGGGCCGCGCCGGACCGGTGCAGGCTCTGCAGGGCCTCGACCGGACGGGTGCCGACGGCGGCGGCGAGCGCGACCAGGGAATCGGCGAGCCGCGTGCCGTCGCGCGGCAGGTCGTCGCGGATGTGTGCGCCCGTGTTCATGCCATCACCAGCGCCAGCGATTCGGCCACCATCACGGCGCCCCATGCCTCGCCGCGGGCATGCGCCGTGTTGCGGCAGCGGACCAGCCACTGGCCGGGCTGCTTCTCGGTGACCTCCACCAGTTCCACCTGCAGGCGGACATAGCTGCCGCTCGGCACCGGCGCGAGGAATCGCACGCGGTCGAAGCCATAGTTGAGCACGCCGCTCGCGTCGGCCGGATAGACGCCGAGCTCGAAATGCGCCGCCGGAATCAGCGACAGCACCAGCAGGCCGTGCGCGATCGTGTGGCCGAACGGCCCCTGCGTGCGGGCACGATCGACGTCGACATGGATCCACTGGCTGTCGCCGGTGCAGCCGGCGAAGCTGTCGATGCGCCGCTGGTCGAGCAGCACGGGGGCCGCGTGGCCGAAGTCATGGCCGACATGCGCCTTCAGCGCGGCCAGGGTGTAGTCCTTGGGGATGTTCATGGTGAGTCCGCTGGCGGCCGATCTCAGAAGATGTGGCGGATGCCGACGTCGTAGCCGGTGGAGGTCTTGGCGGTCGGCACGACGCCATTGATCGGTTTCGCGTAGAAGGCCGGCCCGCCCACCGTGAGGTCGGCGCCGCCCTTGTTGTCGATGCGTGCCGCGGTCGCGTACACGGCCGTGCGCGCCGACAGGTTGT
>NZ_JBFTHX010000036.1:0-63287 GCF_056394465.1 Variovorax sp. 10N432
TCGAACAGCATCTCGTGACCCTGGCTCGGGTACGCCACCAGCCAGAACGCCCGGCTCGCGCACAGCTTCATGTGCGCGACCTGCAGTTTGCGGTAGATCCCGCCGATCACCAGCGCCTCGTCGCTCCAGTCGAATTGGAACGCCTCGCCCAACTCGAAGGCCAGTGGCACGAACGCTTTGCCGACCGCAACACTCCCTTGCTGCGCTCGCCACGCTCGAATGAAGTCGGTCAGCTGGGTGTAGCCGCCTTCATAGCCCGCCGCCGCAATCTGCTGCAGCAGTGCTCGCGCGGTTCGCCGCTCCTTCCTCGGTCGACGCGCGTCGGCCAACAACGCCATCTCCACCATCTCGATGAACGGCGTCAGCTTCGTCGAGGCCGCTCGGCGCACGTACTTCGGTGGCTGCGCCACCGGCACGCGCAGGTACTTCCTGACCGTGTTGCGCGACAGGCTCGTTGCCCTCGCGATCTCTCGCACCGATTTGTTCTCGCGGTGGTGCATCCGCAGGACCTTGCCAATCATGGCCATGGTGATCAATCCTCATACCCCCACCGCTTAAAAAAGCAGCAGGGTAGGCTGAACACCCGGGTCAAATTTGAACCGGCACAACCCTCACAGATGGGTCAATTTTCGGCCGGCGCCAACAGAGCGAGATCGATGAAAGAGTGAAAGTTCGTGAGTAGCATTCGAGGATCGAAGGCGACAAGTAGCCGTTGACTCTCTGAGAATTGATCGGGCACCTCGACCAGCGAAAAGCGGTGATTCCAGTCCGAGTGCGCGACCACTTGATCCCGAAGCGTCATAACGAGTTGGTGCTCGGCTGCGTGCTGAGGATGGCCTTCGAATAGCTGGAAATCCTCGGGCTTGATGAGCTTGTCGGCGATGCCATTGGAGCGAGACACCACAAATGGTCGCCCGTAGCTGATGATCGCCGCCATACCGAGGGCTGCTTCCAATTGATCTCTTTGGGGGCCATCAGGGGTGCCTCGAATGCTCCGGAACGTTTTTGCGAACGCCTCGGCCTCGCCGAGGTCGTGAATGGCAAGCTGCGGCGCCTTGAGCGATTCACCTACGAATACGACTTCGGCGATCTGTGGGTGCACGACCTGCGCATCGAGGCGACCTTGCCGCTGGATCCCAAGCTGGTGTACCCGGTATGCATCGCGGGCCGGCGCGCCGCGCCCCAGAGGATTGCGGCGGTCCGCATGCGTTCATAGCCACTCGGTTCGAGTACACCCTGGATCGGCGAGAGCAGGTCCCGCCAAGAGTTCGAGGATCTTCTCGACGATGAGGTGGACGACGAGAATGGGCCATCTTGCGCCACTACCACCCCGACCGCTTCGATCGGCGCGCTGTGAACCGAAGGCTCGCCGCGTTGGCTGCGCCATCACAGGAAAGGTGGGTCCCATGAGAGCCATCGTTCAGATTCGCATTGAGGCCGCCGCGTCGCGCCCCTTCACCGTGCCACTTCACACCATCGATTCGATGGCGATGACGGGGCATCGGAGCGTGGAGACCGTGGCGGGGTATTTCAGGGCGGGAGCGGCACAAGTCAGCGCGGTGGCTCGGATGATGGGATTCTAAAAGGCCTACACCCAATCAAGTTTGAACCATTGCGGAATGCTGCAGGGCGGGGTAACGTTCGCGCACGAACTTGCACGCAACCTTCCCCTCACTTTTCAACATGTGGTCGGCCATTACGCAAATTAGCACAGGCCTTTCGCTAATGGCTTTTGCGTTGGCAATAGCGGCTGTTGTGCTCGGAAGATACATTCGTAGTAAAGAACGCCTTATAAGTTCAGCACCGCCAGAACAGCGTGCGGAACTTGTAGAACGTGCTTTAGAGTTTTTCGACGTCGACACCACAACGCTAACTCGAAATCAGAAATATCAACTTGCGGTTCAGCAGATAGAAAAGCGATCGGAGAGGTTTCGTCTCTCTGCGCTCGTGACAGTAATACTTGGCGCTGTTTTGGCAACAGTGGCCATAATTTCAATTCTCACAAACCATGAAGTTGGCGAAACCGCAAAGCTGCCAACGCGCTCTGCGCAATTCAAAGTCGCAGGGTTTGATAATGGCAAGGATGAACCTGATAGCTCATTGAGCATAGATTTTGTAATCGTAAACAAAGGTCAAGAAATCTTCAACTTGAAATCAGTTCAGGCCATGCTGTGGGGAGAGCCGATGCAAGATTGCAAGTCGCCGGCCAACCTTGGTCGGAATGTGCCTTCACGCGTGACCGAACTCTTTACGATTGCTATCGACATCAGCGATGAACGACTGCAATCTTGTAGAAGCAATAGTCAGCCATTTTCCTCCAATCTTGATGTAGAACTCAACTTTGTTGGTCCAAAAGGCGAAATATCAACGCAGCGCATTGCTATTGCCCACCTCATGCTCGAAACGAACAGCCCACCCCACGTAGTGCCTATCGAAGATGGCTACGTGCAGCTTGAGTGGAGGTAGGTCAATCGCTGCCCGACTCTATTGCGGGGAACGCATCTACGCTCTGGTGCAACGCGCCTTCGGTAGTCTCTGACTTTTGAACTGAGGTCGATCGATCGCGCAGCGCGGCTGCAAAGAATGGACGAACTCTTCAAAGCTCGGCATGCGAGCGAGCAGCACCCAGGAGGGGGAACGAGAAGAAGGCCAGCGCGATCCAGATCATCCAGACCGTCCCGAAGGACAACAGCCACGCGTTGAGCCGACTCCACCATTCGCGGTTGCGCTCGAAATGGGTGCGGCCGACCATGCCGGCGAACACGGTGGTCGCAACGCCGAAGGCAAAGACCAGCGCCGACGGGCCCAGCAGCATCTGGCGCCGCGGCGACTGGATCGGCGCACGCGAGAAGCCCGAGGTGCACCGCGCGTAACTTGCTTCGTAGGAATCGGACTCTCTGCCTTGAGCCACGAGCGTGAATCCTCACCAATGGCGATGGTTTTGTTACAAAATCGACATACCCTATGTAGACTTTCCGGCTACCCCTATGTAGACTTCGCATCAGCACACGAAAGGCCCCAATGCGAATCTCTGGCAAAGGACTAGCCATCTTGAACACTTTTATGCAGAGCCCGGCCGATAAGCTGCACGGGTATGACCTCATGCAGGCCGCTGAGGTCTCGTCCGGGACGCTCTACCCGCTTCTCATGCGCTTTGAGAAGGAAGGTTTGCTGACGAGCGAGTGGGAAGAAGTCGACCCTCAACAAGAAGGCCGCCCACGTCGGCGGCTCTACCGCATTACCGGACAAGGTCAGCGCGTGGCGTACCAGCTGCTGGGTAGCCCGGGAACCGCTCCGTCCATGCAACTGAGGAGCGCTGCATGAACGAATACCTCTGGGCGGTGGCAGTCGCTTTCGGCGGGCTGGCCTTCAACGAACTCAAAGATTGGCTCCCTTGGTTGGCGCGCAAGGTACTCGCGCGGGCTGTTGCGTCTGCGCCTCTCGAAATGCGGGAACGGATGCTGGAGGAATGGTCCGCCATCCTCGACGACATGCCGGGCAAGTTCTCGCCGTTCCTTGCTGCGTGCAGCCTCTGGTGGCAGTACACCAAGCCCAGCCGCTTCTTTGACTCGCCGAACGGTCGCGTTATCAGGGTGGTGGACATCGTCGGCGCATTGGTCTTCTTTGCCTTGTTCGGGCCTCTGTACATGTTCGTTGCGCTGGGCGTGATGATCAGCATGGGGCGCCCAGTGCATTTCTGGCAGACCCGCATTGGCGAAGATGGCAAGCGCTTTCGCTTCTACAAGTTCCGCTCGATGGTTCGGAATTCGGACGACGTGCTCGACGAGTTCCTGAGCCGCAACGACATGGCGCGGGCTGAGTGGGACACTTTCCAAAGGCTGGAGAAGGACCCGCGCATCACTCCGATCGGCACGATCATCCGTAAGCTGAGCCTCGACGAACTGCCGCAGTTCTGGAACGTCCTCAAAGGAGACATGAGCCTCGTAGGCCCGCGCCCCTGCATGGAGCGACAAAAGGAGCTGTACGGCGACAACTGGGCCGACTACTGTTCTACTCGCCCAGGCATTACGGGGTTGTGGCAAGTGAGCGGTCGCGGCCGGTTGTCATATGCAAGGCGTGTCGAGTTGGACGTCGAATACGCCAAGACGCCTAACAAGCTTTGGCTGAACGTTCGAATCTTGTTTCTGACGGTCAGGGCGGTCGTTGCGGGCGAGGGTACAAAAGAGAACGATTAATGTGTTTTCGGGTGCAAGGTCTACAGCGCCGACCAATCACGAAAAGGGCACCACCGCCCGCCGATTTCTGCCCATGCAGACGCCTCTCATGACATGCGCGGGCTGCGCGTGTCAGAGCAGTGCAAGAATTTGCTTTGCAGTTGCGAACAAAAGGCAGTCGCTTGTCATCCCCTTTGGGTGACATTCAGGTCAGCACCAAGCTACCAAACAGTTTCCGTTGACTTCGCAGGCGCCACCCGGAGCGCGTCTGCAGGCCGCTGCTCGACAAACGTTGCAATCGCCTTGCGGGCACGCTTCGCTTCCCCGGGATAGCGCCCCGCGTGAGCAAGAGGCCGATGCGCGGACGGTCCCGGTCGCCTTGCTGCAGGGTTTGCGCTCCAGGGTGCCAACTATTGCCCGGTTGCCCGCACAGAAGTCGGGATGTCGGTAGCCAGGCCGCCTAGACTTCGCGCCAGGAGCGAGAGGTAATGAAAACTTTGGGAATCTGCGTCGCGGCGCTTGTGGCGGGCTCGGCCCACGCTGGCACGATCTATCTTTGCAAGGCCTACAACGGATCAACGTTCTGGGCTCAGGCACACTGCAGCCAGCACAACGCCCTGATCGACCGCATCGAGAACGTCGCCGACGTGCCTTGGGACCAGCAAGTCCAGCAGGCCGAGCAAGGCAAGGCCGCACGAACTCAGCAGGCTCAGGCCAGCACAGGCGATTCCCAGCGAGCCACCCGATGCGCCCAACTTGTCGCGGAGCGCAACAAGATCGAAAGCCGGTACTCGAACTGGCAGTGGCAGCCACCCGAGGTCATCAACCCAGACCAGCAACGCATGCGAGGACTTCGCGCCGAGCTTTCGGCCAATCACTGTTCAACGCAATAGGTCTCGAAGAGCACCCGATGGCAAGCAAGAAGCCCCTGCGGTTGGCGCTGCTCGGCGCCGCGCTGATTCTCACCGGGTGCGCAGCGCACTACACCGCGGAGTCCGTGGCCGACCCTTACGGCTTCTTGTCCGGCGTCTGGCATGGGATAGTCTTCCCACTGGCGTTGCTGGCAAATCTAATCTCTTGGGTCGTCGGCATCCTCGGGATCTCGTTCCTCCATTCGATCGAGATCATCGGCAGACCCAACACCGGATTCTGGTACTACGCAGGCTTTGTCCTGGGTCTTTTCATCTATGCAGGGGCCTCCTGAGCGTTAGCGGGAACGGTCGAGCCGCCACACCCAATCTTCAAAGGTGCACCATTCATGTCTTCTGCTTCGCCGCAATTAGCGTCCACGTTTCGAAACCTGGCCGACGCCTTGGACGACTTCAAGCGCTCAGAAAACCGCGTCGCGAAGGACCGCCTCGCGACGTTCGGCTCCTACCTCGATGAAGAGCCAATGCACGGCTTTCTTACTACGTCGCTTCCGGATGCGAATTTGGAGGAATGGCTTACCGCAGCATCAGGGCGCCCTGGCTCGGGCCTATCATGGCCGCGGGATCGCCCCGCGAGCATTGCCGTGCGCATTGCCTTCCTTCGTGAAATCGTGACCGATCGACTCAATCTCTTCACTGTGCTCTTGGAGCATTTTCGCGAAGGTAAGAATCTGCAGGTCCCGCCGATGATTCTTAAGTTCGCCAATGATTTTCTCGAGCCGTTGGTGCGCGACATCAAGCGCTTGGCGGAAGATCGCGCCCTTTCACCCGCCCTACAGGACTTGATTCGCGGGTTACCCGAAAGCGGTGACCAGACGTTCGACTCCATGGTTCGAACTGCAGTCGAAAGCTTCCGCGACCCGGCTCCAGCAGCGCGCGCCAGAGCCGTCGAAAAGCTTTGGGACGCATGGGAACGGCTGAAGACGCTTGACGAGGGGCCTGACAAAAAGACATCGGCCAGGCTTATGCTCGATCGTGGAGCGAGTGAGCCGGCGTTTCGCAACATGCTGGAAGTGGAAGCAAGCGCCCTCACCACAATTGGCAACTCGTTCCACATTCGGCATTTCGAAACGAGCAAAATTTCGATAGATCGGCCCGAGCAACTCGATTATCTGTTCCATAGGATGCTCGCCCTCATCAACCTATTGCTCGTCAGCAGTGCTCGTTCGTGATCGGTTAGAGCGCCCATCGCCGCCGGGGCAAACTCCACACTTGCGGCCAAGGTGTGCCCACTGCATAAATCTGCAAGGACGCCGCCGGGGACGCTACAAAAGCTACAAAGCCCCCTCCAGACGGTCCGCCACAGTCAACCGAAGTCAACCATTGGCATTTGGCGCGCGCACGCCAACCTCCGAAGAGACGGCTACATCATCAGCCGCTTGACCCCGTGCCCATGGTCCCGTTCGAGTACTTCGCGTAGGTTGTTCGGACCGCACAGGTGCCCAGCACCGCACAGTACGAGCGTGCGCTCGGGCGATGTCGCCGCATGGGCGACGGTCTCAGCCCATTTCCGATTTCGTGTTTCGAACAGGGCTCGACGCATTGCTTCCGTCGTCCCGACTTTTGTGAGCGCTTGAAGCTTCGCTAGGTCGTGCACCCTCCACGCTCGGGCCTTGGCCTCAAAGTCCTTTTGGGCCGCTGATTGCCGCTGAAGTGCGAATCGGATCGAAAGAATAAGGTCGTCTAGCGGCATGTCGTTGGCAGCGTGTACGAAATCCTCCGCCGTTTCAAGTTCCAGTACATCGCCCGACGACCCGAGCCAAGCCCTCACCGTTGGCTCAACGCCTTCGACACGGGACACCCCGAGCGAGTTCACAACGAGGCACACTCCAAGCAGGCTGCAGCGATCCATGTCGCCTAGCGCGGCTTGAGGCCAAACTCGATCGACTTCCTGACGCAGGTCGGAGGAAAGATGCCCCGCCTTGAACCGGGCAGGCAACCTCACCAGTTCACTAGCCTTCTCCACCTTCGTCTCGATGTAGATCTTCTAAGCCCAATCGAAGCTGCGGCGGACGGGATCGACCCACCTTTGTGGGCCGGGCGGAAAGTAGTGAAGAGTTCCGAGTATTCGCGTGTTCGTGCCTGCGATTTCGTACAGCATGCCGTCTCCGAAGTTCGGCGCCAGCCTATCACTGACCGGCAGATCTACACCGGGTGCGGGTGCGATACGGAAAAGCTAACGAATAACCAGTTGAATAACCGGTTGAACTCAGACCCTCGGCGCTAACAATTGAGGCGCCTGGTCACGGTGCATTCGCTGCGCCGCGATCGTTGCGCTTCAGGTTGGCACGCAAGAGCCGCAAGATCTGGGGTAGACCTTGGCAGTGCCCAGCTCGGTCATGGTCGGAGTCCTACGCCGCTGACGCAACCTTCGCGCGCTACAGTGGCTGGAGCACGCTACCGCGAGCGAGAGGTTGTCCACTGCCGCAGTGGGCAACGTTGTGGATAACGCGGCTCCCCGGGCCGCAAGCCGTTGCCAGCCGGGCGTCTCCGCGTGGTGCCTGCAAATGCGACATATCAATGTCGCTCGGTGATGTTCGCGATGGGCCGCCGACATCAAGGGCCCACTCTCGATGAGTGGGTTGCCGCAGCGTCCTCTACCAGCGCCAGCGGTCCATCTAAACGAAGGATACGCCCTGTTTGTTATGGCTGAGTGAACCCCGACGTTCGGCTCTTCGCCTATCGCGGGCTGCCCAAGGTCGAGGGCTCGATCAAGGAGCTGGGGCGAACGATCTATTGCACCAACACGACCTCGCTCGGACGCCATGCCTGTGTGAAGGAGGGCTCGAGTGGGCTGTAGAGCCGCAGGCGCGGGATAAGCCTTTACCCGGCATGGTCTGGATCCAGCCCCGCTTGATGCCCGCGGCGAAGAAAACCGTCGTCGAGCCATCGGTGACTTTTTCCCTCCTCTAGGCGGATGAGGCGAAAAGCGGATAAGTCTTGCGATCAAGAGATTCCACTGCAGAATGTCCGGATGGACCAGCCGACCGACCTGACTGACCTTTCAGACGACGAACTCTCTCGACGCTGCCAGGCGCTTCGGTTGCAAGCAACGCACGGCAACCAAGCCGCACTTCGCGAAGCCCTCGCTTTGGAAGCGGAGGCCCTGAGCCGTTCTCGCGCCGCCACCACCATCTCCGCGCCACTGGAAGCGATGTCGATAGGCCGGCGACCATGGTGGCGGTTTTGATAACTGGTGCCATCGACCTCGACGTTGAAAGGCGCCAGTTTTTCAGATCTGCGCTCGCCCCGATTTGCAGCTGTCGATCCTCAAGGCCATTCAGCTCATCAAGAGCCTGATCGGTAAGCCGGATAGCTCTCAATCGGCGAGTCGCCTTCGATGGCCCCGCATGGAGGACCCAGGGCGAACAAAATCCCCATGCAGGCGACGAGCCATCTCAATCTGGCGCGGACTCAGGCGTCCTGCGCGCATGGATAGGCCCTTCGTGTTAAGTGTCGATCCTACGACGATGCACGCTGTAGACCCACCCGCGAGCCTGGGCCTGCCGTGGGAAAATTGATGCGTGCCAAAACGCAAGCTGCTCGCGCGGATGGCCTTGCGAAGGAAGAAGGCACTCGCCATCCAACTGCAGATGATTGGTTGCGAGATGGCGGCGATGAAGTCGCTAACGATATTGGGTCGGACGAGCAATCGCATTTGGCCAGCACAAGATCAACGGAAGGCGCGGAAAACGAGGCAGCGCCGAGCCAAGCCAAAGCGCTCACTACCTTCGAATCCAGCACTCCTCTCGAAGAATCGGCGGGAAAAAGGTTCAGACAAAACGCGGCGATTGCCTTCATCTTCGGATTGGCCGCACTGACGTTGGTCTTGATCGTGCAACTCAATCCATAGTGGGACGAAGAAACCGAAGGCGTGACCGACAACGCCATGCGCTCGATCGGGTTGCGCTGGACCCTGGTGCCACACCTTCAGGCCTTTGTGTTTCGGAGGACATTCAGGCCGGGTTCAGGGGCGAGTTCCACGATGAGTGCCTCCTCCCTCCGACCTTCCAAGGTCTTGCCCGCTTCGGCGGGCTTTTCGTTTCATTGCTGGATGACTGACCGACTCCAAGTCCTTAAAAAGCAGTTCGAGTACAAGGGCCACAACGTCTCGATCACTACGACGCGAAGCTGGGGGACGTGGATTTGGACATGCGACATCGACGGTCGACGGCTGAATGTGAGAAGCCACCGAAGGAACTTGATGAAGGCGTCAGCGCTGATCGAAGCCACGTTCCGCGTGAGAAGATGCATCGACAGATTGCCGTAGCCTGAGAGAGTCCCCTGCTGCAGTTGATTGATGAGGGGGGAAGCGCGTTCCGCTCGCCTCATGTCCCGGCCCTTGATGGACGCGCGTCTCCGGTCGAGCGGCGCGATGGCGAGCGAGGACTCCGTAGCCTCAAAGGCCTATGGCCAACTTCAGGGTCCACGCGAGGGCGATGACCAAGCCAACGAGCAACGCGCAGCTGCGCCACCCCCGCAGGCCAGCCGCAGGCTGTTTTGACGCCTGAGAAATCCGTCGTGGCGACGAAGATTCTCGCCCTTCGTGTTCGGCTTTCTGGCTCAGCCACTCCGCGTCGTACCGTGAATCGTCCATGTAACCGAGTGTAGTTACATGTACTACTTAAGTGTCGGCCATTTTTCACGAACCCCCGCCGTTGTACTGAGAGGTGGATTCAGGTTTCGTTCAACCCGGGTCTGGCTTGCCGCGGGCGTGTCCCTAGCAACTCATCATGCCAGCCTATCAACAAACTGTATGTTTATCCAGTATGTTGCGCTGGGTGTTACATCCGATCCCAGGGCCAGAAGCGCGGGCGCGAGCTCATCCGGAACACGCCGCACCGCGAGGACCTACTCTTCGACCATCGCATCTGGAACTCCCGGCCAGCCCGCAATATCATGAAGGCGACGCTGCTCGCCGGCGATGGCGAGCGGTGCTTGCTGCCTGTGCTCGATCACGCCAGGTGGGTATTCCTGAGCATCGTGACCGGCCATTCCGGGCGAACGTGTCCGAGGATTCCGCGCGAACGTGACCGGTGATCCCGGGCTGAACGTGACCGATTTCGGGGTACTCCGGAATGAGCGGTCACGATGGCGAGATCTGTGGTCACGGCAGCGGAACGCTGCCGTACGTTATCGTGTTGGTGTTGCGCATTTCATCCAGCCCACGCGGGTAGACGCCGGCACTTGCCGGGAACAGGCTTGCCCGCACCAAGGATCAACATGCGCAAGTTCAAGGACGCCCTTCGTCTCAAACTCGACGCTCGCCTCAGCTGAGCACGGGATCCTTATCTCGCCAGCGCGTTCCGCAGAGCGGTCTGATTATGTGCCCACGCATCGTCGATGAAGATTACGCGGAGAAGCGACTCGTATTGTGGGCCGAGCTCTTCGACGGTCCTCATGAAGACTGCTTTGGCGCTCGCCGGTTGACCTGCTTCGATTTCAAGCTCGGCGATCGCAGCTCCGCACGAGACAATCAGCAACCGCACGGTTACCTCAATTTCGCCGATGTCTGCATCCTTTGATACTGGGCCCCATTCCGAAGCCTTGTTCGCCTGGATAAGGTCACCGAGAAGCGCCTCATACCTCGTTCGGGCGGGTGACGTCGCCTCAATGCGTCCGCCGCTCTTCTCCCGGAGCATGTCGATCGCGCAGAGATTGAGCTCGATTCCCCGCTTCACTGTGGGCCATGCCGCAGCCGAAAAGACCGAATTCAAGCCGCGCAGGGCCGAGACGTGCTTTTCTGCCTTCTCTGCTTCAGCTTCGCTCAGCGCGAGGGAGCCAGTCTGCGCTGCCTCGTCGAACTCATAGCTTGCTCCATAACTCAATCGTGCCTTACCGGCGACACGGTGCAGGGTCCAGCGCTTTGCATCGCTCTCTACGGCCAGCAGCGCAGCTTCTGCCATCTCAGCCAGCTCAAGGAGACCTTCGTCCGTTGCGGAGATCAAGGCCGCCCGGCGCGCGCTGCGTGGACCCAGCAGATCGAGACCCGGGTGGTCAGTCAAAAACACTTGGAGGGTGTGGCGATCGACGGAGTTGACACTCAGTTTTTGCTGAATGATTTTGGTCAGCTTGGGTTCATCAATCCCGAGTTGCTCCGCCGCCCAGCTCTGCGAACGGCGCCAAGTCACAATTGCCATCGCTACATCGCTCAAGACGAAATTAGAACTGCTCATGGTTTTCTTTCCGTGGCCGAGGACATTCGGTGCGATCTTGGCGCCGTGCTCAGACGAGGCGGGGACCTGCCTGACCTGCGACTTTCTGCAGGATCTGTTCTCCGGACAGGCCATTGGAATCTGTCGGCGTGATCGCGCTGACATAGAGCGTCAGGGCGACGAAAATTGCAGCAAAGACGGTTTTCATGGATGGCTACTCCTAAACTTTGAAACATAACGAGGCGTCAGAATTCTGGCAATGCGCCTTTCGAATTCGTTGCACTCCCTGGCGACATAACCCTGGAAACGCGAGGGATAACGTGATGCCACCATCCCCCTCTTTCCGTCTACAGGCTTGGCAGCGCCACGGGCACCACGATCGGTGCGCCGTTGAAGTAGTCCAGAACCATCTTCAACGCAGACAAAGCCGCGTAGATCATGAGACCGGACTGCCACCGATCGAGTTCGGGAAGACGAATTCGCTTCATATTCACTCCTGTTGAGAACGGATCGCACGGAGGCGCGATCTGGATTGAAATCTATCGAACGATGCTGCCGATTCGTTGCACTTGCCGATCAAGAAGATTTGCCAGCAAGGACAGACAGCCGCAAGGTGCGAAGTTTCCGCACGCCCTCAAGCACGGCCTGTCACTGCGAAATCGCAGCGGGTGCCGTGCAGCCTTGAAGCCCGCATCGAAGGGCACCAGCAGCATGCGTTGGTCCCCCGGACATAGGGGCGTTCAAAAAATCGACGGCCGCCTCGTTCAGTCGCCTCGGGTCAAGGCCCACTCGGTCGGTCCTTGGTTGCTAGGATCAAAGGCTCGCCGACCTTCTCCCGCGACAGTTGCGGCGTCCCCGGCAACGTTTTACATAATTGTCCACGCTTTGGTTCTTTTGGTTCGACACTGTGAATTAGGGCGTTCGCCCCTTTTGGGAGCGAACAATGATCTACGCGCTGCCGATCCCCTTCGCAGTGACCGGAATCAACGTGTGAACAAGCTCACTGGATTGGCCGATGAAGGGCTGTGAAAAGCCTGAGCGGCGGCGTGCTGAAGGCCGCGCCCGGTTACCGAGATCCCTCGGTTGCCGGGTGCGAGTCAGTCCGGCACGCCTTAAGTGCAGGTGCTCCCGAGAGTGGTTTTTGATGCGGGCAACAGTATTGCCCCACCCTTGACGAGCACGTCAACCTTGGCTTGGAAGGCCGCTTCGTGCTCGGGGCTCCCGATCGGAACGGAGTACGAAAGCTCGATGATTCGTCCTCCAGCAGGAAGATGCCATTCTTCGATCTTCCACGCCGTCTGCTTCGCTTTGTCTTCTTGCTTCAAACGACTGACCTTGTTGACGCAAGGTCTCGGCGACATGGCGAGGGCCTGAGGGAAGGCGCCGCTGGCAGCGCCTTCCACCGAGCAGCTGAACGAGTAAGCCTCTCGTTTCACCGGCGGGGTCGCTCGGGTCGTCTCATCCGTCACCCAGCTCACGTCGACTTCCTTCTTTGTCTCCTGCTTTCCCTTCAGGGGACACTTCCATTTGGCGAGGACCGCCGGCGTATCACCGGCGTTCGGCCCGCGGATCTTGTACATGGCCTCCGGCCCATCGTCATCTGTGCGCTCGCGGGCGATGACATGCACTTCTGGTCCGGGGAGGTCACCCGGCTGCCTCACGTCGAGATACTTCACCTGGAACGCCTTCGGCTTGTCGTCGTGAACGCCGAACTTGATCGCTGCTTCTGACGCTGTCCTGGGGGCTGACTTTCCCGGGTCCCAACGGACCGCATATTCTGTGGACTCCGCGTAGGCGGAAGGGCTGGCTGCGACAAGGCAAGTGACGAGCAATGCCAAGCAAGTTCTCATGGCGATCCCCTGGTTTTAGGACTCTGCGCGCACCCGTATGCGGCAGCAACTTGGAGAGTGTTGAGTGCTCTGCTTCCTGCGTCAATCCCCGCCTCGGCGGCGCCTGCTTAACGCAGAAGAGGCTAGCATTGGTGTGCTGGAACTCACGCGGCCTGAAGCGCGAAACCAGAAGCGGCAATGCCCGGCCAAAGCTCGTAGACCACTTCCGCCTTCTCCGTTCCGCCGTGACGAGGGCTGGGATCCAGGCCCACTGCCCTTGCCGCGGCAATGCTCAGTTCCCCGACTCGGTTGTCGGGACCGCGATCCGCGACCACGCAGTCCACGCTGCGCCCTTCCCAAGTCACACGGGCCTTGCACCCGCGCACAATTCCAGCTGTGCGCTGCACCACCAGCGGTGGCACGACGATGTAGGGGACGGTTTCCGAGTCGACGTAAGCAGCAGGATCGTCGCCGATCGTGCCGGGATGGCGGTACCAGGTCTTGGACGCGATGACGCCCCCGGGGAAGATCCTGGGCTGGTTGTCTTCGCCGATGATGACGACGTCGCGAGCCCAGGAATGCGCGCAGACGACCTTGCCGTCCTGGATTCGCATGCCTCCGTTGGCGAGCGCTTCGGTACCGCTGTCGTCAGCCTTGTATGCCACGGGCCTGCCCATCTGCCCATTCGCGCCGTCTGCATCGATATCCGCGTCGGCTGTGAAGTGCACCCGTCCGTCGCCGTCCTCAAACACGGTACATGTGAAACCCTCGCCATCGATGGTGCCGAGCGTGCGCGCCTCAATAACGTGTGCGGCTGGCGGCAGTGGGGGTGGCATCGTCACGGCTGGCACCGGCGTGCCGTCGATGGCGCCGAAATGCTGCCAAACCGCCTCGATCCCCTGGCTCTGGACGATCTGGCGTGCCAGGTCGGATGGACTGGCCGGGCACCGATTCCATTGGAAATGCGGCAGATCGGCCATGGTCCAGTCGCCGCCCCAAGTGCAGCCGTGCTTCTTGAAAACAGATGCTACGTTGTGGAACCACGCGTCGCCGCCCGGCGGCGACCAGAATTTCGTCCTGTGCACCACGTCGACCGCAAGACCGTAGCCGTGCCAGCTATGGAGATTGGTCGGCGCATTGGTCACCGGCTTTTCGGGCGGCTTCACAGTGCGTCCACGCTTGTAGTACATGGCTGCCAGCGCTTGGGAGCGGTAGCCCTCATAGACTATGGCGTCGAACCCTTGTGTCATGCACTCGGCCATCGCGGCTTTGACTGCGTCTCGAAATGCAGGTGCCAAGCGATCGAGGTCGCGGTTCACCATCAGTTCGGAGTCGTTGGATCCGGCGCTCACAGCAGAATCTCCTTGGAATTTAAGGAGCCATTGCGCCACTCGTTGGGCGTAAATGCCGGCGGAGGAGACATTTCGGGGGTCGGCGATGACGCCACAGGCGCGGAGGCGGTTCGATCTGGCGGTGTCGCCGGACTCGAAACCCGTGTGCTGACTCCATCCTTGGAGGATGGAGTCGCTCGGTCCTCGCTGCCCTCTTCCGGGCTCTTCTCTCGTGGCTTCACAGTTGAGCGGATCACCATGAACTTGTTGAGTACATCAAACCAGAACGGTGCCCCCAGCATCACGGCGAACGCGGTCACGAGCCATCCAAGAAGCATGCGCAGATAAGAATACCCACTCGGCACGCAGTCCGTCGCGACTTCACGCTTGCACATCTGCACGCCTTGGATACCTAGCCATGCGCCCTGTGCATCCTTCCAGCCCAACGGCATGCCAATCGCGTCAAGGTCTGCGCGTGCGGAACGCGCCGTGGCCATAGCGTCGGCGGGACCTGGGGGGGCTGGCGCAGCCACCTTTCCTGCGGCGCTTACAACCGCCTCCCGAAAAGTCTTGTCCGCGGTCAGTCGCCCCATCACATAGAGCGCGTCTACATTGAGCACTGTCGCCGCGGCGAGGCCCAGGACGAACAGCACCGTCTGAGTACGACGCCTGTACCAACCCGATGCACGGTCCATCGAACTGTCGAACCAACGCTGCAGGTTCTCTGTGAGTTGCTTCAAGTCGCCTTCGCAGTGGTCGATCGCACTCAAGACCGATCGGCGCAGGAAGGGCGAGTTCAGACTCGCGGCCCGCTCGCGCAGTTGCGCGATGGTGAGTGGTATATGCGGAGCGCTTTCGCCGTCCACATCGGCCGGGCCACGCCCCACAAGATCGATCAACGCCTTCGAAAAGTTTTCTGCGGGGATATATGACGGCAGATTGCGACGCGCTTTCAATGGCATTTGCATTGCGGCCTTGACGCCGATCAACCTTCCGGAGAGGCCGCTGCGCCTGAGCTTGGAAGGGTCGTACTTTCCCTGGTAGAGGGACGAAATGATGGGATGTCCGAACAGATAGGCGGCGAGTTTCCCATCGTTGTCGTCCAAAAGCGTGCGCACTGCGCATTCCAGGTCCATCGCCCTCCACTTAAAGATGCCCTCCATCCACTCATTGATGCCAGTGCAGATCAAGGACATGAGCAGGAACAGGAAAGCCATTCCGATGGCAACTTCCAGTGTTTCGGAATTGAACATACGTGCCCTTCTTCTGCGAGAACGATGAAAAGCTGTGTCTGTTACTAAAGTAGGACCGATACAGAAGCTGCGGATGCAGCAAACTCAATCAGTGAATGTCGAGACCTCATCTCCGACGCGCACGTTATTCCCGCGGTCGCCTCTCCCGGGAGAGCGAATGATCGAATCAAGTCCGAAACTCTTCAGCGCGCCGCATCCAGCCTTTGAGGAATACCCGCTGGCTGGCGTCCTTGGCCACGATGGCCTTGAATAGAGCCTCTCTCCGGTCGACCACACTGTTTGTCAATTCCTTGGCGCCCACTTTTTCCAGTGCATTGTTTGCGCTCTTGATGGTCTCATCGCCAATGCCACCGTCCACGTCGCAGGGCGGGCTCACCTCTTGCAGGACCTCCTGCAGCATCTTGATGGCGCTGGCCGGTCCGTGATGGATGCACATGTCAAAGATGATTGGCTGAATCGCCGCTTGAAGTTGATCGACATGAGGCTGGAGGAAATAACGGCCCTTATAGATGTCACGGGCTTCGGATTGGGCCATGCGACGTACATCGTCTCGACTGACTTCCTTGTGTCGCCAACTGGCCAGCGTGCGCAGAGTGATGCCGAAGTTGGTTGGACCTCCTCGATCGTTAGGATGGTCCACGAAGCCGCCCTCGCGCTTCAGGATGTCCTCGATCATTGCGTCAACGCCGCTTTCACCCACGATGTCGGAAGCGGGAATCGCAGCGATGTCACGGGAGAACTCGCGCACCGGAGGCACGCTGGGTTCGGTCTCGGTCGGGAAACTGGCCTTGTTTTCTTCCGACATTCCTGGTAAGGCCGTTGCGGGTTCACCCGACAGAAGAGCGTTGACACCTTGAGTCAATGGTGCAATCAGCTTCAACGCCCCCCGCACCTCGCTCAAGAACTTCGATGCCGGGTTCGGCGTGAGGCCGGCCACGATGGATTTGAGCTTCGCCACCGCGTCGTCCAGCCGCCGGGTTGCGTTGATGAAATCGCGTTCGATCTTCGCAACCTCGGATTGGTCGAGGGCAGCGATCGCCGCATTGGTCTTGATCCATTCGGGCCCGTCGGGTTCCACGAAGTTCAAGGCATTGGTCAGCTTTGCGCGTGCATCGGTGAAGTCGGACATGCTTGTTCTCCCTTAGCGAACAGTGGTTGGCGGGGGATTGCGGTACGCGGCTGCGGCGTCGCGCAAGTCGAACGCGGTACGCAGCAGGAGAAAGATCTCGGCGTACAGATCGGCGGGTACGGCGAGGCTGTCTGCCAACTGATCCATAGATTTTTCGGTACGTTTCAGCAGTTCCACATACTTCACCATCAGGGCGTGATATGCGTTCTGCCTGGCGATGATGTCGTCGTTCTGCTGAGCGGAGGCGGACAGGCGTTGGATGAACACTTGGATCTGCGCATCTGCTGCGGCGTTGAAGGGCGGACTCCCTTTGCTGAACGTATAGGGAATCGGCATGGCGCTCAACGTGCCAGTCTTTCGGCCGATCTCCCCCAGCAGCGTCTGGTCGGCAGCGATGCGCGATGCCAAGCCGATGTCAGTCGGCGGTCCTGAGCGTGCGAGCAGCCCTTTCATCGCAGAGGCGACTTGCCGAATGTCGTTCTGCAACTTGCTTTGCGCCTGCTTTGCACTGAGGGCGCTCAGTCTGTACATGGCCGGCGCTTGTTCTGCCAAGACCTGCAAGATGACGTGCACGGGCGTACGGCCTTGTCGTACGGCCTCTTCCAACTGCTTGCGATTGGCCGCATCCTGCGCCAGCTTGAGGAGGTTGGCGCCTGCCGCGTAGAAGGGCGCGAACTGCGGGACTGTCGCGCCTGCGGCAGTTGCCAGTATCTGCAGATCGCCGCCCAGTGCGAGCAAGGTCTGGCGGATCTCGTTCTCCGGCCGCCCTTCGGCGAGTGCCGCCAGCGCCTCGTTGTACGCGTGGACCACCGCAAGGGCTTGGCGCATCTGCTGGACGCCCTGCTCGACAGCGGTGCCAGGCTTCGATCCGTCGTCCGGCAGCTGCAGCGTATCGGGATAGTCCGGTAGCGGTGGTGCGGGCGCACCGTTGAGCCGCTTGAGTTCGTCCTGCGCCTTCAGGCCGGCGGAGAAGTCGGCGAGAAACATGTCAGCGCTTTGCTCGACCTGTGCCATGGCTTGCATATATGCCGACAGTGACTGCCGCGTCTGTGGCGTGACGGCGCATGCAGCCGTGGCAAAAATAAGAAGCCCCATCCAGGCAACTCGAAGTATTCTCACAAGGCCCCTCCTCGCGTTCGGCCAGAGCGCGCGTCGGGATTGTCTCGGGGGGGCGAATGTCGCGCATCCTCTCTTCAGGGGACGCTTCAGGCCGACAGCGGAGGTGCTTTTGGCAATAGGTTGCACGAGGGCGGTGACCCCGCCGGCCATGCCTGTTTCGTTCGGCCGTCATCTTGGCACCGGCTGTTTTGTTTCGGGGGAAAGCCAGACCTCGATCGTTCGCGGCGAGGAACTCAAGGCCGGCGAAGAGATTTGCGGTTTGGGCCAGCTGTCCATGTTGCCCATGTCAAAGCGCTCATTAAGCTTCGCCCACTGGACGTTCGCACAAGCCTTCGAAGCATCGCGGTGGAACCGAATCATTGCCTGACGTACGGGCTCTGGGGGCGGCCTTCCGGCCCGGCGCGCAGTGACCACGACGTCCTTGGCTCAAGACCCTTCCTGGTCGGCATGCACCCAGCACCCTGGCCGAAACCTTGGCCAAGATTCGCAGCCTGAAGGAACTCGAAGTCCACCAGTGGGCGCTCGATGCCATCGCCTTGGCGAAGCAGCAGGCCTATGCCGCCCATGTCCAACTGCGGCGCCCGTCGATGACTCTGCGCATCGAGCGGAACCGGACTTAGAGATCGTCTGCTTCCTGCGGATGACGCTGCTCGAACTCACCGACGCCACCCTGCTGCAGACCAACCGCCGAAGGCAGCAACTGTTTCGGGAAGCAGCGGAGCGCGTGCAGGTCAGGCGGTCCAGCCACGACGCGTCGTTGGTGCGGAGCGCCGTGAAGGCCAAAGCCATTCTGGCGGACGACGCCAGGGACTGGCGCGAGCGCATGCTCGAGGCCCGCGCGGCGCTCGCAGACATCGACGACGCGACGGTGGGCAGCTTTGCGGCGCAGGAGCGTCGGGCACTCGCCGAGGACAGCCGGCGCGTCCATGCCTGCCTCGTCGGCTTGCGCGCCCTTGATTTCGCGGTCAACCCGTATGACTGGGGCTTCGCGCAATGGCAAGCCTGGTCGAGGCTTCAAGAGGCAAGCGCAGGCGCGTCCGACGCGTTCGGAGACGCGGTGCCGACCCCACCAGTTGGCGCCGCTTAGAGCCCTCTCGTACACGATCTGGATCCGAAGTCCGGGTATCGCGCCTTCGAGGCCTGCGCCCTGATGTCGTTGCGCCGCAGCCTGCGGCGCGGCAGCGTCTGGGTCGATCATTCGATGGTCTTGCGGGACCGCAAGGCCCTGCTGATCAGCGACGACGAATGGACGGCCAAACGCGATCAGCACCTGCAGATCCTGGGGCACCCATCGGATCCCAGGGAGTTCATCGGGCCATTGTTGGCAGCCGTCTCCGCCGGCCTTTCCGCGTTGGCCGAGGCGGTCCAACGCGGACGCGTCGAAATCGGCGGCGACCGCCTGCTGCACATTCCGCCGCTGAGCGCTCTGCCCGATGACATCGAGCCGCGCAAGACCCGCGAGGACGTGTTCCAGCGCATTGGCGACGTTTCAACTGCCCGACATCCTGATGGAAGTCGATGCGGCCGCCCATTTCAGCGAGGCGTTGCTCGCCCGCCGTGCCGACTCCGCCGACGAACTGTTCGCCTTGTAAGGCGCGCTCCTGGCCCACGGCACCGACAACGACGCCAAGGGCGTGAGCACCATGATTCCCGGGATCGACGTGGCGCAGATCGCGATCGCGATGCGCGCCCTGGAGCAGCCCGGCGCCGCCTGCGCCGAGCCAACGATTGCGTGCCGCAGTTCCAGAGCCGCGTGCCATCGCCGCGCACTGGGGTGACGGCGACAAGGGTTCTGCCGACATGATGGCGCTGGATGCAAGCAGGCACCTTTGGACGTCACGGGTCGATCCGCGCCGACGCACCTACGCCGCCGGCATCTACACCCACGTGCGCGACCGCTGAGGCATCTTCGATGACCAGCCCATCGCGCTCAACGAGCGACAGGCCGGCGTCGCGGTCGAGGGTGGCCAAGCGTTCGCTGACCGAAGCCAGGTCCTTTTGCCGGCCGAGATTGGCTATTACTTTTTGCTCGAGCTTGGCGCTCTCCTCAAATTTGATGAGAAGGGCGCGGCCGCAGGCTTTGATGTCTTGAATTTGCATGGTGCGTCAGTAGTGGGCCTAAGCCTGTGTAGCCACTGAGCGGCGTTGCCAAGTACCACTTCGGGCCACATACTTAGGCCCGCAGCCCGGACACCGCAAAGGAACAAGCAAACCAACCAGTTCGCGGCCGCCATCTGGAGGGGCCTGTGGAAATCACGGAGAACGCTGCTCGTAACGACGCCAAGCCCAAGCCGAACGCCGTCATCGACGAACAAGTCACCCTGCGCCGTCAAAAGCTCAACGATGCCATCCCCCCGAATCACCACCAGCGCCTCCCCGATGGCGCTGGCGACAAGTGGGGGCTGGCGCTCTCGGGTGGCGGCATTCGAAGCGCAACCTTCTGCTTCGGGCTGCTGAGGGCCTTGGCAAACCAGAAGACTCTTCTTCGGTTCGACCTGATGTCCACCGTCTCCGGCGGCGGCTACATCGGAACCATGCTTGGCTGCCTTTTCAATCGGGCCAAGGATGGGAAGGAAGCGCTTCAAGTTGAAGAGGCCATTGACGGTCAACAGCACCAGCACACCCAACCACACCACTCAGGTCAGGCGTCGTCCAACGCCGTAGCGGAGAAACCAACGGCCTGGTTCCTCTGGTGGCTCAGGGCGAACGGCCGCTACCTCATCCCTCGCGGGGTAAGGGACACCAGTTTTGCCTTTGCACTTTATGTGCGCAACCTCGCGGGCATTCACCTAGAGCTGGGGCTGATTGCAGTGTCGCTTGGCTTGCTCCTCGCACTCTTGGACCTGTTCGTTTGGGGTGTTCTGCGCACCGGAGGCTTCCTCTACGCCAGCAGCACGTACTTCGATACGCTGTCGTACCTGCCCAGTTGGTGTCCCACCGTAGCCCTTCTCTTGCCATTCTTTGCCATCGCCGCGGCCCGAATTGCGTCGGCGTACTGGGCTGTTCCTTGGGTACATGCCAGTCTTCGTCGAACCACGGCGCCCACACCCGCCGCTCCACCCGCGACCAATACGAGCAGTGCGGGCCCTGCGACACCGCCTGCGAGCAAGCTCACAGCCACGACCGGCTTCTGGGTAACCTGCGCGGTCGTCCTCATCTTCGACATTCTGTTCGGCTACGCCTTCTACAGATTTGGCTTGGGAACATCGGAGGACGGCGACGTGTTGCGCCGGGTCGTTTGGGTCACCATCGTCGGGCTGGTAGCCCTCTGGGTCGCCGGTTCCCTGAAGGCAAAGAGCACGCTCCAAGACCAAGAACCCAAGTACATGCAGGCCCCGCCGCTATTGGCTGACGCTGCTCGCAACAAGCTGACCAAGCAGTTCGCCACCCGTCTGCGCTGGATGCTGGCAATCGTGGTCATCGGGTTGATTGACCGCATGGCGTGGCAGTTGGCCTTCGGAGAACGAACACTCCTGAACGTCGGCTTGTCACTGGGCATCGCCGCCGCCATCCTGCGGGGCCTGGCCCCGCTCGCATCGAACGCGTCTTCCAAGGGCCAATCAAGCCCCATCATGTCGGCCGTGGTCATCACCTTGGGTCGCGTGGCCGGCTATGGGCTTACGTTCCTGCTCGTATCCTGGTGGGTCTCCATCGTCTACCAAACGGTGTTAGGCGCGCTGTTTACAACTGACGGGCTCAAGTATGCTGAAGCAGGCGCCACCCTGTTCTTCATCGCCCTTCCGACAGCGGGCTACTTGCTATGGACAGGGAGCAATCTCACTTTCCTCAACCTTTCTTCGCTGCACTCGTTCTATCGGGCACGCCTGGTTCGCAGCTACATGGGAGCCGCAAATGCGGAACGGTTCCAGCAGCCCCACCCGTTGGGCGCCTTGAATCCAGTTGGCAAGTTGATGCCCACCGGGAAGACCAATACGTCCATCGATGATGTGAGTGCCGGCGATGACATCTCTCTAAGCAATTACCGCCCGCAGGATTCCGGAGGTCCGGTGCATCTTATCAACGTGTGCATCAATCAGACCCAAGACCCGCGCGGCAACATGTTCAACCAGGACCGGCGAGGCTTGCCGCTCTGCGTAGCGTCAGGGGGACTGATTAAGGAAAGCCAGGACGACTGGAAACCCGAGAGCCACACGACCGGCCTGAGCGTCGGACGTTGGATGGCAATCTCGGGGGCTGCATTCAGCACTGGGATGGGAGCCGGGACGAAGGGCGGCATCACGGCGCTGATGACATTTGCTGGTGTCCGCCTCGGATACTGGTGGGGAGAAGCTGAGCGAACAGGGCAGCCCAAGAGGTCTCCATTGCTCACGAAGTCCAAGGGACTCATCGACGAATTGTTCGGCAATTTCCAGGGCACGGCCGGATCGGACTGGTTTCTCAGCGATGGCGGGCACTTTGAGAACACAGCCGCCTACGCGCTCTTGGCGCAAAGAGCCAAGGTCATCGTGGTTGCTGACTGTGGCGCAGACCCAGACTACACCTTCGGCGACTTGGAAAACCTGGTGCGCATCGCACGTGTGGACCTGCAGGCCGAGATTCGGTTTCAACGTCCAAATGCAGAGCGGCGCCTTCCCGACGAACTGTCTGCCTTCGGCCGCATTGGAGACCTCGCCTCCGACAAGAGTACGGCCTGCCTCGCTCTTGCGCGGGTGGCCTATGGAGGCACCGACCCTGCGAGCGAGGGCATCCTGATTCTCATCAAGCCCAACATCTGCGCAGGGCTACCTGTTGACCTGCTCAACTTCAAACGCCAGTATGAGGACTTCCCGCAACAAACCACCGCCGACCAGTTCTTCTCCGAAGCGCAGTGGGAGTCATACTTCCTGCTCGGCCAATTTTTGGGTGGACACCTGCGTCGCGATTTCATCGAGCGCCTGATTGTCAACAAAGACGTTTGGTTTCAGGACGACGAGCGGTCCCCGTTCGAGAAAGCGAAGGGGTCGAACAACGAAGAGCCCGCGGCCCTCATCTCGAGGCTACCTGAGCGAATCGTTGCGCGCTCAGCTGCGGTTGGCACCACGATTGGGCTGGGAGCAGCGGCCACACTGGGCGTCTCCACTTGGCAGGCCATTGACGGCTTGCGGTCGTCGTACTCCAAGACAGCAAGCGAGCAGCATGCTGCTCTCAAGGAAATTGCCGACCTCTGGGCGCGAGTGCCAGCTGCCGCATACCAGGAGCCGCGAGATGAGAAAGACTCCATCGCGCTCGACAAGTTGGCCGCGGCCATCGTTCGCACCGCGGACACCCTGTGCCCGAGCAACGAGGCCGATTGGTACCGGCAGTCCCCGCTTGCGACTGTCATCACCAAGAGCGCCATCGAGAAATGCAAAGCGGTGCCGTCGGCCCAGAGGGGGTCCGCCTGCCAAGCCCTCATCGAAGCGTCCATTCCTGAACTCAAGAGCACCCTGCCGAAATGTCTGGGCTGGGAGGAGCAACGCAAGACGCTGCGGCCGCCGCCCTATTACTGGGTCTACGACTACTCTGCTACAGGAATCATTGACAACTGGCATCCTTGCGACCGGCGACGAAATGAGCTTGCCGAGCGGGAGGCGGCCTACAAGCTGCCCTCCGCGTTTGGGCGCATTGAGGTCCCGAAGACCGCGCCCAATTATGGGAAGACAGAACGCGTTTTGGCAGGTTGCCGGATTCCCCGCGCGGACCGGACGCAAGACGAGCGCGAGGCCATTGAGCAGCACCCGTATCCCAGCTTCCGCGTTCAACTGGCACAACTCGTCGGCCTTGATGTCTTCTCACTGACGAAGTTGACTCAAGCCGGGACCACTACGATAGCGTCGACCCAACCGACCGCGGTCGGGTCAGCCGCACCTCCGCCGCCCCCGCCGGCGCCTGTCTCCTCCTCACCTGACGTCGGGCTGGCTGCGGCGAACACGCCAGCTCGTCCCCTGAACGCCAGCTGCTCGAGACCCGAATTGACCCCGGCGCAAGAGGCGATACGCGGTGCCTGTAAGGATGTCCGGGTGTTCATCCAGACCTATGGGTTTGACCCACAGAAGCAAGCGGCGCTTTCTTGCTATCGCGATGCGTGGAGCGGAGTCCTCCAGGCCGCCCAGCTTCCTGTCGAGGATGTCGTGCAATCAGCCCGCCGGCGTGGACGTCCAGATCCGGTTCCAGTCCAGACGTCCACCATCCGCTTCCATGGCGCCGACTCCATGGACTGTGCCCTGGACCTCGCCGACATTGCGGGCAGGTCCGGAGACTGGAGGGTTGAGCCGTTGTCCTCTCGACTGAAGGCAGAGCGCCGGACGCTTGAGGTTTGGATTGCGCCAACAGACGAGTTGAAACCGCCTGCATCTGCAGCAACCCCACCGGTCCCGGCACCTGTGCCGCCAAGATAGGGAAGGTGTTGGCGCCGGCCGAAATTTGACCCACCGGGGGTGCGGATAAAAACTTGGACTGGTTTTATGCCGCAAGCCCAAGGCTCCCCCGGTATTCGATGGGGCTGAGTGAGCCAAGGGAGATTTTGATCCGCTTTTCGTTGTACCAGCGGATGTAGGAATCAACTACTTCAATGAACTGCTCAATGGTCCTGGCCTGCCGTCCCGAGGATAGAACAGTTCTGTTTTCAGCCTACCGAAGAAGCCTTCACAGGCTGCGTTGTCTGGTTAGCACGCCTCGCGCGGGAACAACCCGTCACGGAACAACAAGCCCTTGAATGCCTGTGGCTTGCGCTTGAGTTCTTCGATGAAGTGCCGGTAGTCGATCGCCCGGCCGCGGGAGGTGCCACCGGATGCACTGGGTGCCGCTTGCTGGTGTTGGGCTCGCGGTACAGCGCCTGGATGCCCATGCGCCGCATCAGCGTGCGCACGCGCCGCCGTCCAACCTCGATGCCCAGCAACCGCAGCAAGTCCCGCACCATGCGGCTGCCCGCGAATGGATGCTCCAGGTGCAATTCGTCAATGCGACGCATCAACGTCAGCTCTCTTCGCCTGGGCCTCGGGTGGACGCCGGCGTTCGGAAGGTCAGAGGCGGTGTTCGAGAACCTGCACCACGCGACGAAGGCGCCTTTCTGCTGTATACGCTGGCGAGGAACCATAACGGGAAGGTAAGGCCTGAGGATGTGAAGCCTGTGGTTGGGTCGGCGGCCGAAGCCATGGAGGCTTGGCTGAAGGCGAGCGGCATCACCTCGGGCCCCTCCTCCGGCGCATCCTCAAGAACCGGAAGCTCGGCGCCGACTGGCTCTCGAGGACGTCGGGCCTGGCACATCGTGAAGGCGCGCTGTGCGGCCGCGGGAGTGGGTGGGATTTCTCGGCGCATTCGCTGCGCTCTGGGTTTGTGACCGAGGCGGGTCGTTAGAACATGCCCTTGCAAGAAACGATGGCCATGACGGGGCATCGCAGCTCCGGGCAGGTGCCGCTCAGGTGAGCGCGGTGGCTCGAATGACGGATTCGGGAAAGCGTGAATCAGAGCCTGAAACGCGCCGAGGCGGACTTTATCACAAGGGCCATTGCCCTTCGCCGTGGCCAAAAGGTCTACATCGTTTGAATGTAGAAAGAGCCAAAACTGAGCGGAAACTAACACATTATCACTGAAAAATGGACTATGTTAGTTTATCGGGCAAGCCACGTCATGTTCTGCGAGGCTCTCACTTTAGCTTTGAATCATGGCTGGGGCGATGAATTCTATCGAAGCCTTTTTACCAGACGTCTTCGAGGACAGGTCGAAGCAATTGTCCAACTACTCAAGACGGAGCAAGCGCTTGGTAGCGTGGAGAACGTTGATAAGTTGCTGATAGCTTTGAAGACAGCGTTGGTCCTAAGAAAAACAGAGCGAAAAAAATTGTTATCGAACACGATAGCAATCGACCCACTCGAAATTGAGGAGTCACTTGCTAAATACCATGATGTTATTAGCCCGTTGCCTAAGGCCATCCAGAACTTCATAGACGCATACTTGTGCGATGTGCAGCACGAGTACTTTATTGGTGGCCCAATAGGAAGCAAAGATGACGTTCGCCTGCAATTATCTACGCAACGGATGCACAAGTATGGTCTTATCGGGCTGGCGTTATCCGGAGGGGGAATCCGCAGCGCAAGCTTTTGCATAGGTGTGCTCCAATCTATGGGCGCCTCCGGCCTATTAACCGCAATAAACTTCATATCGGCGGTATCAGGCGGAGGATATGCTGCGAGTTGGTTGTCGGCGTGGGCCTATCGCCATAGAGAAGGTATAAAGGGAGTACAGGACGATATCAGAAATCATGGATCGAGAGACAGCGGTCCATTAAGATGGGTTCGCCGCTATGGATCTTATTTATCGCCGCGTCAAGGTCTACTAGCGCCCGATCTCTGGGGCTTAGTGGTCGCATATATCAGCAATTGGGTTCCCATTTTTGTCTTTGTCTTTTCAGCAATAGGCGCCATGATGCTGATTCCCCATGCATTGGTGGAAGGGGTTGAATATATAACAAGAAAAACAACAGATACAGCTGCCATTCGAAGAATATTTATTGCTGGAACAGTCCTGGGCGCAGTTGGACTCGCGGCGTTCTTTCGCTCCTTGACTTTACATAGTAGCCCAAAGTCGCAAGACCGACCATCGCCAATAATTCCGATCGTGGTAGTAGCTTCTTCTCTTACGCTGGGGTTAATGCTCACCGCAGCGGCGCCGTTGTTGCTACCCCGCTTTGAATTGGTCTTTCAAAGCTTCACTTTAAGTTATTTTAACGAAGAGATCGATGATCGTCTTCTCTCGACAATGTTTTTTTGGACCACAGTTTATCTGGCTGCATTTGTTGTTGGAATTTGCTTTGATTGGATAAAGGAGTATTTGGCTTGTCGCACAAAGCCTCAATTGAACTATCAAACCAAGCGCAGCATTAGAAATTTTCTTGCTCTCTTGGCGGGATCACTTGTTGCCGGAGTGACGGGCGGTTTGTTCATAGATATGGCACTGACCGTGGCGGGCTCTAGCTCCACCGAATTAGTCGTGACCCTAGGCCCGATTTCCGTAGTTACAGTGCTAGGGCTTGCCGAACTTACGTTCGTTCTGTTCACGGAGCGCTACCAGAGTGACATCGTTCGGAGTCGCTCCGCTAGGGTTGGCGGCTGGATGTTGATTGCAGCTGGTTGCTGGACCTTGGTTTGCTTTTTTTCTCTAACCGTCCCGTCAAACATTCATCTTAGCGGAAGGTCTGCATATTCTTTCGCAATTGTGGTTGCGATCTTCGTTGCGTTATTCCTACTGGCAAAAAAGTACAAAGAGATTGCCCCCTTGGCCATCGCATTAAGCGCAATTTTAATATTGGTTGCCTATGCATGCCTTTTTGTAGGACCAGCGGTCGATCTTGTCGGGAGGGATTCGGGAAATGTATGGAGAGAAGCGGTTGCGTTGGGCCTTTTTGCTCTGCTCATAGGTAGACTAACGAATGTGAACAGATTCTCGCTTCACTCGATTTACAAGGATGCGTTGGTCCGAACCTTTCTCGGCGCCTCTCGACTGGACGTACGGAACCTTAACGTCTCCGAGCCTGCAGATATTCCTGAATTAGGCGACCCGTCAGAAGTAAGGACCCGAAATGCTCAATACAAGCGGAGGCGTCCCGATGCATTGACGGATTTCGACGACGAAGATAATCCGGCATTCGGTTGGCTAAAGCCAGCGGCCACCCGTCAGCTGCCGATATTGCTTTTGAATGCAGCGGTCAACGGGAAGGCTGACGACGACAGTGAAGGGCGCGTCCCACGACAGTTTCCGTATACCTTTAGTGCCCTCTACTCTGGAAGTGCGGCTTCCGGAATCGGATATGCGAAAACGGATTTGTTTTTTCGCAAGACCTCTGACAATGTCGGTCTGACGTTGGGCACGGCAATGGCAGTTTCTGGGGCTGCCGTATCGCCGACATCGGGCAGAAGTACCGACCCACTGCGCGCATTTCTTTTGGGATTGATGAACGCCCGACTGGGATTGTGGATCGGAAACCCGAGTCGGGGTTCCGTCGAAAAGGAAACGCCGAGGCTCGGCGGACTGACAATGTTGCAGGAGTTATTGGGCATCAGGACAATTTTCAAACGCTGGATTCATTTAAGTGATGGAGGGCATTTCGAAAATTTGGGAGTTTATGAGCTTGTGCGACGCGGCTGTCGCAGGATTATTGCGGTCGACGCGTCTTGCGATCCACAGCGCAACTTTTCCGATCTCGCAAATACTATCCGACGCGTCCAGATTGATCTTGGTGTTTCAATTAGAAGAACCGAACCTTGGGGAAAAGATGCAGAGTTTGATCTCGGCCACCCAGAGTTGAACGGGCTGAACAATCAAAGGGCTTGGACGTGGTTTGAAATCGACTACGGGACTGATGTAAAAGGCCGTGTCCTACCCAAAGGCAGGATGTTGTATCTCAAACCAAGTGTTGAGGGCATAGTTCAATCCTCTGTATCGGTCGTAAATTACAAGCGAGCCGCTGTAAATTTTCCGCATGAGAGCACTTCGGATCAGTTTTTTACTGAGCAACAGCTTGAAGCGTATAGATCGCTGGGATTTGACAGTGCAAGCCATGCCTTTGAACACATTCTCGGGGATTTTGAGGAGGCCACTCCTCAGCAGGATGCCGTCTTGGCGACCTTCATGCGGCGGAGGTTTGTTCGTTCGTCACAATGAGACTAGAATCACCCGTCTCATGTAGAAAGTGATACATTCAGTTACGCTCGGCCGAGCGATAGGGGAAGTTTATGAGCCAGCATTTTCATCTCCAAGCTCGTCGAAGCACACGAGAAGCTGAGGTGTTGGCGCCGCTTGCGGCGCGCGGCGGCCTACTTGAATCGGCGGTTCGAACCATGAACCTTGGAGAGCGTGTCATTCATGCGGAGGATGCCGCTACGCTCAAGGCCCTCGAGAAAGTTGTCGGCGAGAAGATCCTCGAGGAGGTTACTGAGGTGACCGGACTTAGCCCCGCCGCTGCGACGCGGATCGTTCTTGAACAGTTGGACTCCGTAGCCCATTTTGTACGCACAGACGGGGAGCCGTTACCGGAGGACTTCAAGGCCGTGGAGCAGTTGATCCGAAGCGGAAGAGGTCAGTTGTTTGTTCGTACTCCGAAGGCGCGCGTCCCTTGAGTCTGGAGGGGGTGCGGGGCGTTGACGAAGGTCGCGGCATACTCTTCGAATCTGGCAGTGGCCATCGCCAAGGTAATGGGCTTTGACCTGAGTCTGCGTGATTTGGTGGAGCGAAAGCTGCACTTGGCGCTTGACCACGTAGCCTAGCACTTCGAGGGTGAGCATTCGAATCTGACCCGATCTACGAGGCCGGTATGCAACTTGGCAGGCTGTTGCGCATGGCATTCAAGCGGGCAAGCGCCTCATTGCGCTCGGAGGGGCTTCCCCCGACATCAAGGAGATCCCGCGGCGTCGAGGCGAGTTGATCTCGCCAAGAGCGTGCGCGTCGACACCTCCGTTTGGATCGACCACTTCCGCAGCGGCAACGCCGCCCTCGCAAACTTGGTCGCCTTGGACCTCGCCTTGACCCATCCAATGGTGATCGTTGAATTGGCCTGTGGCACCCCGCCCTCTCCGCGAGAGCGAACGCTTGGCAGCCTGAGCCTGCTGAGGTCGTGCAATCAGGCCACGTTGGACGAAGTCCTCGAATTGATCGAGCGCGAAAGGCTTTGCGCACTCGGGTGCGGATTGGTCGACATGGCGCTACTTGCGTCGACCCTCATCACCCGAGGCGCACGGCTATGGACCCTCGACCGGCGTCTGTTGGAACTGGTGCAGCGATTCGACGTCGCGCATGGCCTCCACTGAAAGCCCAGGCCATGGCAAACGACTTAGGAGATCATTCCTCGCAGAATCCATCGCAACTCGATCTGCTGCTGGCGCAGTACGCTGGCGGCACCCCAACCTCGCGGGAACTCTCGTGCGCGACGGGGCTTGCCTGAGGAGAGATCCTGGTGGAACTGGGCAAGCGCGGCCTGGCGCTGCCGCGCGCGAGTCCGAAGCGCACGCCCGCCCAGGATTCATTGCTGGAACGTGCGCTGCGAGGTGCTGAATGAGTTCCGCCGACAATGGAGAGCAGATGGGCAAGTTGACCGCGCGGACTGCTGACGGCTCACCACAGGTCAATCTGACTCGGCTCAGGCGCGATCACGCGCTCCTCGACCCGGCCCAGCTGTCCGACATGGCCGAGGAAGCCGCCCACGACCTGATGGCCGAGGGCGAGTCCAGCACACACGAGTGTCGTACCGCACGGCGTGCGCTACTGGGCTGCCTGGTTCGGCGCGCGCTACGGCCGCCAGATGGATCTGGCCGTGCCGGTCCCGGTGGTGGGCCAGTTCATCGTCGACCACGCCGAGCGCTCGACCAAGGCCGGGCTGGTGCACCAACTGCAGCCGGAGATCGATGCCGCCCTGGTCGAGGCCGGCTTCAAGGGCAAAGTCGGCGTGCCGGCGTTGAACACGCTGATGCACGGGTCTCGGTTCTGTCGATGACCCACCACCTAGCCAAGCAGCCCAACCCGTGCACCGACTCGACGATGAAGGCCCTCCTGAGCAAGACGCGCAAGGCCTACGCCAAGCGCAATGCCACCCCTCACAAGAAGCGGGCCCTCACCAAAGAGCCGCTCGAGGCGGTGTTGGAGACCTGCGACGACTCGCTCAAGGGGAAGCGTGACCGCGCCCTCCTCCTTTTCGCCTGGTCGTCTGGCGGCCGCCGGCGATCGGAGGTGTCGGAGGCGGTGTTCGAGAACCTGCGCCGCGTCGATGAAGGGGGCTACCTCTACACGCTGGCCAACTCCAAAACGAACCACAGCGGCAAGGTGAAGCCCGAGGATGTGAAACCAGTGGTCGGCACCGCGGCCCAAGCGATGGAAGCCTGGCTGAAGGCCAGCGGGATCACGTCAGGCCCCCTCTTCCGCCGGATCAACAAGGCCGGGCGCCTGGGCGAGGACGCTCTCACCGGCACGGCCATCCGCGACATCGTGAAGGCGCGCTGCACGCTCGCCGGCGTTGGCGAGGACTTCTCGGCTCACTCGCTGCGATCGGGCTTCGTCACAGAGGCTGGCCGGCAGAACATGCCGCTGCAGGAGACCATGGCCATGACCGGCCACCGCAGCATGGACGTCGTGGCGGGCTATTTCCGGGGCTGGCGAGGCCCAGGTAAGTGCGGTCGCGCGGATGATGTACTCGGGAAAGCGCGTGCCCGACAAAGCTTGAATGGCCTCGTCCCGCCGGGTGCAATTTGGCGCTCCTCGAGGAAGAAACGTCGTTTGCGCCATGACCGGTGATGCGTGGGCTGCCTCGCCTGTAGCCGCCACGATTGGCGTTCCGTTCCTTTTCTAGGGCGCCAAAAGGGTCTTCCTCGAGCGCTCGCAGATAGCTGGCCGCGAACGGACCTGGCGACCATGCTCAACCCGCACCAGTGGCACGAGCGGGCGGACGGCCTGCAGGCCGCGTAGCCAGATCAATCCGCGCCAGGCGCGCAGGCCGGCCAAGGCGCTTCAGGTGAGCGCGAGTTGGGGCCTCATCGCTCAGCCCGAATGGTTATGAGTTCAGGAGCACCGTCAGCCCTGGCGCGCGCGCGTGCTTCAGCCTCCAGCAGTGAGTTCGTGCGCTTGGTCTCTGCGATCAACTCGCGCAGCAGTGGCTTCATTCCGATCACTGCGAACGGCAGCACGACCCAGACAATGGCCAACACGATCCCGAACAGCATCAGGATCCCGGCCAACGTTGGTGCAGCAATCCAACTGACGCCAGAAAGAGTGTTCATCGTTCAACTTCCTCCTGCGCAAGCATTGTCCAGCACTACAGACGGGCGGCCCAAGGCCCGTTGCTACCCGCGTTGAAGTCCTCAATATGAACCCAGGCGAGGGCGTCATTTATCGGCGCTCGATCAAACGCAGCAATCGTTGTTCGCTGCTCTGGTGTGTCCGGCCTTGCCACGAACGACGCATCGTTGCTCAGCAGAGGAACGTGAACACCGTGGATACCTGAGAAAGTGGGCTGATGCTCAAGGAGCAGCGCGCACCCGATCAGGATCTCGTCATACTGGACCGCGAATTTGAAGTTCCGAGCTTTTTCGACTTCGCCCAGGGAGTCGGTCTTAAACCAACCACGCATTAGCGCCGGATGCACCGCACGAGTTCCGGGACCGAGGGGAACTGCAAAGAGGACGAACCCGCTAGGTAGGTAGTCGGACTCTTCAAGCCTCCGTCGAACGTGCTCCGGGATGTGACGCCTATCCGGTTCCTCACAGTACTCGAACGCGCAAGCCGTCTTCAATATCCATCTCGCGAGTGCGCGCCGTTCCTCCGTTGACAGGTCTTGTGGCAGCCGCGCACCGCGCGCTAGAGCAAGAATGCTGGCTTCGACCGCACCATCGACCCGATTCATCCAACCGGAGTTGCATTTCGCGCAAACGTCCCCCGCCAAGAGTGTCGCCGCAGGCTGTTGTCGCGACCCGACGTGCTTCCTCAGCTTGAGGCTCCACATGCCGAACGACAGCTTCGATCGTGAATGCCCGAGCTTTTCCAGCCAAGACTTCTTGAGCACATGTTCTTTGGCCTTCGTCGTGCCTTTCTGAATGGACGAACCGCAGTACAGGCAGTGCTTGCTTGTCGTTCGGGGAGCGGTTGTCATCCAGTGAAGGCGATAGTTGCGGCAGGCGGCATTGTGCCTTGGGCCCTACACGAACCGAACCATTTCTTTCAGCGCCGCATCCTCCATCGCCTCCAGCCGCTGCAACTGGCCCCCCGTACCGGCGGCGCCCTTCCACCGCCGACAGCGCCCTGGTTCGCCCCGTATCAGATCGGCAAATGCGGACATGCAGGACTTACTTCTTGGGTTCGTTCATCGCGGTCTCCTTTGCCTTGCAGGCCGCGATCAGCTGAACCCCGTCCTTCATCGCCCACTGCCAAGTGGGCTCAAACTCTCTGCGCATGGAGTACCAAAATGCCACCAATAGCACCGACCACACGATGGCGAACACCCACGCGAAATTATGGGCGTTGACGGAGCCTCCTCTTCCGGAAATTCTCAGAGGAAGCCCCTCATGCCCTTGCCGCTTCCACCAACTGGCAACTCTTCTGATCTCCAGCAATGCGATTCTCATGATCGCCCAGACGACATAGCTCGACGCAATCCCGAGCGCGCCGATGCAAAAGGTACCGACGATGGCGACCAAGCTGAGACCGCGATAGCAATCTGAGGCCTTCTCCCACGGAAGTTGCACAGCCAAGAAAAACGCCGTGAAAAGTAGCCCCTGGAGAGTAAGGAACCAGGTAATCCGCTGACCGATCAGAATGTTCTCGTGCTCGATGAAGCCGCGGGCGAGCTTGAACTTGTCGAGCGCGCCCACCTTTTCTACGGGCTTGTTCGCGGTGTCGGCCGCTGTGTCAGCGGACAACTGTGAGGCATCAACCGTCATGCGAAAACTCCCTGAGTGACAGGGGCGTTTTAGCACGCGTGTCATCGCCGACGAATATGCCAATCGGAGAAGCGCGCGCCGGGACGGCCGCGTTGGCGCGAGGCACCGTTGCCTCTGAGCGCCGCCTCTGTCGGTGGCCGCCCGCTGGTTAACGAACGAAGGAGCAGAAACGCGGCCCTCGGGACAAACGCGGCCATTTGAGCGAAACTATGGGCATGCCAAGCCTCGCCTCCAAACCGAAACCTGCTGCCAAGTCGCGGCCAGGCGTTACCATTCGCATTGACTCGGAAGGGCGCTTCATCGTCGCCGGAAAGAAGGCCGCAGCAAAGAAGCCTTCTAAGGTCACGCTGGGCGGAACTCTGAAGCCGATGACCGTCAAGGATGCCACGCGCGTCGCACAAAAGGCGGGCATCTTGACCCCTTCGGGGAACCTGTCGGGCAAGTACAAGAAGTGAACGGCTCAGCGGGCCGCCTGGTTGTCGCACACCACGGCTGCGACCGAAAGGTTCGAGAGGCCCTTGTGGGTGGCTTCGCCGACCTGAAGCCCAGCAACAATCCGTACGACTGGCTAGGGCCGGGCATCTATTTCTTTGAGGATGACTGGAAGCGGGCTCTGTACTTCGCGCAGACTGCAGCAGACAACCCGGATCGCAAGTACACCGCCAAGCCGATCGAAGAACCAGCGGTCGTCGGAGTGATCCTTCGGGTCGAACGGTGGCTTGATATGGCGACGCAGGTAGGAATCGATGAGTTCCTCACCGCACACCAAGCCCTGCAGAAGGCGATGCATGCCAAGGGCAAGAAGATGCCCATCAACAAGCCTGCCTCTGACGACGATGAGGAGATGCTCTTGCGAAACCTGGATCGCGCCGTCTTCAACTTGCTGCACGAAGGTCGCCGGGAGCAAAGCCTTCCCGCCTACCAGGCCGTGCGTGGCCCCTTTACCCAGGGGAAGCCTGTCGTCGACACCTCTGCCATCCGTCGTCAAACCCACATTCAACTCGCGGTACCGGACGCCAGCTGCATCGTCGGCTACTTTCGAGTGCGGGAAGCGGAATAGCGGCCGTACGGCCCCCCTCACCGGGAAGGCCGCGACGTTTTTGCCGGGATGGCAGCCGCACCGCGCCCAGCGCATCGCCCTGTCCCTGTCCCGTCCTTGTTGCGTTCATTGCTGCGGATCAGAACCCGGGGTAGTCGTCCGTGCAGCAAGATTCGGTTTGCTCCGAGAGCCTTTGCTGGCGCGGGTTTGGGCACGGCGGCACACCGTCTGGAACGCTTCCCCAGAGTGGCCAACGACGGCGATGTACAGTCCGCCGACAGCCTGCTTTGGTCGGTCATGTCCACCTATGTCATCGCTTCGTCGGTCTGGAAACCCTGCCGGGTCGCCTGACTGACTTTGACCTCCAGCAGTTCTTCCAACTCGGCACTGGTGACGTCGAGGCGGTTCGCCAGCGGTTCCGATCAGACCGCCGGGTCGCAGGCGCGCTGCAGTTGCTGTTCCTGCGTGCGTGCGGCCGCCTCATGGACCGCTTTGCCGTATTGCCGCGCAATCTGCGGCGGAACGTGGCCGAAGCCCTGCACGCACCGCCGCTGACGATCGCGAGCCTACGCAGTCTCCACGAGCGCCGCCCGACGCTGTACGAGCACCAGCAGTGGGCGAGGGACTACCTCGGTCTGAGGGACCTCGATCCGCCCGCGGAAGCGGCCCTTGTGGCCATGCTTGCACTTCACGCCGCCGAGGCCGCGCATGCCGACGAACTGGTCACGTCGGCGTGCCATTGGCTGTATGACCACCGCATCCCGATTCCCGGCGAACGCTGTGTTCAGGACTGGGCGCGAGACGCGTTCGCCGCGATTGAAGCCAGCGTCAGCAACGCGATCACCAGCGAAGTCTCCCCTTCCACGATGCGTTGTTGCCTTGATTCGGCCCATAGCCAGCGCCCTGGCGCCGGCTGCTCTCGTCTCGAATGGATACAGACGCCTTCCAAGCGCCACGGGCCTTCCACGCTCGCCGAAACCGTGGAGAAGATCAGCTACCTCAAATCGCTTGGGGTGCACGAGTGGCAGCTCCCCGAGCTTCTGCTGGAGATCGATGCCCAGTGCAACTACAGCGAGGCGCTCCTGGGCCACCGGGCGGAAACCAACGCCGAACTGCTCTCGCGCTGTATGCCGCCCTGCTCGCGAGCGTCGCAGCGATGATCCCCGGCCTGGACACGACGTGGGTGTCCGTCGCGATGCGGGCGCTGGAGACTCATGGCTCGCTTGCGGCGAGCCAACGAGCGCGTGGTCGAGTTCCAGGGCCGGGTTCCACTGGCCGCGCACTGGGGCGACGGCGCCAAGGATTCGGCCGACATGATGTCGCTGGAAGCCACCCGTCATCTCTGGAGCGCGCGCACCGATCCGCGCCGCCGCACCTACGCAGCCGGCATCTACACCCACGTGCTGGACAGTTGGGGCATCGTCTACGACCAGCCGATCGTGCTCAACGAGCGGCAGGCGGGCGTAGCGATCGAAGGCGTCGAGCGGCACAACCGCAGTGATGACCGCATCCGACTTTCGCTCCTTGCCGTAGACACGCACGGGTACACGAACGGCGCCATGGCTGTAGCGAAGTTGCTCGGCTTCGATCTCTGCCCTCGCCTTCAAGCTCTCGCGGAGCGCAAGCTGTACTTGCCTCCGGGCTTTGCTGTGCCAGAGAGCATCGAGCGCGCGACGGTCAAGCGTCTGTCGCGCAAGGCGATCTGCTCCGGTTGGGACGAACTGCTGCGAGTGGTCGCGTCCATCCGAATCGGCAAGACCGGCGCCGACGTTGCGCTGCGCCTGCTCGGCAGTGCCGCGCAGGGCGACCCGGCGTACAAGGCGGCCGAGCATCTTGGCCGCTTGCTGCGCAGCATCTTCCTGTGCGACTACGCGGCGATTCCCGACTTCAGGCGCGAGATTCACATGCTCCTGAGTCGAGGTGAGTCGGTGCATCAATTGCAGCGTGCCGTCTACACCGGCAAGGTGGCGCCCGAACGCGGGCGGCGGCGCGACGAGATGAAAGCGATCTCCGGCTCCCACGCATTGCTCACGAACATTGTGCTGGCCTGGAACACCAGTCGAATGAACGATGCGGTCGAGCGCATGCGCACGGCCGGCATGGACATCGACGATGCATCGCTACGCCGCATCGGGCCGGTGCACCTCGGGCACATCAATTTCCGCGGGACCTTCCGCTTCAGGATCGACGCGTACGCCTCGGCGCTGCTGCGGCCGGGGGGCTCTTCAGGAGCGGCAGTCGAGGGTTGAAGCCGGTCTCACGCGTCGCACTACCGGCATCGAACGCGCTGTGCAATCCAAAGCGTGTCAATCTGCATGGAATGGCAAACCTTGCGCAGAAACCGCGTTTGGTAAGTCGTTGTCAGGATTGAAATTTCTAGACCAAACCGTATCAACCTACTGTGATGGACCCTGCGCCACCCCGATAGCAAACTGTGCGGCTTCATCAACCGTTGTTGTCCCGGAGGTTCATCATGCAGATCGAGATTCTCGGCATGGACTTGGCCAAGCGCGTCTTCCAGCTTCACGGCGCTGACCGCCAGGGCCGTACGGTGTATGTCGCCAAGGTGATGCGCGCTGCCTTCCTGGAGACGGTTCGCGAATCGCGTCCTCGCATCGTCGCCATGGAGGCATGCGGCTCGGCGCACCACTGGGCGCGATGCTTCCGTTCCATGGGGATCGAGGTGCGGCTGGTCAGTCCGCAGTACGTTACACCGTTCGTGAAGACCAACAAGAACGACCGCAACGATGCCCAGGCAATCGTCGAAGCCGCCAGCCGCCCGACGATGAGCTTCGTGACCGTGAAGTCAGTCGAGCAGCAGGATATCCAGGCGGTGCATCGCGTGCGCGAGTTGCTGGTCCAGCAGCGCACGGCTCTGATCAATCAGGCCAGAGGACTGTTGGCCGAGAGAGGAGTCTCGATCGCGCAGACGCGCCAGGCATTCAAGCGTGAGGTCCCGAAGATCGTGGGCGCGTGCGAGGGCGAGGTGACGAGCGTGTGCCAGGCCATGGTGCTAGAGATCTCGCAGCAGATTCACGCGCTGGAGGAACGCATCAAGCATGCCGAGAGCTGGCTTAGGGCGTTCATGAAGCAGTCGGCGCTGTGCAGGAAGATCTCAGCCATTGACGGCGTCGGCACGATCACGGCGACAGCCATGGTGGCCTCGGTCGGGGAGGCCAAGGAGTTCAAGAACGGCCGACATCTGTCAGCCTGGCTGGGGTTGGTACCGCGACAGCATTCGTCCGGCGGCAAGTCGCAGCTCAGGGGCATCAGCAAGCGAGGCGACAAGTACCTTCGAACCTTGCTGATCCACGGCGCGAGGTCGGTGCTGCGCTACGCGGTCGGCAAGACCGATGTGCAGAGTCGATGGCTGCAGGATCTGATAGCGCGGCGCGGCTACAACCGCGCGGCCGTAGCGCTCGCAAACAAGAATGCGCGGGTGATCCAGGCCCTATTGAGCAGCGACGCGCCTTATCGCCCGAGCGCCCCCGTAGCGCACTGAACCGTCTAGGACAAGTACTTCATCTCATTCAGGGAGGGAAATCACACCCAGCACCTGGTTTGCCAAGCTTTAGGAAGTGATGACAGAACTGGTTGGACCAACGCCCACAAGCCTGCTTTCCGTGCCGGCTGCGCCTTCGGGCTCAAGCCGTCAATTTACTGAGGACAGGGCGTGCGGATCTCATCGAGGCTGCGGGCATGTTTCGACGCGCCCACCGGCAAGCCGTATACATGCATGCAGACCGTTTGACGTCACCGAAAAGAGCTTGCAAAAGGCGCAGGGTCCCAATACTGTTCGGTTATGGCATGAAGGTTCTAAATCGAAACGGTATGTGAGAGTCTGATGACTTGGATCGGGGTGGAGGCGGATCAATGATTTCGGGCGTGCAATCCATCGGCACTCGGGTCGTTGCCCGGCGATCAAATGGGGCATACCTCGAGTGGCGCCGCTTGACCATCCGTGGCGAGCGCTTGTTCAGTGTGCGGGTGGCGCGGATTTGGCCGCAAGCGTCGAGCAGTTCATTGAACCATCGTCGTCGGCGTCTCGGGTGCGCTGGGGGGAAAGGCCCCGGAGTGGGGCTGTGCGCGGCGAAGTAGGTGTACGTGCCCCGTGAAGGACAGCTCGGCATGCGCCAGTCGGTGTCGTGTGGCGCCCTGGTGCAGCAGCCAGCGCACCGCGTAGTGCGCCAGCACCCAGCCGTAGAACTCCTGACGCACCAGCTCGGCGGTCTTGCTGCGCAGCACGCGTCGGTTCTGCCGCAGATGGGTCTTGAGCTCGTCAAAGACAGCCTCGATCTCCCAGCGCTGGCTGTAGAGCGCCGCCAGCTCCAGCGCCGGCGCAGCCAGCGGGTCTAACAGGGTAGTCAAGAGCCGGTAGCGTGGCTGCGAATCTTCCTGCCCCGGCAAGGCGTACTCGATGACGCGCACCGCTATGGCCTGGGCTGCCGCCTTCTTTCGACCCAGACGGATGGGGTGGATGGCGCTCAGGTAGGAGCCGTCCTCCAGCATGCGATGCACCGGCAGTTGACGGTTTCCTACGCAGCGCCACAGCAGTTGTGCCCCGGTGGCCTGCGCCTGGCGCCAGTGCTCGAAGCCGTTGAACCCCCTGTCGGCCATGCAGAGCATGCCCGGCTTCAGCAGGGGCAACAGCCGTTGGAACAGCGCCCACTCGTCACTGCGAAAGGGTCCCAGGTTGGCGCCCAGAATCGCATGCGTGGCGCACTCCACCAGCACCATGCATCGCGCCTGCGGGTAGCCGGCGTGCCCACTGCTGCTGCCCGGGTAACCGAAATGCGCCGCGTTCTCGGCCTCGTCAGGCAATTCGAAGGAGCTCCCATCAATGGCGACAAGCCTCAGCCCAGCATAGAACGCGTGAGGGTGCGTAAAAGCATCGGCCAGTGGCACGCAACATCGCTCGACCAATTCCTGCAAAGGTGCCGCGCCGATCTTGCTGCGCAACTCGCTGATCGAGGACTTGGTCACCCGAGGTGGATCCGCAGCGCCAGCGGCCCAGGCAAACCCTTGCGACACAGCGGCGAAGACCTCCTCGTAGGCGGCCTCGGGATAAAGGCTCAGCGCCATGCAGTAGTACGTCCCTGCCACCGCCGGAAAGCTGCGCACGCGCTGCGAATTGCAGCCGTGGGCGTCCAACACTGCATTGACCACCTCAGCCGGCACGACTCGCGCCAGCAAACTGGCGCTCAGAAAGTCAGCCAACCTTGCACCAGTGCCCAGGATCGCCTTGGTTCGTGGCATGCCCGACTCCGTCGTTGCGACGGTGGTCATTGTGGATCAAATTTTCTTATCCGAACAGTATTGCGCAGGGTCCATACATACACGGAAAGGACGATCACCCCGACCTCCAATTTCCGTCGCTCTGACGCCTGCGCACGCCTCGGAGCGCGGCGCTTCAGATGTGTACCAATCTTTGGTTGTCAGCCCCTTGGCTCAGGGCTTTCCGTTCGGGTTTCGTGAATGCGCAAGGCGCCCAGTCGGACCTCCACCAGCGGCGTCTCCCAGAGATCCGCTTGCAAGGAGGGCCAGTACTTCTCGGACGTCTGGAATCGCGTGCGCACCATGATCGCCACGACCGTGGCGGCGCCTCCTTGCAATGGGACTTCATCGACGCTCGCGGCCAGCCTCCCAACGATTTGTCCGCTAGGCGAATGAACGAATCGCCCCCTCAGCTCAACCGGATCCCCGGGACGTAGGGACGCGACCGCCCGATGGACCGGATGGGAAGGCGGGCTTCGCCCGGCAAACCCAATGTCCATATTGGCTGCCCCGAGCATGATGCACCGACGTTCGAGATCCGCGCGTTGCTGAGGTCGGGCGGTCGGCAAACAGTCCTGCACCCCGCCGACTGTCCCGAGATCGACCAGATAGGGATTGCGCCCGCCTTCCGCCCGCATCAAGGTGAGCGTCTGGCGCGCGCGTGTCATGGTAACGTAGAGCAGCCGCCTCTCCTCCTCATGGTCCCAGCGCCAGTCGGCACAATCCATCACGATGACGTGGTCGAACTCCAGGCCCTTGGCGGCGTGCGCTGTCGTCAGCTTGATGGCGCTATCCCGGCCATCGCGTCGCATCTCTCCGGCAGCCTCATACAAAAGCTCCAGCACTTCGGCCGCCGGGACGATGTCCGCCTGAAGCGTCGAGGCAAAGTCCTCGACGATCTCCTGCAGGTCCTGCAGCGCGGCGTTTCGGGGTTGTGCGCGCCGTTGGCGATTCAACTGCTTGCGCAACGCACCCAGTCGGACCATGCGCACCTGGCGCCGCCGAAGCGCTTGGGCAAGTGCCCAACCCTCGCGGGTCCGCATGAGCGAGATCTGCCCCTTGGCCGCCTCAGGCCCCGTGATCTCGCAGGGCAACCCCTCGACATCGCAGATGGCCCGCATCTTTTCCAGCGGAGCATGCGTGCGACAGAGCACCGCGATCTCGGACAGCTTTGCTGTTGGATCGATGCGCCGGATGCGCTGGATCTCTGCATAGACCAGTTGGGCCTGAAGATTCGGGCTGGTCGGGCTGGTGAGGAGCCGCACTGCTCCGTGACTCTCTGGGTCCACCTCGGCCCATCGCCCCCCGGGCGGATCGTCTTTGCGCCGGGCGTCGATCCGGATCGGATGATCGACCTTCATTCGGTCAGTGCCGCGCTGGATCACGTGGTTGGCCGCCGAGATGATGTTCTGGGTGGAGCGGAAGTTCTCGACCAGGTAGGTGAGCTCCCCTTCGTAGTCGGCCCGGAAGCGTCGGATGAATTCGACGTTCGCGCCCTTGAACGAGTAGATGTTTTGGTCGTCGTCCCCGACCGCCATGATGCTCAGCTTGCTGTCCGCATCGACACGCCGTCGGCCGGCCAAGGCGCTGACCAGGGCGTACTGCTGCTCGTCGATGTCCTGATACTCGTCGACGAAGATGTATTCATACCCCTGCAGCAGCCGATCACGGATCTCGTCCGCATCGGTCAGAGCCGAACTCCTGCCTTCGAGCAGATCTATCGCATCCTGGAGCATCTGCTTGAAGTCGACTGCGCTGGCCGCGCGCTCGGCCCCCGCCAGGCTGGTGCCGGTCAAGCGAAGTGCCATGGCGTGGTAGGTCATCACCAGAACTCCCCTGCCGTCGTCCCCGGCCAAGGCCTGGAGGCGTCGGCGCAGCTGGACCGCAGCGCTCCGGTTGTAAGCCAGCGCGATGATGCGGCCGGGGCTGACGCGAAGCACCCGCAACAGGTAGGCGATGCGGTGCACGATCACGCGTGTCTTGCCTGAGCCGGGCCCCGCCAGCACCAGGTGATTGCCCGATTTCGTTTGGGTGACGAGCGCCTCCTGCACCGGGTGCTGAAGATCGTCGACGATGCGCCGATAGGACTCATCGGTGGTTTTGCGCTCCAGCAGGTCCGTGCGGCCGCGGAAGAACTCCTTGATGAACTGCTTGTGCGGGAGCGTGAAATACGCCTTGACCAGGTCCTGCGCCTTGGCCGGATCTTCCGCGCCGAGCTTGGCGTACTCGTGCATGACATGGGTCTGCAAGGTCCGCTCCTTGTAGAACTCCTCCAGCGGCGCGAAGGCGGCCACGGTGAACTGCCTGGAGGTTTCGCCTTGCATCTGGATGGTCATCGCGGAGCGGAACACCGAGCGCCCCTTGTCCAGTTCGAGCACCCGGGTCTGGTGCAGGTACAAGAGCGCATTTTCGAGAGCGACCTCGGGTTCCCGCAGCTGGGTTTTCAGGACCAGGTCGTCGTTCAGTGCGTCGATCAGCGCCTGGGCCTTGCATTCCACCATGCAGGCGCCTTTGACGCCCTCGGGCACCTCTGCAAGCAGGCGATCGAGCGTGACTTGCGCCACGGCGCGTCGCAGCTCGCAGATCCTGCGGATCTGGGCCCACGAGCGGCGCAAGGTCACGCGCAGAGTGTCGTCACCCAGGGGCTGCAGCTGGATCATGCTGCGCTTGTCATTGCCCGAGCCGAACCCGTCGGCCATTGATCGCAGGCAGGCCCGCACCTGCGTCGGATCCACCTGCACAGTCTCGCCGCCTCCCTGGAGTCGCGTGCGCAGTTCGGTGCAGACCGCCCTCAGATTCAGGTGCTGGTGCGATTCGTCCTGATCGGCATCGGGTGCCTGCTCCGACATGAGGTCCAGGAGTTCCTTTTCCAGGGCGCACAGGAATTCCAGCCGAATGGGCGAGGCACCTCGAACGCCGCGCATCAGGCGAACCGTTAGCCCGAGGTCGTTGACGAGAATCCCGAGCTTGGCCAGTTGGTGGACGATCCGAAAGCACTCTTCCGGTCGGATGCCGGCATCCAGCATGAGCTCGTCGGTGCTCAGGCCCTCCGGCGTGTCGGAGCGAAACAGCGCGATCGCGACGGACAGGAACTTCTGCTGCTTGCTGGCCGGCAGGTTCGCCTTGTCGATCCGGTCCTTGGCTTCCTGCAGGGAGGCAACCCGCAGGCTCGCGGGAAACACCTTGGTCGCGTTCTCGTTGCGCTTGAGAAAGTCGTTTCGCTCGAGCCAGGCGATGGCGGTGGTCACCTTGGTGGAGGCGTCTGGCGCGTCGATATCGATGGCGGTGCCGCTGCTCTGCGCAAGGAGTTCCTTGGCCGACACCACGATCTCGTCCTTGCCGAGCTTCTTCGCTTGGTCGCGCAGGGCGCGCAGCAGGCCGCTGAAATCCCGCTTCGAGAGCTGCGAGCTGGAGGAAAGCTTGAACTGGGTCTCCACATCCTGCGGGTCGAACAGCAGGACGCACCGGGCTTCCTCGCCATCGCGCCCTGCCCTGCCCGCCTCCTGCAGGTAGTTCTCCAGGGAGCCAGGGATGTCCGCGTGAATGACCAGGCGCACGTTGGGCTTGTCCACCCCCATGCCAAAGGCATTGGTGGCCGCGATCACCTGCAGCTCGCCGTCGAGGAACTGCCGCTGGGCCTCCTTGCGCAGGTCTGCGGTGAGTCCCCCGTGGTAGCAGCCGCAGGAGATGCCTTGTTGCGCAACGATCTGGGCGAGGGTCTCGGCGTTCTTGCGGGTGGCGCAGAACACCACGGCCGCATCCTCCCGGCGCAGGCCATCACGCAGCAGTTCGACGATGCGCTGCGGTTTCTCTCCGCCCGAGGTGGGCACGACCGCATAGGACAGGTTGGTTCGCTCATGACCACCCAGGAAGGTCCTCAGCTCGATCTGAAGGCTTTCCTGAAAGTGGCTGCACAGGTCTTCGATGACGTCGGGCTTGGCGGTGGCGGTGAAGCAGGCGACCGGTGCCTGACCCGGAAACTGCTCTCGGATGAAGCGGGAAACGTACAGGTAGTCCGTTCGGAAATCGTGGCCCCACTTGGAAAGACAATGGGCCTCGTCGAACACCCACGCGGCGATCTCCCGCACGCGTATCGCCTCCACGAAGGTTCGGCTTCTGAACTGCTCGGGCGAGACCAGCACGATGCCGATGTCGCCCAGGCGGATGCGATCGAGGACATCCCGCCGCTCCAAGGGGGTGAGCATCCCGTTGACCGTGGCCGCACACTGGATGTCGGCCTTCATGAGGTTGTCCACCTGGTCGCGCATCAGCGACTGAAGCGGGGAGATGACCACGGTCAATCGTCCCGAGCGGCGATAGTGGACAAGCGCAGGGAGCTGGTAGCAGATGGACTTGCCCCCGCCGGTCGGCAGCACGGCCAGCAGGCTCTCGCGCACCAGACCGGCGCTGACGATGGCGCGTTGCAGGGAGCTGCCATCAGGCGCCGCCGGCTGCGCCCGAAAGCTCGGCTTGCCGAACAGCATCGACAGGAGCGACTCGGGGTGGTGATTCAGGCGACAGTACTGGCAGTCGGGCTGTCCGCAGTCGATCTCCCGCAGCTCGGCGATCAACTGGCGGACCGCGGGCAGTTCATGAAAAACCCAATGAGGGAGGATCGAGTTGCCGCCGGAGACCCGGATCCAGCCGAGGGCAAATGCGAGCGACCAGGGATCCTGGCCATTGTCCGCACTGGCAACGCTGGCCGTCAGATCCCGCAATCGCGTGGCGCAGCAGCGGTCGACGTAGCGACTCGCGACGAGGGATCCAGCAGCCTCGCTGGTTGGCGCCGTCTCCTCCCGGACCTGAGACAGCAACGTGGCCATGCCCTCCTCGTCACGAAGCAAGAAATGCAGGAGCGCCAACCACCAGGGTTCCTGCTCGTCGGTTTCCAGGAGCGCTTCGACGGCCTCTTCGAACACATTGAGCGCAACCCGCGCATCCTTGGCGGGGTTGTTGCGCTCGTCGCTCAGAAGCTTGTAGCCTTTGACCAGCCGATGGTATGGATTGCTGGGAAATGCGAGGGCCGACAGCTCGAGGGTGTCCAGCAGGGGCCAGTGCAGGCATTCGAGTTCCGGGAGTTGGTCCCGCAGCAAGGGAAGGTCGTGGCGCCGGAGGTTGTGTCCGAGCAGCACCCTGCTCTCGCGGGCAAAGCCGTTCAAGGCAGCGGTCACCGAGAGCGCCTTGGCCGGCGAGCAGGCGCTGCTGAAGGCGTCCGCGGCATCGGAGCGCACAGCACCGACCGCGAAGATTTGATCACCCTTCTCCGGATGGGCTTCGACATCGACGGAAACGAATCGGCCCTCCGCGGCGATGCGCCGGGCACGTGCGCGCAAGGAATCGACGACGAGCGTTTCCAACGAAGGCGGGGCAAGCAGCCGAAAGTTAGGGAGTGATCACTTGTAACCGAAAGTGACGCGCACAGGCAATTGGTGGTTTCGCCTTCTCCCTTCTTTTGTGGAGAAACTGGCAGATCTAGCCATCGGTCTCGCGGTAGAAGCGAAGGAAGGCTGGCCGTGGCTTCTGTGGCAATCGACTATTGCATGCAGTGCAGTGCAGTGCAGTGCAGCGCGGCTTGGCTCGACGGCGAAGAGGTTGAGCGCCTCTTCGGGTCACCCGAGGCTGAGCTGCTGAAGTCACAGCCTGGGCTATTGGCGCAGGCCGATTGGTTCACGCCCGTCGTCGCCGCCGTGCTGGATGCGCTACTTAGTGGACATTGAGGCTTGAGCTTCCACCTGAACAAGCTGTGCGTGGCTATGTGTGTGGCACAGTCCGGCCAGGAACGGCCAAAGATGAACACTCCGACTGCAGAAACGCTGGCCTTGCTCGCGTACAGGATGAACGCTGTTGCCATTGGGCAGTTGGCGCTCCAGCACGTTTCAGCATGGAAAGAGGTTCCCTCAATGGAAATCTACTTCGACGGCAAACAAGTTGTCGAGGGGCTCGCCACCGGATTCACGAACGGAGCTATCGAAGCCGCTGTCCTGCACTGTCGGGCGCTGCTTGAATTTCTTGGACTGGGTGCCAGAACCGCGACCGAGCTAACCGAGCGCGGACCTTCAAAGCGTCGAGACGACGTCGGAATCGACGATTTCTCACCGCTGCGTCGGCTTTCCGTGCAAGCGGCGCTGCGCGCGTACCCCGGGCCGAAGGAAGATGCAGAGGCGGCGCTGGCCTTCGTCGTGAACTTGGCAAACAAAGGGCTGGCTCACATGACAACGGCGCTCTCCACGCACGACCGTGGTAGGGAATTGCTAGACATTGCGTTTCGCGGAGTGCCAGTCCTGGTCCTCAACGAGTTCTATGCCCCTCTGGGCATCGCGCCTCCTGTGTACGAGTTGCAATCAAGGCCTCGCCCCTCTTCGGTACCTCGGGCGCCCGGTAGGGTCTGGGGACTTTTGGCGGTCTCTCATCGATGGTAATGGGCCGCGTCGCCCTCAGGGACTCCATGAGGGCTGTCGATGCTGGCACGCTCACCGGCACCCTTCGGCGGCCGCAGCGCCACCCGACGGGTCGGCATCCTCAGACCAAGAAGGACAGAAGCCCGATTGACCTCTAGTGTCGACCGGTTTCCGGTTGACAGCTTTCTGACAGGAACGTTCGGGCAGGATGGCTCGTTATCTTAAAAAAGCGGAGACACAGATGAACCTCATCCCCCCAAATGGCTACGTCGACGCTGGCCGCCGGCAGCTGCTGCAGGCCGGCGGTGCGCTCGCGCTGGGAGGCTTCCTGCCTGCGCTAGCAAGGGCTGACGCCCCTTGGCCCAGTAAGTCAATCCGCTTCGTGGTGCCGTTCGCGCCGGGCGGCAGCTCGGAAATCGTCGCGCGGTCGACCGCTGCGGAGCTGACGAAGTCCCTTGGACAGAGCGTGTACGTGGACAACAAGCCTGGCGCCGCCGGCAACATCGCGATGCAGGAAGTCGCCCGCGCTGAGGACCAGCACACGCTCATCCTCGGCCATATCGGAACGCTGGCCGTCAACCCGTACATCTTTGCCAAGCTACCCTATAACGCCAACAAGGACTTCAAGCCAATCAGCTTGCTGGCCAAGGTTCCAAGCCTGTACGTGGTGCATCCGGACGTGCCCGCCAAGAACCTCAAAGAATTCCTGGCCTATGTGAAGTCCAAACCCGGCAAGCTCAGCTACGGCTCGGCCGGCAATGGCAGCGCAGGCCACCTGGCCTTCGAGTACTTGAAGATGACGACCGACGTTTACATGCTGCACGTACCCTATCGGGGCACCGGCCCGATGATGACAGACCTGCTCGCCGGCCGACTGGACGCCTCGGCAATCGGCGCGGCCGCGGTCCTTCCCTTTATCAAGTCGGGCAAGTTGCGATGCATTGCCACCGGGTCTTCTAAGCGCCTTACCCAGTTGCCTGACGTACCCACGGTGGCCGAGCAAGGCTTTCCCGGCTTCGAGATGACGCAGTGGTACGGGCTGCTGGCGCCCGCCAACTTAGCACCGGCCAACGTGGCCAAGCTCTCGGCCGAGACTATGAACGCCGTGAAGGCGCCGGAGTCGATGGAACGCCTTAGCGCCGACGCGGCCGAAGTGGTTGGCGGCACGCCCGAGCAGTTTGCTCAGTTCATTGCGAGTGAGCAGGCCCGCTGGCAAAAGGTCATTGCTCGAGCCGCCATCAAGCCCGACTGAACAGGCTCAACCGGTTAGCATTTGCTGCATGCGCATCCTGCTGGCCGAAGATGAACACACCTTGGGCACTTGGCTTTGCAAGGCGTTGGAGGACGCCGGCATCCAGGTGGAATGGGTGGATGACGGCCGCCTGGCTGACCGCGCGCTTCAGCAGCGCGACCACGATGCCTTAGTGCTGGACTTGGGCCTACCTGGCATGGACGGTCATCGAGTACTTCAGCGCCTTCGCGAGCGCGACCAACGCCTGCCGGCCCTTATCCTGACGGCGCGCGACTCGCTGCCTGAGCGCGTGGAAGCGCTCAACGCCGGCGCTGACGACTTCCTGGCCAAGCCCTTCGCGCTGGCCGAGCTGGAGGCGCGACTGCATGCGCTGGTGCGGCGTGCGCGCGGTGTGGAACATCCGCGGCTGGCCTGCGGTCCCCTGGCGTACGACGGCGCGCGCAGGCAGTTCATGTTGAAGGGAAAGGTGCTCCCGCTGTCACCACGAGAGCTGGGGGCGCTGCGCGCGCTGGCGCAACGAAGCGGCGAGCCACTGTCCAAACAGCAAATCATCGACCGCGTGTTCTCTGATGAGGAGGACGTGCATCCGGAGTCCGTCGAAGTCGTCGTGTATCGGCTGCGCAAGCGGCTGGAAGGTAGTGGCGTGCGCATCGTGACCCTGCGCGGGTTGGGCTACGTGCTGGAATCGGATTGAATCAAGGTGCCTGAACTAGGCCGCCGCTTGATTGATTGGTTGCACCGCGCAAGCTTGCGGCAGCGTATGGCGCTACTGATGCTTCCCGCGCTTCTGCTGGTTACCGGCTTCGAGCTGTGGATGACACGGCACGACGCCTTGGAATCGGCCAACGCCGCGTATGACCGCTCGCTGTTTGGGGCGCTCAAATCCATCGACGCCAACATTTCCACCGCCTCGGGCGGCCTTTCGGTGGAACTTCCCTACACCATGTTTGAGTTCTTCGAACTCACCGCCAGCGGCCAAGTGTTCTTCCGCGTAGCCACCTCGGACGGCCTCGTTGAGTTGGGTAGCGCTGACCTGCCCGAGCCGCCCGTTCAACCCGCGATGGGGACCCCGGCGTTTTACGATGCAACCTACTTTGGCGAAGCTGTGCGTCTTGTGGCTTACCAGCGATTGTTGGACCGCACACCGGCCGGCGCCCATGCCCGCAGCGTGATGATTCAGGTAGGCGAGAGCACGCGCTCGCGCCAAGAATTTACCGCGCGCTTCGTACGGAGCGCCGCGCTTCGCGACGGCTTCGTGCTTGCGGTACTGATGCTGGGAACTGCCCTGGTTCTCCACGCCGCGCTACGTCCGCTGGCCAAGCTCGCTCGCGAGGTAGAGGGACGCGCGCCAGAAGATTTGACACGCATTGAAGATGCCGGGTTGCCCACCGAGGTGCGACCGCTGGTGGCCGCCGTGAACCACCACATGGCGCGCAAACAAGACTTGGTCGCGCTCCAGCGGCAGTTTTTAGACGATGCCTCGCACCAGTTGCGCACTCACCTCACCACCTTGCAGATGCAAGTGGACTATGGGTTGCGCCAGCGCGACCCGGCAACGGTGCGTGGCACGCTGGACGCATTGAGTCAGGAGATTGGTCGGGCAACACGGAGCTCGCAACAGCTGTTGGCACTTGGGCGTAGTGACACTGTGGCCGTGGCGGCATCGTCCTTTGAGCTCGAACCGCTTCTGCGCGAGGTAGCCGTGGACCTCCTTCCGCAGGCTCGGGCCAAGCGACTCGACTTAGGCATCAAGCCGCCGGTCGAAGGCGCGTCCGCCATAGGCGACCGGGCTCTACTGCGCGAAGCCCTGACCAACCTGGTGGCCAATGCCATTGCCTACAACCCAGCGAAGGGCACCATTACCCTTTTCGCTGCGAGCGATGAAATGGGGTGGAGCCTGAACGTCGAAGACAACGGGCCGGGGCTCAGCGAGGAAGAACGTACCGTACTGGGCCAACGCTTCCGCCGCGGGGCACGCGCTGGCAAGGATGGCTTCGGCTTAGGGCTGGCCATCGTCCGGTCAATCGCCCAGCGGCATGGGGGCGAGTTGCGCCTAGTCTCGCCAGAATCGGGGCAGGGCTTGCTCGCCATTGTCTGGTGGCCCAGGCCGGCAAGGGCGGCCGGATGACAACACTTGGACGCCTCCTCACGAGGAGCCCTACAAAGACGCTCCCGACGAATCACTTTCCCCAGAGTCTTAGTCCAAGCTCTCCTGCTAGCTCTCGGTACTGCGAAAGCCTCTGGTCCACGTAGGCATTGAGACTTGTACCAGGCACTGCAAACGGATACAGGCCGTACTTCCTGAGAAGGGCGCTGTAACCGGGGGCCGCCATTGCATCTCGAAAAGCAGTCGTCCAAGCTTCAGAGACCGCATCGGGTGTATTTGCACTAATGTAGATTCCACGAATCGTTGGCCAAACGACATCAATGCCCTGTTCGCGGGCCGTAGGTACCCCCTCCAAGGCCCCCCCGAGGCGGTTCTCAGAAAGCACCGCGAGAATCCGAATTGACACTCCTGACTCCATTGCCTTCAGTGCTTCAGCTGCATCGCCCGCGAAGGCATCGACGTGTCGCCCTTGAAGTGCATTCAAGGCATCGCCGCCTCCCTCGAACGAAACAAAGCGCATCGACCGATGGTCGCCTCCCGCAGCACGGACTAGTAGTGCTGCCTTTACCCAATCTTGGCTTCCAACTGAGCCACCAGCACCAAACACCACGCGTGATGATGACTGCCGCAATGCAACGACCACGTCCTGCAATCGCTTAAAGGGGGAGTCCTTTTGTACCGCGACGACGCCGTAGTCTGTTCCGAGCAGAGCAATCCACTTCACTATCGAAGGAGAGTGTGGCCCGAATCGACCCTGCGCCAAATTGAGCAGTGACCCACTCGAAAAGGCCACCAGCGTATCGGAACCGCCCAGTACCCCAGTCGCGATTCGGTCAAAAGCGACTGCACCAATGCCCCCCGGAAGGAACCGCTGACCAAGCGGCGGGCGCAGTGGCCGCACCGCTTGCAATGCGTCACGAGCGAGTTCGCAAGTTAAGGCGAAACCGCCCCCAGCCTTGGCTGGGATTACGCAGTCCGCAGCGAGCAGCGACGGGTCACGCGATTGAGCCAATACTTCAAAACCGGTTGCTCCGGATACAACCATCAGCGGAGCCGCCAGCATTCGCATGACATTCCGGCGCGTCACTGTGCCTCCCCGGTCTTCGAGGGGCATCAGCCTAGACATGAAAGCGCTCCACGCAGTTCTGGGTCACATGCACAATCAGCGAACTATCCGCCAGCGATTCAACGAAGCAATAGGGGCATTATCGGCTGCCGAAGTCGGATGCGACAAGCAAAGCAGAACTCCGGCAGCCTTGCGTGCGTCAATCGTTAAGACATTCGAGCTGGCCTGACCGCGGGTTGGGCCCTTGCTTGCCGGGTCCTGGGCCGGTAGCCGGGAGGCCATACATCGCCTTCACGTCAGTATTGTCAGCGGTCTTGAAGCCGTCCTTGTTCAGAATCCAAGCGTCGAAGTAGTTCGACGGGTTCTGGGCCTCGACCCCCTGACTTTGCATGAAGGCGGTCAACTTCGGAACTTCACTCGGGAGGTAGGGGAAGTGCAGACCGTACTCCAGCTTGAAGCCGACGCTGACGCCATCCACCAACGTCGCGCGAGTACCGAGGTGATGAGGCTGGAAGTACTTGATGTTGAAGGCTGGCATTAGTACACGCGCCTGATTCACAACGCGCGATTCAGGACCGCCTTGCCAGAGGTCAATGTTCTTGACATTCGCGTCACGAATAGCGTCCGCGAGATTGGTGAATGGCGCTCCGTAAGTTTTCTCCACAGCAGTTCCCTTGCCGACGACTCGTGGAATGAACAGGTCCTGACCGCCTGCCCCGCTGTCCGAGGCATAGATGGTCAACACCTTGTCCTTTTCAGGAGTCTGCACCGTAATCAAGAACCCAAAGGTCTCTACCCCTTCGGACCCCGTACCAATCTGGTCGCAATCGAGACTGTGCAGCCATCTCACGACGCGCACAGTGACGAAGTCGTTCATCTTGAGCGTTTCGCCGCCGTTAATCGGTGTGCACTGGCTCTCAGGGTTTCCATAAGAGGTCACCGCAGCGCAAACAGCCTTAGGTGCATAGATTGGCTTGCCTGTCTGCTTCGCGTATTCAGGAATTTGGAGGGCATGGTCACCGTGCTCGTGGCCGACCAAGAAGAAATCAACCCCGCCACGCAATTTCAGCGCTGTCAGTGCTTTGGTGACCGCCGCCGGCGTCGGGGACCTTCCAGAGTTGACCACCTCGCCATCGAGAATGAAGCCTAGTTCGCCGACTTGATAGTGCCAGTTGCTGATGCCAAACCAGGTCGTGCGAACCTCGGCCGGAGCTTTGGCCAATGGGTCTGCTGGCACTTCGGGTGGTGCGGTAGTCGCCGCCGGAGGGGTAGTTGCCACCGGACCGGTGGTCGCCGCCGGGGGGGAAAGCGGAGCGTTATCGCCACCGCCGCCACATGCCGCGAGCCCCAAGACGACGAGACTCGCGACAGCCGTCGCAGTCCGAGCAAAAGTAAAAACCTTCATGCGTTTGTCTCCTGTTATGTGAAGCCTTGAAATTGAGTGGCCGAATCCCCACTCAGGGCATCGATGGTCGGAGCATGAAGCTGTCAAATGGCTGTCAGTAGGCGCTGTTTCCTGCTACGGGAATTCCCTCGGTGTTCGGTCGGGGGCCCTCGAGCGCGAGTGCGATCGGCTGCGCGGCGTCACGTGCGAAACCTCAGGCTGATCGACCTCGCCGAGATGGCATCACTGGACAAGTCCACGACTCACCGCCTTCTCCAGCGGCTGGTGCAGGAAAGAATGCTTGTGAGGGACCCGCCATGCATGGCTACCGGCTGGGCCCCTTGCTGCATGAACTCGGCCTGGCGGCTTTGCCCGAGTCGAACCTCCGCGAGCTTGCCTACCGGGAGCTGGAGACGCCCGCCCGATCGACGGGCGACATGGCCTTCCTGTTGCGCCGCAGTGGTTTCGAGTCGGTCTGCCTCTCGCGCATCGCGGGCAATTTCGCCATCCAGACGATGACCCAGGGAGAGGGCGACCGGCATCCCCTCGGGATGGGCGCCGGCGGGTTGGCCATTCTCGCGGTGTTGCCGGATGCGGAAGTCGACATCGTGCTGAAAGCCGTTTCGCCCCAGATGCGCCGCTACAGGCTCAGCGAAAAGACCATGCGGCAGCGCGTCCTTCAGACTCGCACATCCGGCTTTGCGATCGACAAAGGATCCTCCGCCACCGACGTGACCGCCATCGGGCGCGCCGTGCGCGACAAGTCGGGGGCGGTGGTCGGCGCGGTCTTCGTGGCATCGATCCGCAGCAGGATGGTGGAGAGCCGGCTGCGCGCCGTGGACAAGCATCTGGCCAGCTGCGTGAGCGCGATAGCGCGCTATCGCGCGAAAGCGTTTGCTTCCTCTCGAATGAACTTGATCATCTCGAGGCTCGCGGTCGAGGGCGGCACGTCCGCACGCCGCGCCAGGACGCGATTCATCGAAAGGCCCGCGAGACGCGCCAACGCGATCTCCTTGGGGCCGAATTCTTCCGTCACGGCTCGCTTGGTCAACAGCGCATAGCCGAGCCCGTCGCGCACAAACCGGCCGATCAACGGGACGCCGAGGTTGTTGACTTCAGCGGCAATGCGCAGCGACACGGCCGCCTCACGCGCAAGCTTCTCGAGCCGCGCGCGCACGAAATTGCCGCTCCCGGCAACGATGAGCGGTATGTCGGCCAGGTCCGATGCGTCCAGTTCGCGGCGCCTGAGCAAGGGGCTGCCCGGCGGGCCCACCAAGTACAGATCCTCGGTGACCAGCGGGGTGACGGAGAGCTTCTTGTTCGGTGCGGGGTCGGTGAGTATGCAAAGGTCCATGTCGCCGCGCAGCAGCAGGACCTCGAGTTCGCCCGTCAGTTCGACGGTCATTTTCAGCAGCACTTCGGGGTGCAGCGCGTGGTACTTCCGCACGACGGAGGGGAAGAGCGATTCGGCGAACGAAGGCGGCCCGCCGAAGGCGAGTTCGCCTCTCGCTTCGGGGCTCTCCGCTGCCAATGTGGCACGCAGCCGGTCCACCTGCCGCACGATCGCGCGCGCCTCTGCAAGCAGTTTTTCGCCGGCCGCGGTCAATGTGATGCCTCGTGCATGCCTGAGGAGCAGGAGGGTGCCGAACTCCTCTTCCAACGCGCGCATCTGGTGGCTCAGGGCGGGCTGGGACAACTGAAGAAGGCGACCCGCCGTCACCAGGCTGCCCTGCTGTGCCACGGCCACGAACGAACGCATCTGCCGCAGATCCATGAAACCCAACCTATGAAAAGTTCGAATGGAACATATTCTACGTATTGCTAGGTGCCGACCCTAGACTGGGCGTACTGCGGGCTTACTTCCCGCGAACACTGAACGAGGAACAAGCGATGGGCACCCAGGATATGGCGGCGGCAATACCCCACTTGCGTTCGGGACGCATGTCGATTCCTGCGATGGAACGCATCGTCTTCGGAACCCCATTCGTCGACGCTGTCGCCGAAGAGGTCGAGCGAATCGACGCTCGACGGGTCTTCCTGGTGGTCAGTGGGAGCTTGAACCGGAATTCCGACGAGATCGGCAAGCTGCGCACCCGCCTGGGAGGGCGCTACGCGGGCCTTTTCGACGCCATCCCGCAACACGTGCAGCGCGACGCCGTTCTGCTTGCCGCCAAAGCGGCTCGCGACGCGGGTGCCGATCTGCTGGTGAGCGTCGGTGGCGGTTCCGTGACCGATGCGACCAAGACTGTTCGCCTTTGCCTCGAGCACAACTTGCCGGACCTGGACGCCTTCGAGCCGTTCCTGCTTCGCTCCAACCCGGAAACCGGCGCGCTCACGGCGCCCGACTTCCGCGGCCCGACGATTCGCCACATCGCGGTGCCGACAACGCTGTCCGGCGGGGAGTTCTCTCCGACTGCCGGCTCCACGGATCCGGTTCGCAAGCTCAAGCAGGGCATTCGCCACCCGGGCCTGATCCCCTATTGCGTGGTGCTGGACCCGCATCTGGCGCTTCACACGCCGATGGAAACGTGGATGTCCACCGGCATCCGCTGCGTGGACCATGCGGTGGAAGGGTACTGCTCGCTGCAGGGCAATGCGATGGCCGACGCGTGCGCCTTGCTCGCCCTGCCCATGCTGGCCAAAGGCCTGCGCGCAAGCAAGGCCGCACCCGATTGTGCCGATGCGCGTGCCATGTGCCAGAACGGCATGTGGCTGGCCCAGATTCCGATGTGGTCGGGCGTCCCGATGGGCGCGAGCCATGGCATCGGCCATGTGCTGGGCGGCTCGATGGGGGTGCCCCATGGCTATTGCTCCTGCGTGACGCTGCCCAGCGTGCTGCGCTACAACGCTGCGGCCGGGGCGGGCCGCCAGGCCGAGCTGAGTGAAGCGCTCGGCCAGCCCGGTGTTGCAGCAGGCGACGCAATCGCAGCGCTGATCGACGAACTCGGCTTGCCTCGCCGCCTCCGTGACGTCGGCCTCATGGAAGACCGTTTCGACGAGATCGCGAGCAAATCGATGCTGGACAGGTGGGTGCACACCAATCCGGTACCCATCCGGACCCCGGATGACGTGCGCAAGATTGTTTCGATGGCGGCATAGGAGTGATGTGATGACGAAGCAACCGGGAATCGATTTCATGGCTCATGTGCGCAACCATGTGCGCGCTTGGGCCGGCGCAGTGGCGTTCGGAGCCATGATGCTTGCGGGCGCGCTGGCGCATGCGCAGGCATTCCCCAACCGACCGATCCGGATCATCGTGCCGTATCCGGCGGGCAATGCCGCGGACACGCAGGCGCGACTGATCGCGGAGAAGCTGGGCGCGAGCCTGCGCCAGCCGGTGGTGGTGGACAACCGCGCGGGCGCATCGGGCCAGATCGGCATCACGGCCGTCGCTCGCTCCGCGCCCGACGGCTACACATTGGTCATGGGGCAACTCGGTGCGTTTGCCGTGGCGCCGCACACCTACAAGAACGTGCCGTATGACGTCCGCCGCGATTTCGTGCCCGTCGCCCAGGTGTCGTCCAACTACCTGGTCCTGTTCGCGAACGGGAAGTTGCCGGTGAATACCCTCCAGGACCTCCTTGCGGCGGCTCGCAAGGACCCGGGCAAGTATTCGTTCGGCACGAACGGTGAGGGCGGATTGCCGCACCTCATGATGGAACTGTTGATGTCCAGGACAGGCGTCAAGCTGACCCACATCCCGTACAAGGGCGTTGGACAGATCGCGACCGACCTGATCGCAGGGCAGATCGACCTCGCGCTCGACTCCTACTCCGGGATGATTCCCTACACCAAGGACGGCCGGTTGAAGGCCTTGGCATCCTCCGCGGGCAGGCGGATGGCCGAAGCGCCCAACCTTCCTACCTTCAAGGAGTCGGGCGTGCCGAACTATGAAGTCCACGGTTTCTTCGGGATCTTCGCGCCCGCCGGAACGCCGCCGCAGATCGTCAGCGCGCTCAATGTCGCCATCAACGATGCGATCCGCAAGCCGGACGTCCAGGAGAAGCTGCACACCCTCGGCTATGAACCCGTCACGGGTACGCCGGAAGAGTTCGGAAAGACGTTCCTGGCCGCTTATGACACCTGGGGGCAGGTGGTCAAGAACATCGGCTTCGTGCCGCAGTAACAGGAGACTGGAATGGACCGCCGGAAATTCCTGAAGACCACCGCGCTCACGGCAGCCGCGTTGCCCGCGGCGGCGCGATACGGTCTGGCTTCCGCATCGAGCCAGCCGGTGCCGGTGGCAGCAATCGCGAGCGGGCAAGTGGCCCGGTTCGGGGCTTCGCTGCGGGGCCGGACGATCCTGCCGGGGCAGGCGGGATATGAATCGTCGATCGGCAACTTCCTCGGGCTCGTCGGCAAGCGGCCGGGCCTCGTGGTCTTGCCGCAAGGGCCCGAAGACATTGCCGCGACGGTCCGCTTTGCCCGCGAGCATGGGCTGGCGCTCGCGATCCGTGGTGGCGGCCACACGGCGCATTCCGCGACCGATGGCGGCGTGCTGCTGAACCTGACCCGCCTGCAGAAGCTGGACATCGACCCCGTGGCGAAAGTCTTGCGCGCCGAACCCGGCCTCACGGGTGGGATGGTCGACGGCGCGACCGTGCAACATGGACTCGCGACGGTGCTCGGTGGGTGTCCGTCCGTCGGGATCGCGGGGCTGACGCTTGGCGGCGGCCTGGGGCGCTTGATGGGTCAGCACGGTGCCCTTTGCGACAACTTGGTGTCTGCGAACGTCGTCACCCCGGACGGCCGCCTCCTGCGTGCCGCTGCGAACGAGAACGCCGACTTGTTCTGGGCCCTTCGAGGCGCAGGTGCGAATTTCGGCATCGTCACGTCTCTGGAGTACCGCCTCCATCCCATCGGCCCGGTCGTTTCCGGCGTGCTGCTCTACCCGATGTCCCAGTTGCGCCAGGTCGTGCGTGCCTTTGGAGAGTTCATGCAGGCGGCACCGGACACGCTCGACGCTTCGATCGAGATCGGCAAAGGAATCCTGCAGTTTTCGGAGACGCAAGAACCGGCCATCACGGTCCACGTCTGCTGCGGCGGTCCGCTTCAAGAGGCGCAGAAGGCTGTCGAGCCCATGCGGCGATTCGGCACACCGATCTCGGACACCATCGCCGTCGTGCCGTATCTCGAGGCGCAGCAGATGGCCAAGACGACGCCCGAACGGATGCCGCGTCCGACGCGCCGTGTGCCCTACACGCGTCGAGGCTTCGTCAGGCCACCGAACAGCGATGTGGTGGACCGCATCGTCGCCATCTGCGAGACGCCGCCCTCACCCTTCTGGTCTTTCGCCCTGGACCACTTCATGCATGGAAGGGTCGTCGGCGTGCCGGAAACACAGACGGCGTTCAGCCTGCGGCAGCCGGGTTTCTCGTATCGCCTTCTGGCGTGGGACGAAACACCGCAGAACATCGTTCCATGGGCGAATGCGGCCAAAGCCAGCCTGCTGCCGTACTCCGGTGGCAGGGCCTACCTCAACTACCTGACCGAGGACGAGGGCGAACCCGGAGTCCGTGCCGCGTTCGGCGGCAATTACGCGCGTCTCGCAGCCCTGAAGGCGCAGTGGGATCCCACCAACTTTTTCAACATGAACCACAACATCAAGCCCGCGGCTTGACGAGGAGCCAAGCGAATGCAGAGCTACGAGAAGAAGCCGCCCAGTTACGAGCCGTTCGGCTGGCACCATTGGCACGACGACTTCTGGTTTTCCTACCAGCTGCGGCGCGGCCTGGGTGAAACCCAGGAGGGCGGCGGCGCGGTGAGCGAGGTGTTCCAGGCGGCCGGCAAGATCGTCGCGAACGATCCGGAAAGCTGGTGGAAGGAGTGGATGGTCATCGCCGAGCGGAACGATCGCCGTGGCGACGAGGCGATCCAGCTGCGGCATGTGCGCACGGCGATGAACTGCTGGCTGCGCGCCGCGAACTACTATCGCGAAGCGGAGTTCTGGCTGAAGTCGGACGACCCGCGTCGCCTTGCGACCTTCGATCGATGCGAACAGGCTTCCCGCAAGTTCCTGCTGCAGCTCACACCCAAGGCGGAGATCGTGGAGATTCCGTACGAGGGAAAGTCGCTGCCCGCCTATTTCATCCGCTCGCCCAACGGAGACGATCGCCAACCGGTGCTGATCTCCGTCGGCGGCCTCGACTCCTTCAAGGACGAACTGTGGTTCATCACCGGGCATGGCGCGCTCCAGCGCGGCATCTCGGTGTTGCTGGTGGACGGGCCCGGACAGGGCGGCGCGCTGCGGCGCCACGGCCTGGTGACCCGGCACGACTATGAAGTGCCTGTCGGCAAGTGCATCGACTGGCTAGAGCAGCGCGGTGATGTGGACACCTCCCGCATCGCCGTCAGCGGCTCGAGCCTGGGCGGCTACTACGCGGCACGGGCAGCGGCCATGGAGCCGCGCATCGCGGCTTGCATTTCTCACGGCGCGATCTGGGACATTCACGAACGCTGGAAAGCGCGTAGCGAGGACCACGGGCTCGCCGGTCATATCAAGTGGGTGTTCGGCGCAGCGACGATGGCGCAAGCCACCGAGATCGCGAAGCCGTTCAAGCTGGACGGCGTGCTGGACAAGATGCGCTGCCCCTACCTGATCATCCACGGCGGCCACGACGTGCTGGGCGTGGACGAAGTGAAGAAGGTTCACGAGTATGCGACCCGCCACGGGGTGCATGCGACGCTGCGCCTCACGACCGAAGAGGAAACGGGCGCCGAGCATTGCCAGCACGACAACCCGACTCTCGGGCAGGAGCTGATGATCGACTGGCTGTGCGACGTGTTCAGGATCGACCAGACCAAGCTGGTTCACCGCGCCGGCTGAGGCCGTTCCCGACGAGGGCGTGGATCTCGCCTTCGCCGAGGAAGTGGACAACTCACATCCTCGTTGTCCACTTCCTTTCGAAGTCGTTCGCGACGAACTCGTCCGCCATGAAGTTGATGAACGACCGAACCTTCGCCGACAATTGCTTGCGGCTCGGATAGGCGATATTGATGGTGAGGCGGGGCAGCTCCCATTCGTCCAGGACCGGTATTAGCCGGCCGGCAACGACGTCGTCGTAGAGGATGTAGCTGGGTCGGACAAGAATTCCGTGCCCGTTGAGCGCTGCTGACCGGATGACCTGCCCATCGTTGGACTCCAGCAGGCCCTGGACCGTGACCGACTCCTGCTGCGTGCCGTTGGAGGGGCAGGGGTTTGGAGGTTGATGGCGCCGGATTGCATGTAAATTACTTTGGGAATGCTTGCCACCTCTCTGCCCTCCTCGTTTCTCGGCTGTGTGTGGGGAGCCGGTAGAGTGGATGTCGTGATACGCCTATTTCATTTCTTCGTGTTTGTTGTGGAGCGATTTGTCTACGCGAGAACGGCTGCAACCCGGTGGAACCGGTGGGTCCTGGGCCTGGCATGCCGCGCGGGGGCGGCGCCGGCGGTCTGCATACTGGTTGCGACGACACTGACGTTCGGGGTGAAGTGGGCTCGCTTCATCGCTCCGCCCAGCTGGTACAGCCGCGAGGACATCTTTCTCGCCGGCTTGTTTCTGTTCATGCTGGCCATCGCCATCCTTCTTCGCGCGACGACCGGGTATCACTGGGTGACGGCTACGTGCTGCAGGCCGATTTGCGCCAGGTGTTCTCGCGCCGCCCGCGGGGAACTTTGCACTTGCAGCCCGGCCATTCGGGCTTGCGGAAGTCAAGCGTTAGGGCGAGCATCGTTCGTGCGTTTTCGGTTCTGGGTCACGCTCTGGGAACGACATTGGTGATGGAGTCCCCGCTACTGGCGGATGAGCGAATCTTGCGACGGTTGCGTAGCGAGAGCCTGCCGGTGGACGGGAATGTGTCGATCCAAACAGTCAGTGCCGACTTGGCCCGAGCAAGCCATTGGAGGCAGACCGCATACCGTCACTACATCGAGTTCGCGCGCGGTCGAGGCGAACGCGTCAAGGATCGAAGCCGTGACAGTGATGTGAACTAGCCTGGACTTAATCTGACAGTGGTCTATCTTTGGTTCCATGGTCGCGAACCCGGCGCGAAGGGCGAAGCCCGTAGTCGCCGGAACCACGGCCTCCAGATCGAAGGAGTCCGCCATGACACAGGAACAGAAAGTCATTCGCGCCAAGGTCGGCATTCTGGAGCTGGCCAAGCAGCTGGGTAACGTCAGCCAGGCCTGCCGGGTAATGGGCTACTCGCGCGACAGCTTCTACCGCTGCAAGGAGCTGTACGACAAGGGCGGCGAAGCGGCCTTGCAGGAGATCTCGCGCCCGCCGGCCGCTGCTGAAGAACCGCGTCGACCCGCAGATCGGTAAGCGAGCGCTCAAGGCCCTCTTGACGATGGAACCTCGTAGCGACTACAGCATCGCTCTCGCCATCGTTGACTTCATCGATGAAGAGGTCATCTGACCAAGCCATCCCGATCGCCTTGTCCAGGCGCTTGAGCAGCGCATTGAAGGTCTCGCCATCACGGCGCACGAGCATGGCCAAGCAGTTGCTGCCGTCGGCCGCTGTGGCAGCGCACTCGTGAGGTGGCAGCGCGCCGATGTTGATGTCACCTCCATCGGCGATCAACGTCTCGATATTCCTCGTCGATCGCGCCATGGCAGCGTCAGAGCTTGATCGCGGCTAAGCGGTCGTTGGCCTCGGTGGAATCGAACGCCTTGGGATCCCAGGTCTCTACGCCGATCCATTCGGCCAAGTTCTCGTGCTCCGGGTCAGCGGGATCGGCCATGGCCTGGACGAAGTCGGCGTAGCCTGGAATGCCGCCGCAGTCCTCGGGCGGTGTCGCGCAGGCGCCGCCGACGCAGAACGGCAGGGGCAGCAGCGGATCCGGTGCGAGCTTCTTCTCGACCTTGATGCGGTGGTCCCAGTAGTCCCCGAAGTCGTAGACATAGCTCAGCGTCGACCGGTTCAGGGCGGTGGTCAGTCGCGTGCTCTCGCTGGTGATCGAGCCAGGATCGTCGTACATCGGATCGGGCGTTCCATAGCGCTCGCCGTCGCCGGCGATGAACTCGTGCAGGTGCGAGTGCCCCCATCCGAACGCGGCCTGGATGACCAGGTGAAGCTTGAGCAACGTGATCGTCTCGGGCACCAGCACGCGGCGCCAGACCTTGGGCTTCGTGCCGCGCAACTCGATGTGCAGCTGGAGGATTGCCGGGGACGTCTTGATCCGATGTACCTTGGTCGCCATGCTCAGGCTGCTTCTCGTTGGTCGCCGGCGCGTCGGCCGATGTTCCACGGCAGCAACTCGTCGATGCGGTTGATGGGATGGTCGGCGATGCGCGTCAGCACATCGCGCAGATAGGCCTCGGGATCGATCCCGTTGATCTTGGCCGTCTCCACGAGGCTGTAGATCGCCGCAGCGCGTTCGCCTCCCGCGTCCGATCCCATAAAGAGGTAGTTCTTGCGGCCGAGGCTGACACCGCGCAGCGCACGCTCGGCAGCATTGTTATCGATCTCGATGCGGCCGTCGTCAACGTAGCGCGTCAACGCCTTCCAGCGCGTGAGCGAGTAGCCGATGGCGGCGGCGATCTCCGACTTCGCCGACACCCGGCCCACCATGGCGCTCAGCCAGGCGTGCAACTCATCGAGCAACGGGCCTGCGCGTGCCTGGCGCTGTCGTCGTCGCTCGTCGGGCGGCTGGCCGCGGATGTCGGCCTCGACTGCGTACAAGGCAGCGATGCGCTTGAGCGCCTGCTCGGCGACCGAGCCCGGCGCTCGTCCCAGACTCAGGTGCAGATCCCACCACGGTCGTCTCGCGTGAGCCCAGCAAGCGGCTTCCGTGACGCGACCGCTGCCGTACAGCTTGCCCCAGCCGCCATAGGCGTCGGCCTGCAGAAGGCCAGTGAAGTTCTTGAGGTGGGCCTGCGGATGCTCGCCCTTGCGATCAGGCGAGTATTGGAACCAGACAGCCGGTGCATCCTGGCTCGCGGCCGGGCGATCGTCTCTCACGTAGACCCACAGCCGTCCTGTCTTGGTGCGCCCGCGTCCCGGGTCGAGGACGCCCACCGGTGTGTCGTCGGCATGCACCTTCGCACCCGCCAGCGCGTAGCGCCCAAGTGCGGCCACCAGCGGGTCGAGCAATTCATCGCCCTGGTCGACCCATCCGACCATCGTGGAGCGATCGATGAACACGCCGTCGCGAGCGTAGATGCCGCTCTGCCGGTACAGGGGAATGTGGTCGCAATACTTCGAGACCATGACATGCGCAAGGAGCCCCGGCCCGGCAACGCCACGCGCGACCGGCCGGCTCGGCGCGGCGGCCTGGAAGATCGTCTCGCAGGCCACGCACGCGAGCTTCGGCCGGACATGGCGAATCGCCTTGAAGTGCGCAGGAACGTACTCGAGCTGCTCGGAGACGTCCTGACCGATGAGGCGCAGTCGGCCACCGCAAGCGATGCAGCCGCATTGCTGACCGTTCGCGTCATGATGGTCGGAGGTCGTCTYGGGGCGATAGGTCTTCGTGTCGCGCGGCAGGTGCGCCGGCAACTTGCGATCGGATTCTGGCGCGCTGGCAGCGTCCCTCTCCGGGGGCGTCCTGGACCCCAGGCGTTCATCCAGTGGTTGGCCTTCGATCAGGGCGATCTGGGGGCTGTCCAGCTGTTCGCTGGAAGCTCCGAACCGGGCGCGATCGCGCCGCAGTACCTGCAGCTTGAGCTTGTCGATCATCAACTTGAGGAGAGCCACTTCCGCCTCGTACGCCTCGACGACGCGCAGCAGCGAATCGACAGTCTGGGGCGGGTTCGAAGTGGTCGTCACAGGGATCTACTGTGCCCGGCTCAACACGCCTTGACATCGGGGCCATCCCCGAGCCGAGTTCATACAGTGGTTCAGGCAGCGAGTTCCGGCTCGTGCGTGCGCATCGGCATGCGCCAGTCGATGCCTTCGAGCAGCATCGATAACTGCGCGGGCGTCAGCGACACGCTGCCAGACGTTGCTTGCGGCCAGACGAAGCGACCGCGCTCCAGGCGCTTGGTCAACAACATCAGTCCCTGACCGTCGAACCACAGCACCTTGAGAATGTCGCCGCGTCGACCGCGGAAGACGAAGACGTGGCCGCAGAACGGGTTGGCCGCGAGAGCGGTCTGCACCATCGCGGCCAAGCCGTCGAAGCCCTTGCGCATGTCGGTGCGGCCAGCGACGATCCACACGCGCGTGTTGGGCGGCGCGCCGATCATGCGGCGCCGCGCAGCGACTGCAGAACGCAGCGGACGGTCGCGTCATCGACGACACCGCGAAGGCGCACACGAGCGCCTCCGATGTCGATCTCGATCGTACCGGTTGCGGGGCGACCCGCCGCGAGCGCCGGTGTGGGCGCGACGGCATCGACTTCTTGCGGCCCCTCGATCGATACCGGCAGCAGCACGGGCGTTGACGGCTCCGGGGTTTGCCCTGCCGAGTTGCGCCGCGCGCGGCGCCACGTGAACAGAAGATTCGCGTTGATGCCGGCGTCCAGCGCGAT